>JANOIJ010000282.1:0-12393 GCA_031407575.1 Gemmatimonadaceae bacterium | reverse complement strand
GCGAAGGATCTGCACCTTACGTACTGTCATCCTGAGCGCAGCGAAGGATCTGCACCTTACGTGCTGTCATCCTGAGCGCAGCGAAGGATCTGCACCTTACGTGCTGTCATCCTGAGCGCAGCGAAGGATCTGCACCTTCTTTTACGAACTTACGGCTGCGCCGACGTCACCTTAGTGCCCGAGGACTTCGTCAGCACCAGGTTCTCGATGAAGAACTCCATCATCCGGTCCGTGCTGATGGCGCTATGCCCCCGGTCCGGACCAACCTGGACCTCGAAGCTCTTGCCCGCCCGCTGCAGCGCGGCGATGAGTTGCATGGCGTTGTTCGGATGCACGTTGTTGTCCGCGCTTCCGTAATACAGCATCAGGCGGCCCTTCAGCTTGTCCACGTACGTCATCGCCGAGCCGGCATCGTAACCAGGCGTGTTGCCCTCCGGCGTCCACATGTAGCGCTCGGTATAGATCGTGTCGTAGTGCCGCCAATCCGTCACCGGTGACGACGCCGACGCCGCGGCGAACACGTCCGGGTGTCGCAGCAACGCCATCGCCGACGCGTACCCGCCGTACGACGTGCCGAAGATGCCGACCTTCGAACAGTCGACATACGCCCGCGCGCACAGCGACTTCACGCCCGCCGCCTGGTCGTCGATCTCCACCGTGCCGAGCTTCTGGTAGATCGCGTCGAGGAACTTCTTGCCGCGACCAGTCGCGCTGCGCGAATCCAGGCTGACGACGAGAAACCCGTAACCCGTCAACGTGCTTGGCGGCGCGAAGCGCTCGCTCGCGCCATTCGTGGCCGGCCCGCCATACACGCTCACGAGCACCGGATACCTCTGCGACGGATCGAAGTTGACCGGCTTCTGCAACACGCCATGCAGCATCGTCACGCCGTCGGCCGAGGGATACGTGAAGATCTCGTTCGGCTGGAGACGCAAGCGGTCGTACGCCGCGCGATCGCTGGCGCCCAGCTCGGCGATGACTTTCCCGTTCGCATCGAGCAATCGCGTCGCAGGCGGTACATCGTGACGCTCGGCCACATCCACGAAGCGCTGCGCGTCCGGCGACGCCGAGATCGCGTGCGTGAGCGAGGGATCGGTGAGGCGGCGGTCGCCCTTGCCGTCGAATCCCACGCGATGCAGCTGGACCTTCATGTGGTTGTCGCCGCTGCGCGCCGTGTAGTACAGCGTGCGGGTCGCCTCGTCCACGCCGACGATGCCATTTACCTCGAACGCGTGGTTGGTCAGCGTCGCGAGGAGCTTGCCTGATAGATCGTACAGGAAGTAATTGCGGAACCCCGTGCGCTCGGACGCCCAGATGAAGCGTTGGCCGTCCTTGAGGAAGCGCATCTCCGGGTTGTTCTCCGTCCAGCTGGGGAGCCATTCGTCGTGCACCACCGCGCGGCACTTGCCGCCCTCCGGCGTGCACGCCGTGAGCTCCATGATGTTCTGGCGACGGTTGGTGCGGTTGAACAGCAGGGCCTTCGAGTCGGGAGACCACTGGACCCCGTAGGCGTAATAGCCAAGCGCATCGGGCTCGAAGGGCTTGCCGTCGCGGATGTCGAGCTTCGTTGACGTTTTCGTGGCAACGTCGTAGACGTACAGGTCCACGACAGGATTGGGGTAGCCGACCTTCGGATACGCCTCGGTGTCGACAGTGCTGTAGAGCTTCGTCTGGTCGAGCTGCAACAGGTAGTCGGGGACCTTGCTCTCGTCGAAGCCGTAGTAGGCGAGCTTGCGACCGTCCGGAGACCACCACATCGCACTAGTCTGGTCGAGCTCCTCGCCGTACACCCAGCTCGCGCTGCCAAACTTCGTGCGCGCGGCGGTGCTGCCCGCCGTTGTGATCGCCACGGCGTTGCTGCTGTCCGCCTTCGACAGCCACAGGTTGCGATCCTTGTAGTAGGCGCGGAGGCTGCTGTCGGGCGACATGGCGAAGTCGAACTGCCGCCCGCGCTCGCGATTGATGCGCTGGCCGGCATTGGTCGCTGCCGGCGGCAACTCCACGGAGGTGAAGGCGCGCGCGTCGTAGCGGTAGCGCTTGCCCGCCTTGACGAACTCGATGTGCGACGCGTCCACCCAGCGCGCCTGGATCGAGCCGGCCTGCATTCCGGGCGCGACGCCCCGCAACGCGGTCTGATAGTCCTGGTAGGACTGATACCCCGGATACGTCTTCAGCCGGTCCTGCGCCGCCGACGTGGCGCAGGGCATGGCGAGCGCGAGAAGGCATGCAGCGCGGGTGGTCCGGAACATCCGTCGGGTCATGCCGTACTCCGTGTGGGTTGGTCGAGCGTCGCGGACGTGAAATATCGCGCCCATGACACACTTGGACAGCCCGTGCGGGCGAATCGTTCCTTCACTGCGGCGCCGCGGGCTTGCGACAACCGGCCTCCGGCGTGTCATTCTCACCACGCATGCACTTCGTCGACGTCCTCATCACGGCGCTTGCCGAGATCCGCGCCAACAAGCTCCGCAGCTTCTTCACCCTGCTCGGCATCATCGTCTCGGTGGCGTTTCTCGTCGCCGTCGTCGCCGTCATCCAGGGGATGAATTCGTACGTCAAGGAGAACGTCGCGAACTCGCTGATCGGCACGAACGCATTCCAGGTGCGTCGCATTCCGATCCAGATCGGTTTCTTCGACGACGAGATGTGGAAGAAGGTGTCGCGGCGGCCGGTGCTCACGCGCGCGGACTACGACGTGGTGCGCGGCGCGTTGCCGGACGCACAAGCCATCGCCGTGACGTCCGGCTTCCCCGAGCCGCTCTCCAACGTGCAGTGGCGGAGCCGCGAAGTGGGCGACGTGCAGGTGCGCGGCATCACCGCGGCATACCAGGAAGTACAGGACTACAAGTTCGCGCGCGGCCGCGGCCTGTTGGACGTGGACGAAGCGCAGCGACGCCCGGTGGTAGTCATCGGTCATGAGGTGGCGGAGAAGCTCTTCGAATCATCGGACCCGATCGGGCAGGAAGTCAGGCTCGCCAACGAGCGCTTTGAGGTCGTCGGCGTGCTCGCCACCAAGGGGCGCGTCCTTGGCCAGTCGTTCGACGCGATTGCCCTCATTCCGCTCTCGCGCTACGAGCTGATTTACGGGCATGGTGCCAGCACGTCCATCTCCGTCAAGATGGCGGAGGCCGCAGACGTGGCCACCGGCATGTCTCGCGCGGAGGAAGCCATGCGGCTCGCGCGACACCTGCGTCCTGGCCAGGAGAACAACTTCTCGGTGGAGACGGCGGAGGCGCTCGTGGCGTTCTGGAAGAACCTTACCGCGGTGCTCTTCAGCGTCATTCCCGCGGTGGTCGCCATCGGTGTCGTGGTCGGTGGCATCGTCATCATGAACATCATGCTGATGGCGGTGAGCGAGCGCACGCGCGAAATCGGCATCCGGAAAGCGGTGGGCGCGCGAGCGCGCGACATCGAGCGACAGTTTCTCGCCGAAGCCATTGCGCTCTCGGTGATGGGCGGGATCATCGGTGTGCTCTCGGGCTGGGCGTTCGCCGAGCTGGTGGCGTTTGCGTCGCCATTGCCGGCACGCATTACCTGGTGGTCAGTCGTGCTCGCACTGGTGCTTGGCGCGGGAGTTGGCGTGCTGTTCGGCGTGTATCCGTCGCGGCGCGCGGCGCGGCTGGATCCCATCACGGCACTGCGGGCGGAATGAAGCGCCTCATCTCTACCGACCAGCTCACCGAAAGCCTCGGCATCGCGCTCGATGCGTTGCGCGTGAGCAAGCTGCGGTCGGGGCTGACGATTCTTGGCGTCGTGATTGGCGTGGCGACGGTGATGACCATGGCGACGATCGTCGCCGGCATTCGCGACCAGATCCTCAACACGATCAGCCTCGCCGGCCCGACGACGTTCTATGTGATGAAGTTCCTCTCGTCGACGCCGGTGAATCCCGACCAGCTTCCGGCGCACATTCGCATTCGTCCAGATCTGCGTCCGGAGGAAGCGCTGCGCATGGGCCAGCTGCCGCAGATTCTCTATGCGGGCATCTGGTCGCAACTGCAGGCGCGGGTGAACTACGGCAACTCGCGCACGCGCGCGGTGATCGTCTACGGCGCGGACGACCGCTATCAGGAGATCATCGGCGGCGAGCTGCTGGAGGGTCGTTGGTTCACGAAGAACGAGCTCAGGACCGGCGCTGCGGTGGCCGTGCTCCAGGAGCGGCACGCGCGACAGATCTTCGGCCGCGAGCTACCGCTGGACAAGACCGTGATGATCGGCGGACGGCCGCTCACGGTGATCGGGCTGTATCAGGACCCGGCGAACGTGTTCTCACCGCCGGGGCAGGAGGTGGGTGCGATCCTGCCGTTCGAGTTCACGTGGCACGCGTACAACATCGACAAGACGAACGCGCTGTTCATCGTCGTGAAGCCGAAGCCCGGCATCACGGTGGCCGACGCTCAGGACGCGGTGACCATCATGATGCGCGAGATGCGGCGCTTAAGGCCGGCGGACAAGAACAACTTCGACCTGTTGAGCCAGGACCAGATCCTCAACGTGTTCATGTCGGTGACGGACATCTTCTTTCTCGTGATGATCGTGCTCGCGTCGGTGGCGTTGATGGTGGGCGGCATCGGCGTGATGGCGATCATGATGGTGTCCGTCACGGCGCGCACGCGCGAGATCGGCATCCGCAAGGCGCTCGGCGCCACTCGGCGCGACATCATGTTCCAGTTCCTGATCGAGGCCGCGACGCTTACGGGGATCGGCGGGCTGCTCGGCATTGTGGTGGGGCTCGCGGCGGGACGCGGCGTCACCGCGCTGATGAATGTCGAGGCGAGTGCGCCGCTGCTACAGACACTGATCGCCGTCGCGGTGTCGGTGGGTATCGGGTTGGTGTTCGGCGTGGTGCCGGCGCGTCGCGCGGCGCGGCTGGATCCGATCGAGGCACTGCGCTACGAGTAGCGTTGTCATCCTGAGCGCAGCGAAGGATCTGCACGTGCAGTTTCCGTGCGTGAGGTGCAGATCCTTCGCTTCGCTCAGGATGACAGACTAGTTCTTCGACGAGAGCTGCTTCGCCGAGTTGATGTACGCGACGAGTGAGGCGATTTCCCGGTCCTTGAGTTCCATCTGCGGCATCCTCTGCTCCGCGACCCGCGTGATCGGGTTCGCCGCCGGATTCTTGAGAAATCGCGCGAGTGCTTCCGCGGGGAAGGTCCTGCCCGTCAGCTCAGGGCCCATCTTGTACCCCGCGATGCCCTCGCTGCCGACGACATGGCAGCTTACGCAGCCCTTCGCGCTGAACAGGCGATGACCGCGCTCGACCTCGGTCAACGCCGGAGCGGAGGCGCCGGCCGCGATCGCCTTCGTGGGAAGCATCGAGGTTTCCGCAGGGCCGAATCCGCTTTGGATGCGCACCGACCAATCGCCGGCGCGCGGGGGCACGAGCGTGGCGACAAAACGTCCGGGCTGCGTGGACAGCCTCACCGCCGCGTTCGCTGTCGAGCTGCCGGAGTTCAACGTCACCGTCGGGCGGGTGTCGATCATCGGGTGCGTACCGTGCCGGCGCACGACGAACGACAGCTCGGTCGGCTTGCCGACGACGAAGTGCTCCGGCATGTCGTCCACCGAGACGATGGCCCAGCCGCCGAACGTGAACGCAGTGGCCGACAGCAGCGCGACGGTGAGCAGGGCGAACTGGTGGCGTTTCCTCATCTGACGTCTCCTCGTTGTGGTCCGGCGGAAACCAGGGTCATCGTGAGCTTCGATGCCGGATGGGGCGAGGGCGTTTAGTCGGCCCTGGTCAGATCTCCAGCAACTCCGCAGGCACGCCGAGGAACACGCCATATCGCGCGACCGCCGTCTCCAGCGCACGCCGCTGCGGCGCGGTGAGTTTCGCGAACAGGCTCACCTCGATGATCGCGCCTGACGAAGACATCGTGCGGCGCCACATACCGGCGCGCTGCGATCCGATGACCAGCGGTTTGACGAACGGCGTCCATGTCCCCTCGCCTTTCGCCGTGTCGATGTCGCCAAAGTCCCGCCCGCCCGTGAGGGATTCGTCGTACTCGGGAATCAGGTACGCGGTCACCGCGCGCTTCCGCTCGGCGCGAGTCCGCAAGCCAATCCACTCGACGTCGTGCGCCGAGATGGCATCCGGCAGATCGGCGCGCGCGGCGGCGAGGCCGCGCTTGCAGTCGGTCATGGTCAGGCCGGACCACCACGAGAAATGCTTGAGCGTCGCGGGCGCATGACCGGTGAAGAACCGACGCGCCAACTCGGCCAACATTTCGTCGCGCGACATCGTGGGCGACGCCGGCGCCCGTTCGTCCAGCAGCGCATACGTCTGCTGCTTGCCCTTCATCGCGCCACTGCACACGAGTCCCGTCAACTCCGCCTGCATCATGATGTACGCCAGCCGAAACCCGGCGGCCACGATGCCACCGCGCGCCAGCACGCCCCCGAGCTCCGTGCGCGTAAGGTGGTTGCCGTCTCGCAGCGCACGCGCGAACAGCGTGTGGCAGCGGGCAAAAATCTTGTCGTCGAGCCCCTCTTTTCTGCCCATGTAGGCGTTGAGCGCCATCACGTGCGGCGCCGTGAGCGCAAGCAGCCACCGGATGTCGGACGGCAGCACGTAGTGCCACGTTGGACGCAGCACGTGCGTGCGGAGGAAGCGACCCTCCGAGAACGCCTTCTCGACGCTGGCGTCCGTCGCCTTCGCGACGCGTTGGCCCACCGACCATTTCGCGCCCGGTGGGTCCTGCGACTGCACGGCGCAGAGCAGGCGCACCACGTCTTCGGGACGCTCGAGCTTCGAGCTGTTCATGTGCTGGTTGGCGAGCCGCTGGCTCAGGATGTCCATCGCGCCTCGTCATCCGATTTCCGAGCGCTCTCGCCGGCGACGCGCAGCGTGCGCGCTCGATCACCCAGCGCCTCTGCGCCCGCGGGATCACCGGCGCGCAGCGCGGCGTCGCCTTCCACCTCGAGCAACGCGGCCCACAGCATCACCTGTTCGTAGTCGGCCACCAGGCGCACCGCGGACTCCGCGTCGATGCGCTCGAGGATCGGCGCTCGCGCGCCGAGCAGCGCGCCGATGGCGATGGCCGCCTGGTCGCGCACGGCTTCCGGCGCGTCCGCCGTGCCCATGAGCTTGTGGCGTAGCAGCCGCAACGCCGCCGCGGCCTCCTTGATGAGCCGAAGGAGGTAGTCCTCTGAATTGGAGCTGCGGGATCGCACGTCGAAATATGCCTCGCTGATCAGTACTTGGCCGCTCGGCAGCTCAGCCAAAGACTTCCCCTTCGCGGGGCCCGTCACCGCTTCGCCGCTCGCGTGTCGCCACGGGAGACGGTGGTGTCGCCCTCGATGGCGTTGACGTGGTCCATGCCGACGACGAGGCGGACGTTCTCCGTGCGACCTCGCCGAATGGACCACATTCCCTCTCGTGAACGTGCCATTGACCGCCGAGGGACGCATATTCTCCCGCGACGCGGTTTGCCCTGCGCGTCCCCGCCATCTCACGTCACGCGCTCGAGGCCGTACGACGCACCCCGCATCGCACGACGCATTGTCGGCCGCGCTCGCCGACCGCTACCGGATCGAGCGCGCGCTCGGCGCGGGCGGCATGGCCACCGTGTACCTCGCCGAAGACCTCAAGCACCACCGCAAGGTCGCCATCAAGGTCCTGCGCGCCGAGCTCTCGGCCATGCTTGGTGAGGAGCGGTTCCTGAAGGAAATCGAGCTGACGGCGAGCCTGCAGCATCCGCACATCCTTCCGCTGTTCGATTCCGGGAGCGCCGGCGGTTCGCTGTACTACGTCATGCCGTTCGTGGAGGGCGAGACACTACGAGGCCGGCTCGATCGCGAGCAACGTCTCCCGATTACAGAGGCGATTCGCCTGGCGACCGAAGTGGCCGGCGCGCTGGATTACGCGCATCGCGAGGGGGTGGTGCACCGCGACGTGAAGCCGGAGAACATCCTCCTGCACGACGGTCACGCGCAGATCGCGGATTTCGGGATCGCGCTCGCGGTGCGAACGGCTGGCGGCGAGCGGATCACGGCAACCGGGATGTCGCTCGGCACGCCGCAGTACATGAGCCCCGAGCAGGCGTCGGGCGAGCGGGATGTCGATGCGCGCACCGACGTCTTTGCGCTCGGGGCCGTGGTGTACGAGATGCTCGCCGGCACGCCGCCACACACGGGGCCGACTGCGCAGGCGATCATCGCGCGGCTGCTCACCGAGCGTGCGACAGCACTCACGGTGCTCCGCCCGGACGTGCCCGCGCCGGTCGCCGCCGCGGTCGCGCGCGCGCTGTCGAAGGTGCCAGGCGATCGGTTTGCGACGACGGCCGATTTCTCGGCGGCGCTCGCCGCGGGCTCCGACGTCCGGCGTCGGCCGGCGATGCGCTGGGTGCTGGCCGCCGCCGGCGCGCTCGCGGTGGTCGTCGCGATGGGGATCGGCGTGCGCAATCGCCGCACGCCGGCACCAATGCTGCCCGGCACGCTCGTGCAGTTGACGCGCGATGCGGGCCTGGAGCTCGATCCGGCGCTGTCACCGGACGGACGCAGCATCGCCTTCGCGGCAGGCCCCGTTGGCAGCATGCGCATCTTTGTTCGCCAGATTTCCGGCGGACGGACCATCGCGATCGCGGAATCGCTTGCGGTCAATCAGCGGTGGCCGCAGTGGTCGCCGGACGGCGCGACAATCGTGTTTCACACAGGGATCGCGGAGGGTGAGGATGATCCCACGACAAAGCCCGACGAGCTGTATGTAGTCCCCGCGCTTGGCGGGACGCCGCGCCGGGTGCTCGCTGACACGGCGTCCAATTTCTCGCCGTCGTGGTCGCATGATGGCACGCGCATCGTGTTTGGCCGCGGCGTCGGCATCGCGGCGCGGGGCCTGTACGAGGTGAACGTCCGGGGCGATACGGCGCCGCGGCGTCTCGTCACGGCGTCCGGCGGCGAGATCCAGGGCTCGCTCTGGGCAGGCCGGTGGTCGCCCGACGGGAGCATGCTCGCTTATGTCTCCGGCAACCCACGATTCGGGCTCGGCACGTCGCACCTCGGCAACAACGCGCCGGCGTCGATCTGGGTCCTCACGCTCGCCGATGGTCGCACACATCGAATGACTGCAGACTCGTCGCTCAATGTGAGTCCCGCGTGGACGCCCGATGGCCGCACGCTCTTGTACGTCTCGAATCGCGACGGCGGGCGCGACGTGTTTCGAATCGGTGTGAATCGGAACGGCGAGCCCGATGGTCGTCCGGAGCGAGTCACGACCGGCATCGGCGCGAGTGCAATCGACCTGGCGCGCGATGGCCGCACGCTCGCGTATTCGGTCTACACAGCCTACTCGCACATCTGGTCGGTGCCGATCTCCGCGTCGGGCGAGGCGTCCCTTGCCGATGCGACGCAAGTGACGTTCGGCGGCGAACAGGTCGAGGGGCTCGCGCTGTCTGCGGATGGACGTTGGCTGGCCTACGATTCCGATCGGAGCGGCAATGGAGACATCTGGAGGATCGCCACCTCCGGGGGACAACCCGTGCAACTCACCACCGACCCGCACGGCGACTATGTGCAGGACTGGTCGCCCGACGGAAGCGAGATCGCGTTCCACTCGTTCCGAACGGGCCAGCGCCAGGTATTCGTCACCACGCGGGATGGCGATGGCGCCGCGCAGGTGACGACGATGCGCGGAGAATCAGCCAATCCCGAGTTTTCGCCCGACGGCAACTCCATCGCCGTCGAGTACTTCGACGGCACGTCGTCGCAGGTGTTGGTCACCAGCCGACTGCGGCGGGGCGCCGCGTGGAGCGCGCCTCGCACGCTGACGACGCGCGGCGGCACCGACCCATCGTGGTCGCCCGATGGGCAATGGATTGCGTACGTGTCCAACGGCATCCGGCGCATGTCGCCATCGGGTGATGACGACCAACTCATCGTGCCCGCGAGCGCAGCGCCTGGTGGTAAGCCGCTGTTCGCGTACTGGTCGCCGGACAGCCGCACGCTGTACTACAAGTCGTACGACGCGCGCAACGGATCGAGCATCTGGTCGGTGCCGGCGTCGGGCGGCGCGCCGAGGCTGCTGATCCGGTTCGGTGATCCGTCCAAGCCGTCGGCGAGGCGGGAGTTCGCGACGGATGGAAAGCGGCTGTACTTCACCGTTGCGGAGCCGCAGAGCGACGTGTGGCTCATGACGCTGCGCGAGAAGTGACAACGGTGGCTCGGGGCCCTTACATGTTGCCGAGCGCGGGCTGGCCTATGCGCTCGGCAACACGCAACACTGTCCGCTAGTACACGAACGCGAGGTTCAGGGCGATCGTCGTCTGCTGCTTCGTCGCCTGCGCGGAGTTCTTCGTGAAGAGCGGCAAGTTGGCGCGATCGAAGCGCAGGTCACTGCGCAGGATCATTCGGTCGCCGACCTTGACGCTTGGCGTCAGCGTCACTTCGCTCACCGTCGCCGACGAGCCCGCGCCGAGCCGCGTGCCTCCTTCGTCCTTGAAGGTCTCGGCGCGCAGGGCGAGCGAGAGGATGCTCGTCGCGTCGACCTTGGCATAGCCGGCGACTCCCATCCACACCGCGTCGGCACCGGGCTTCACGAGGCTCGCCTTCTTCTCCGTGGCATAGTCGGCGTTGAGGCCCAGGGTCAGCACTTTTGTCGCCTTCCACGTGGCGACGACGTCGTACGTGCTTCGCCAAAAGCCAGACGTATCCGTCTTTTCCGAGCCGCCGAGGTAGTTCAGGAGCACCGTCAGCGGCGCCACAGGAACGAGCGTGAGCTGGCCGCCAATGGACTTGGCTTCGTTGTTGTCCTTGGCGTTGTCCCAGCCGTTCACGACCATCATCATCGCCGACACCTTGGGCCCGAATGCGTAGCTCGCCTTCACGCCGGTGTGCGTGAGTGGGATGGCGTAGTTGAAGAGCAGCGAGCGACTGTAGTTGTCGTTGTAGCCGTCGTACCCTTCGATGAGCTCGTAGCCCATGTGGGTGACGTGCTTGCCGATGTCGAGCCGCAGGCCAACGCCCACCGGCGCGATGTAGCTGAGAAAGGCCTGTTGAAGATCCGCGCTCTGACCGACGGAGAGTCCGTACGCCTGGGTTTTCTGGGGAATCGCGCTTCCGACCTCGAAGTCGGCGCGGAAGCCCGTTTCCCCGACTTTGCTCACGGTCTTCTGGAGCACGAGTTCCGCGACATCGACGCCGAACGTGTTGACGTCGGCATCGAAGACGCGAAAGCCGTTCAGGCGCGATGTCGGGGTGTTGATGTTGTACGTGTATCCGAGGGAGACGAACGCGTTCGCCAGGATGTCGGTGAAGAACGAGGGTGCTACGGTTGCAGCGGGGGCGGTCGCTTTGGCGGAGTCGGTCGCTGCAGCACCCGCCGACGTGCCGGCCTGCGCGACTGCGCCCGTGGGTGACTGCGCGCGCGCTGGGACGGCCGCACCGCCAGCGACGGCGAGCGCTATCACGGCGGTGAGCACGGCCATGCGTCCGCGCTGGATGAGCCCCATGGGTTCGCGCGTCATGCGCACCGCCGGGATGGCGGCCCAGACAATCTCACGCATTCCGACGAATGCTCGCGCTTTCATGGCGTTCCTCGCTGAGGATGGAGACAAGGATTCGGTCGCACGCCCAACGTGAAGGTGAAAGTGCAAACTGTCAACAAGGCCGTGCATGAATGACAAATAGTCATGCATCAAATGCGAATTTCTTGGGAGAATTTGCATTTTAAGCATGCAAATGGCGACAAAGCGCAATTTGACCAAAGCCAGGTGACTTGCTCGCTGGGGCCGGACGGGGCGGTCTTCCCGACGGTACGCACTCGGCAACGGCCGCCTCGCTCGCCAACTTTCGCCCGATCTGGGACGTTGTTCATAGTCCCTCTCCCGAGGCCCCGATGCTCGCGTCGCGCACCGCTCTCCTCCTGGTCGTCGCTCCGGCGATTCTGGCTGCTCAGACCAGTGCCGAGAAAGCAGGTCCCTCACTGCGTTCGGGACGACAGGCTTCTGGCTGGAAGTCACCGGTGTTCCTCGTCCACGGCGACGATGATCGCAACGTGGACTTCTCGCGGACGATCGGCCTCGTGAGCCTGTTGCGCGCGAAGGGCGTGTACTACGATCTCACGGTGATTCCAGATGACGTACACGAGTCGCTGATCCACTCGCGGTGGATCGACATCTTTGCGCGGAGCTCGGACTTCCTGCATCGCTTCGTGTGGGAGAAGCAGGTGACAGCAAATACTAACGACGTGCTCTGAACGGCGTGCTCTGAACGGCGTGCTCTGAACGGCGTGCTCTGAACGGCGTGCTCTGGACGGCGTGCTCTGAACGGCGCTCTTCGAAGCGCCCTTGGAGCACGTCTTGAGAGCACGCCCTTAGAGCACGCCCTTAGAGCACGCCCTTAGAGCACGCCGTTAGTGCCATCGTGTGTTTGGCGACAGTTCTTGCAGTGCATGCCGGC
>JANOIJ010000277.1:0-21524 GCA_031407575.1 Gemmatimonadaceae bacterium | reverse complement strand
ATTCGGCAGCCATCGGGTATGCGGAGGCGAGCGGACTCCCCTATGAGCTTGCGCTCATTCGCAATCACTATGTGGGCCGCACGTTCATCCAGCCTACGCAGGAGACGCGTGACGCCAAGGTCCGCCTGAAGTACAACGCCGTGCGGGAAGTGATCGCGGGCAAGCGCGTCGTGATGGTGGACGACTCCATCGTGCGCGGCACCACGACGCGCGGTCTCGTCGCGCTCGTGCGCGGCGCCGGCGCACTCGAGGTGCACATGCGTGTGAGCTCGGCGCCGGTGACCGGCCCGTGCTACTACGGCATCGATACGCCGAGTCGCGAGGAGCTCATCGCGGCGAACAACAATCTCGAGGAAATTCGCGCGTCGCTTGGCGTCGACTCGCTCGGCTACCTGTCGCTCGACGGGATGCTGGAATCGGTGCCCACCGGTCCGGAAGGGTTCTGCCACGCGTGCTTCTCGGGCGACTATCCCACGGCGCCGCCGACGGATCCGGACAAGCTGCGCTTCGGCTGCGGATGCTAGGTGTCGTATTGGTCGCGCCGGCTGTCATCCTGTGCGCGCACGCTGTCATCCTGAGCGTAGCGAAGGATCTGCACCTGCACTTCCCCGCATGACCGCGAGCGTCTACTTCTTCGGCAACGGCGTCGCGGAAGGCACCAGGGACATGCGCGACGTCCTCGGCGGCAAAGGCGCGAACCTCGCCGAGATGACGAACCTCGGCGTGCCCGTCCCACCCGGGTTCACCATCGCGTGCGACGCCTGCATCGCCTACCTCAGCGATCGCGTCGTCCCGGACGCACTGCGCAGCGAAGTCGAGTCGAACTTGAAACGCCTCGAGCAGGCCAGCGGCAAGACATTTGGCGACCCCGAGATGCCACTTCTCGTGTCGGTGCGCAGCGGCGCCCCCATGTCGATGCCGGGCATGATGGAGACGATCCTCAACCTCGGGCTGAATGATCTGACCGTTGCCGGACTCGCGCGCGCGAGCGGCAATGCGCGTTTTGCATTCGACTCCTATCGCCGCTTCATCCAGATGTATGGCGACGTCGTGCTCGGCGTGCCGCACCACAAGTTCGAGCACCTGCTGGCGTCCAAGCGTATGACGGCAGACGTCCAAAGCGACTCGGAGCTTCCCGAAGAGATGCTTCGCAATCTCGTCGAGGAATACAAGGCGCTGACGCGCTCGAGCGTCGGCCGCGAGTTCCCGATGGATCCTGTCGAGCAGCTCTGGGGCGCCATCGAAGCTGTCTGGAAGTCGTGGACGCTCAAGAAGGCCGTCGACTACCGTCGGCATGCCGGCATACCGGACGATCTCGGCACGGGCGTGAGCGTCGTCAGCATGGTGTTCGGCAACCTTGGTGACGACTCGGGCACTGGCGTCGCCTTCACGCGCAATCCAAGCACTGGCGAGCGGAAGTTCTACGGCGAGTTCCTCGTCAACGCGCAGGGCGAAGACGTGGTGGCCGGCATTCGCACGCCGCTCGACATCGACGCGATGGCCGAGCGGCTGCCCGAGGCGTATGCCGACCTGTTGACCACTCAGGCCAGGCTCGAGCAGCACTTCCATGACATGCAGGACATCGAGTTCACGGTGGAACGCGGCACGCTCTACCTGCTCCAGACGCGCACCGGCAAGCGGACCGCCGCCGCCGCGGTGCGCATCGCCACGGAGATGGTTGCCGAAGGGATGATCGAGCGAAACGACGCGGTGCTGCGTGTGCCCGCCGATCAGCTCGACCAGTTGCTGCATCCCGTCATCGACCCGAGCGTCCGCGCAACGCCCATCGCCACAGGATTGCCGGCGAGCCCCGGCGCGGCAAGCGGACGCGCCGTCTTCGACGCCGACGAGGCCGTGCGACGCGCGGCGAGCGGTGACGCCGTCATCCTCATCCGCGAGGAGACCACGCCAGAGGACTTTCACGGACTCGTCGCCGCGCGTGCGGTGCTCACCTCGCGAGGCGGCATGACGAGCCACGCCGCCGTGGTCGCGCGCGGCATGGGCAAGTGCGCGGTGGTTGGCTGTCACGAGATGGTCGTGGATCACGAGCGGCGGGCGTGCACCATGAACGGCATCGCAGTGAATGAGGGCGACTGGCTCACGCTCGATGGCGCCACGGGTCGCATCTATACCGGCGACCTCCCCACCTCGCCGAGCGAAGTCGTGCAGGTCACGCGCGGAATGAGGACCCCGGCCAGCGCGCCCGCATTCCAGTCGTTTCACCGCCTCATGGGCTGGGCCGACGAAGCCCGCACCCTGCGCGTGCGCGCCAACGCCGACACGCCGCATGACGCGCGCATCGCGCGGGCCTTCGGCGCCGAGGGCATCGGCTTGTGTCGCACGGAGCACATGTTCTTCGAGGGCGATCGCATCACCGCGATGCGCGAGATGATCGTCGCGCGCGACGAGAGCGGGCGTCGACGCGCGCTCGCGAAGCTGCTGCCCATGCAGCGTCACGACTTCGAGGGGATCTTCGAGGCGATGGCCGGATTTCCGGTCACGATCAGGCTCCTGGACCCACCACTCCACGAATTCCTGCCGCACGGCGGCGAGGAATCCAAGTTGCTCGCCCGCACGCTCGGCGTGACACGCGCGGAGCTGGCCCACGTCGTCGAGAGCCTCCGCGAGACGAACCCCATGCTCGGCCATCGTGGCTGCCGGTTGGGCATCACGTATCCGGAGATCACCGAGATGCAGGGCCGCGCGATCTTCGAAGCGGCGCTGCGCGCGAAACGAAGGGGGCTCGACGTACGTCCGGAGATCATGATTCCGCTGGTTGCCGACTACCGTGAGTTCGATCACCAGCGGGCCATCCTGCTGGACGCTGCACGACAGGTGCTGGGCGCAATGGGTGAGGAGCTCGATTACAGCATCGGCACGATGATCGAGTTACCGCGGGCAGCACTTACGGCCGCAGAGATCGCGCGCAAGGCAGAGTTCTTCTCGTTCGGCACCAACGATCTCACGCAGACGACGTATGGCCTGAGCCGCGACGACGCTGGTCGCTTTTTGCCCAGCTATGTGGAGCGGGGTATCTTTCCGGACGACCCCTTCCAAGTGCTTGACCAATCGGGGGTTGGACAGCTAATTAGGATGGCAGTCGCCAGCGGAAGAAGCGTGCGCCCGCAACTCAAGGTTGGAATTTGCGGGGAGCACGGAGGTGAGCCCAGGAGCGTGAAATTCTGTCACGCGATTGGGCTCGACTATGTCTCGTGCTCTCCTTACCGGGTACCCATCGCCCGGCTCGCCGCTGCTCATGCCGCTCTTGAACCCACCAGCCAGTAGCGTCGCTCCGCAGCGTCGACCATCGCTGCCGAATCTTCCAGTTCTCCCCCTGTCCCGCGACGAGCGCACCCTGCGCGTCGCGCTGGTCACGGAGTACTACTATCCCCACCTCGGCGGGGTCTGCGAGCACGTCCACTTCTTTGCCCGCGAGGCACGTCGCCGCGGACATCACGTGGATATCATCACCTCGAACATCCCGGGTGCGGAGCCGCAGCCCAACGTCATCCGCATCGGGTACAGCCAACCCGTGTACGCGAACGGGTCCCAAGCGCGCATCACCATCGGCTTCGGCTTGCGACGCGAGATGCGGAAGGTGCTGCACGAAGGCAAGTACGACATCGTGCACGTGCACTCGCCGCTCACGCCCGTGCTGCCCATGCTCGCCATCGAGGAGGCCGACTGTCCAGTCGTCGGTACCTTCCATACCTACTTCGACAAGTCGAAGGGTTACAAGGTCTTCAACAAGCTGTTCCAGAATCGCCTCGACATGCTGAGCGCGGCCGTGTGCGTCTCGCATTCCACGACCGTCGCCCTGGAGCGCTATTTCACCGCGCCATGGCAGATCATTCCCAACGGCATCGACACCGACGTCTTCCATCCCAGCGTCGCGGCACCGCCCGCTATTCGGAGGGACGTCCCGTCCATCCTGTTCCTCGGACGATTTGATCCCCGCAACGGACTAACGACGCTGATCGAGTCCTTCCGCAAGGTGAAGGGACGTCGCCGCGCAGCGCAGCTCGTCGTGGTCGGTGACGGTCCGCTTCGCGAGCACTACTACAAGCAGGCGAACAACGATCCCGACATCACGTTCGTCGGCGCTGTGCTCGAGGGACGTCCCAGCTACTACGCGCACAGCTCCATCTACGCCTGCCCGACTACCAAGGCCTCGTTCGGCATCACACTGCTCGAGTCCATGGCCTGCGAGACGCCCATCGTCTGCTCGGACATCCTCGGCTTCCAGGACGTGGTAGTGAACGGGCGTGAAGCGCTCATGACGCCCTGTGGCGACCGCGGCGCACTCGCGGATTCCCTCGTGCAGCTGCTCGACGACGAAGGACTCCGCATCCAGCTCGGCACCACTGGCCGCTACGAGAGCATGAAGTACAGCTGGCCGCGCGTTACGTCACAGGTCCTCGACGTCTATCACGCCGTGATGGGACGCGTCGCGATCGTGGTATGATCGGAGCGGCCCTCGCCGGCCTCGCGGCCGCAGGGCTCGCGGCGCATGGCACCTGGCATCGGAACTCGTGGATCTTCGGCCCGGCGCTCAACCGCCTGCCCGGCTCCGACAACGTCGTCAGCATCTCCTTCGACGACGGACCCAATCCGCACGCGACGCCGCGCATCCTCGACGCCCTCGCCGAGCGGGACGTGCGCGCGACCTTCTTCGTGCTGGGCCGGCATGCGGATCGCTGGCCGTCGCTCGTGAAGCGCATGTCAGACGAGGGACATCAACTCGGCAATCACGGCTACTTCCATCGCAAGCTCCACCGGCGCTCGCCCGCCTACGTGCGCGACGACCTGACCCGCGGCGCCGACGCCATCGAACGAGCGACCGGCATGCGGCCTCGGCATTTTCGCGCCCCGCACGGTTTTCGCAATCCGTGGGTCACCCCCATCGCCCGCTCCCTTGGCGAGCGCACCATCGGATGGTCGCTCGGCGTCTGGGACTCGGCGCGGCCGGGGGTGGATGAGATCGTCAGGCGCGCGATGTCCGGGATGCGTGCCGGTTCTATCTTGCTCCTGCACGATGGCGACGGATACGACGCGGAGGGCGATCGCATCCAGACCGCTGAGGCATTGCCGTACATCATCGATGGTCTTCGCGAACGCGGCTTCCGCTTCGCGACCTTGCCGGACTGACTCGCTACTCTCGCTGCATGAAGCTGAACGCCGCACGCGCCATTCGCATTGGCCTGAGCCTGGTGATCATCGCCTTCCTCGTGCTCTTCGCGACGAAGGTGAACTGGCACGTCATCGGCCGCGGCATTCGCGACGCCTCACGCCCAATGCTCCTCGCCGCCGCGCTCGTGAACATCGCGTCCATCGTGCTGAAGGGAATCCGCTGGTGGATCTTCCTCCGTCCGATCGGGGCGACGTCGTTGCCGCTGGCGCTCAAGGCCACGTTCGCCGGCGCCGGACTCAACAACGTGTTGGTGGCCAACGGCGGCGAGGCGGCGCGCGTGGTGTTCGTCGCGCGCAGTTCGCATGTGACCAGCGCCAAGGTGCTGGCGACGCTCGCGCTCGAGCGCCTGTTCGAGCTCGTGGGCTACTTCGCGATGCTGTCACTGGCGGCCGCGTTCCTGGAGCTTCCACCAAACCTCGAGAGGTTCAAGCCAGTCGCGTTCGTCGTGCTCGCGGCGATGTGCGGCCTGTTGGTCTGGCTGCTCAGGCGCCCAGACGTTGTCGAAGCCGTCGCGATTCCGAAGCCCTCCTCCTGGCGGGGACGCGTCAAGCAGTACGGGTCGAAGTTCGTGGGGACCATCAGCGAAGTCTCGAGCGGCCCGCGCTTCATCGCGGCACTCGTGCTCAGTGTGGCGGCGTGGGCGCTCCAGGTGGCGACGTACCAGATGACGGCCGCCGCCGCGGGATTTCCGATGACGCCCGTCGCAACGATCGCGGCGCTGCTCGCCGTGAACCTCGGCTTTGCGCTGCGGTTTACGCCTGGCAACGTCGGGGTATTCCAGATGGCTTATGCGGCTACCGCGGTCGGGTTCGGACTCGACAGGGAGACGGCAATCGCGGTGGCGTTCCTCATCCAGGCGCAGCAGATCCTGCCCGTTACCGCACTTGGCGTCGCGCTCGCTCCGGAGTTCATCTTCAAGGCGCAGAAGCATCGCAAGACGGACCCGGAGGGCGAGATCCCGAGCGAGTCGCGTCCCATCGGTTGACGATCGGCTTAACTGCTGCTGCGGACGGAGGCTGATTCATGCCGAAAGAACTGCCGCAGTTGTTCGTGGAGTTCCGGTAGTCGGCTTTTGAGGCGATCTGGCGTGCAGAAATACGCTTCGGTCGCCACCGCGAAGAATTCGGCGTGATCCTTCGCGGCGTATTCATCCAACGGCGCGTCCGCACCTGCTTCCACTGCATCGTGCTGGCGCGTGAACTCACGTTCGAGAACTTCGGCCCACGCAGCACCTTGGCCCGGATTGTCCAGGAGCGGTGTTCCGTCGAAGATGCCGTCTTCTGCGTCGAGAATGTGCGCCATCTCATGGAGCACGACGCTGCCTTCGGCGGGGTCGTTGATCGCGTCCCGCACCACCGTCGACCAAGCGAAGACGATGACTCCGCTCATCCATGCCTCGCCCAGAGTCGGATCGGTCTCGTTCTCGGTCGTTCTGTGCGCGGACCACGCCCGAACGGGCATGAAGGTGTCAGGGTACACGAGCACGCGGACCAGCTTCGTGAACCTCGGGTAGGGCAACCGATAAATCAGTAGCGCCGCAGTCGCGGCGATCGTCACTCGGATGGTGTCGTCCACCTCGAGTCCGCCACAGCCCTCGAATGGCACTTCGTCCAGAAGAAGTCTGGCAACGCGGAGAAGACGATCCTGGTCCGTCGGGCTGAGGTGACGCGCAAGCGGCACCTGCGCAGCGAGGATCTCGTTCCAGTGGTCAGGAACCGGATCAGTCGGCAGCCGGAACTGTAGCTGCGCGGTGGCGAACGAAAGAAGTTCGTGACCTCGTTGGGTGATGATATCCCAGACACTCATTGTTCGACCACATCCGCGCGATGAAAGTGAGGTTGGCGTATGCTCGTGCAGCGACGACCATGGCAATCCGCTATCGGAGTCTATCGCGAGTGAAGCGTGCGAGTGCCCGCGGAGCAGACCGGCGGTTGTCGACCTCCGGCTCTATCGCGGGTCGAGAACCACGGGGAGTCCGAAGGATTACATGTGGCGCGGGCGCAACAGTCCGCGCCTCCGCGTCGCGCCTTGGAACGACGCTCGGCATTGCCAACATCAATGTCTGTAACGACTTGCGATGGCCTCCGAGACGATCGTGCGAAGCCGATCGTCCTTCGTGTACTGAACACAGTTCAGCCCGGTGCGCTGCGTCCCGCAGTGCCAATGGCATTCATTTCTCATTTCGAGGCACGATGACGACGCTGTCCTTGCTCCGACGTACGCTGGCATTGTGTACCATCCTCGCCGGCTCGGCCGGCGCGCAGGTGGTCAACGGGGATTTTGAGTCCTCGTTTCCGGCTCCGGCCGGCAGCTTCTCGACGTATACCGCTGGCCAGTCTTTCGGCGCCTGGACCGTCGGTTCCGGCTCGATCGACTTGATCAACGGCTACTGGCAGGCCTCCAACGGCACCTATTCCGTCGACATGGATGGCAGTTCGGTCGGAAGCATTTACCAGAGCATCCTCACGAGCATCGGCGGCGTGTATTCGCTGTCGTTCGCAATCGCAGGTAATCCGCAGGGTCCGCCGGCGTTGAAGACGCTGAATGTCCTGTGGGACGGTTCGAACGTCGGGACGTACACGTTCGATGTCACGGGGCAGTCCACTGCCTCGATGGGCTGGCAGATCATCACGTTGAACAATCTGGTCGCCTCCAGCGGCTCCACACAGCTCGAATTTCAGAGTGGAGCGAATGGCAGCTATTACGGTGCGGCCCTCGACGCGGTGGAGGTGAGTGCCGTCACCGCGACGCCGGAGCCGGCAAGCGCGGCTCTCTTGCTCACTGGCCTCGTCGGCATTGTGGGCATTGCACGCCGCAAGCGCGGCGCCATTCGCTAGAGCGACGTTCCTCCCTCGAATAACGAAGCCCCGTCGGCGTGACCGGCGAGGCTTCGCTTCGATCTCTTCCCGCAAACGCAACAACGGCGCCCATTTGGACGCCGTTGCTTGGTGCGAAATCGGTTCAGTGGAGGCGCGGGGAATCGAACCCCGGTCCGAAGCTAGATCTACCACAGGCACTACGTGCGTGTCCCTCTGATTAATGTCCCCTACAGCTGGCCAGTGGGCAGCCCACCGCAGAGTAATCTCTCTTTGTTTTGCCCCGCCGCCGAGAGCGCGCGACAGGACTAGCCCAGATTTGCGTTACCCATCAAGCCGCCCCGGGCGGGCTTCCTGTTGGGCACCTCACAGGCCTAACTAAAAGTTAGGCGGCAAGGGCGAAGTTGTTGTTCGCAGTTGGAATTTTCCCGAGTGTTTAACGAGGTGCCCGAGGACCTCGGCACGCGCCCACAGCTTCACCAGTCCCGTCGAAGCCAGTCGCCCCCTAAGTCTTGAACACTAGCCGACTGGGCTTGTTCCGTCAACTCAGCTCGCTGCCTTGCCCTTGTTCACCGGCTTCGCACGGACGCAGTTCCGGCCATCATGCTTCGCGATGTACAGTGCCTTGTCGGCCGAGGGAAAAAGCTGATCCCGCACCTTTACCGACTCCGGGTAGGTCGCCACGCCGAACGACGCCGTCACGTGAATCTCCGACGGACCATGCCGCACCGGCGTCCCGGCGATCCGCGTCCGCAGCCGCTCCGCCACCTCCACCGCATGCGCGCTGTCCGTCTGCGCCAGCAACATCGCGATCTCCTCCCCGCCATACCGCACGCAGATGTCCACCGCGCGCACCCCGTCCTGAAGCACTCGCGCCACCTGCTTCAACACCGCGTCGCCCGCCTCGTGCCCCCACGTGTCGTTCACCTTCTTGAAGTGGTCGATGTCCATCAGCACCAGCGACACCGGATGATCATATCGGTCCGCCTCGGCTAGTACGCGCGTGAGCTGCTCGCCGAAGTGCAGGCGATTCCACAACCCCGTCAGCGCATCGGTACGCGCCCGCTTGTCCACTTCGGCAAACTGCCACGCCATTTCCAATGACCCAGCGACGACCGCACCGAGCACGGTGAGCGGCCTCGTGTCCTCCGGTGTCAGCCCCCCTACCTCGTCCGCCTCGAGTACCAGCGCGCCAAGGACGCGACCCTCCTTCGCGATGGGAATGATTGCCACGGAGCCCGGCTCCCGGATCACCCGTGCGGCTCCGTACAGCGCCTGCCCCGACGACGCGCCGCGCGCATCCTCGAGCACATGCAGCTTGCCCGTGCGGCACACTTCCGCCACGACACTCCCGCCCTCCAGTGGCGTCGGCGTGCGGAGGCCCGTTCCCTCCGTCGCGTAGTGCAGCTCGCCCACCTCGGTCTCCGATTCCCAGCGAATCAGCACTGCGCCTCGTGCGCCTGAGACGTCGAGCGCGGTCTCGCACAGTGCGCGCGCGAGCCCCTCGCCGCCCCGATCGCCCTGTAGCCGCTGCACGGCATCCAGCAGCGCCTGGCTCTGCCGCATGTGGCGCCCATACCGGCGACGCACGCCGAGCAGGTCGCTGAACGTCGCAAGCTGGCCGGCAAGGCGGGGCATCCATTCCTTGAGCGCGGCACGTGGCAGCCCGAGTCCGTTGGCATGCGTGAGGCTCAACACACCGATCAGTCGTTCGTCGTGCTTCACGCAGGACGCGGCGACATTGATGACGTCTTCATGCCCCACCGTCTGCACGACTCCCGTTTCCGCGGACCACTGCACCAGCGGACCCCACTCGGCCACGTTGAAGTGCGCGGGCCGCCCGCCGTCCGTGGACCAGATCGCCGGCGACAACGAGTCTCGATCCGATCTCCATCGCCAGAAGATCACCTCCTCGGCACCGGCCACATCACGGAAGTCCGCCAGTAACGCCTTGATCAACACCTGGTCGTGTTCGACCTCCTTTGCCTCGAACGACACACGCACGTCGCGACGCAGGGCCTCGGCGCCAACGGTCTGGTCGTCGTCCGTGAGGGGAAGGTCCGCATCGATGCGGGCGAGGCGCGCTTGCGCGGCCGAGAGATCCTGCCGCGACCGCTGCGCCTGGCGCAACGCGTAGCCCGCGGCGGCGAGTGCGACAACGGCAAGTGCGATGACCGCAGCGAGCAACATGGCCACGCGTCAGCGATGAAGAATGCGCGCCGCGGCGACGGCCGCGCCGAACCCGTTGTCGATGTTCACGACGGTCACTCCGGCGGCGCAACTGTTCAGCATCGTCAACAGCGGCGCGAGTCCGGCGAACGATGCGCCGTATCCCACGCTCGTCGGCACGGCGATGATGGGCACGCGCGCCAACCCGCCGACGACGGACGCCAGCGCACCATCCATTCCCGCAACGACGATGATCGCTCCCGCCCTGTCGAGGACGTCGCGCCGCGCGAGGAGACGGTGAATACCCGCCACGCCAACGTCGGTGAGACGTTCGACATCACACGCCATCGCATCCGCCGTCACTGCGGCTTCCTCGGCGACGGGGATGTCGCTGGTACCCGCCGTGACGATGAGCACGGAACCGCTTGCGCGCACGGATGGCGTGGCCGATCGCAGGAGAGCGGTCCGCGCGACAGCGTTCGTTTCCACACCGGGCAGCGCGTCCCTGAGCGCAGCGACCGCGTCGGTTGCCACGCGTGTCACGAGGACGCCGTCTCCACGCTCGGCGATGTGCGTCGCGATGGCGACGACCTGCTCCGTCGTCTTGCCACCGCCGTACACGACTTCGGGGAATCCCTGCCGCAGCGCGCGATGGTGATCGATCGTCGCGAAGCCGAGCGATTCGGCCGGCTCCGCGGCGAGAGCGTCGAGCGCGCCGTCGATGGGGAGCGACCCTTCGGCAACGCGGGTGAGCAGGTCGCGCACCCGCTCGCGCCTCATGCCGCGTCCGCCTCGAGCTGGTCGTGGTCGCCGTCCGCGCCAGCGTCCACCGACAGCGACGCGCTGTACTGCTCGGCGTGCTCGAGGTAGTCCGCGAAGATGCCCTCCACCTCTCCAAAGGAGGTGACCGCATAGAGCTTCTTCCGCAGCTCGGCGCCGCCGTGCAGCCCCTTGGCGTACCAGCCGAGGTGCTTGCGGAACTCGATGGCGGCGCCGCGCGGGTCGGTCTCGTACGCGATCACCTTGCGCGCATGATCGAGCGCAATGGCGAACCGGTCGGCGATGCTCGGCGCGGGGCGCTTGGGTCGGCCGGCAAGCAGGTCCTTCACCTGGTGGAAGATCCACGGCTGCCCGTATGATCCGCGCGCGATCATGATCCCGGCGCATTTCGTCTGCTCGTGCATGCGGATGGCGTCCTCCGCGGTCTTGATGTCGCCATTGCCGAGTACGGGGATGTCGAGCGCGTCGGCGACGGCGGCGATCTCGTCCCAGCGCGCGCTGCCCGTGTACATCTGCGTACGCGTGCGCGGATGCAGCGCGAGCACGCGTACGCCGGCATCCTGGCAGCGGAGCCCGATGGTCACCGGGTCGCGCATCTCTTCATTCCATCCGCTGCGGATCTTGCACGTCACCGGCAGGTGCGTCGAGGACGCGACCGCGCGGATCACCTGCTGCACGAGGTCCAGGTCGCGCAGGCAGCCCGAGCCACCATTGCGACGGACCACCTTCTTGACGGGGCACCCGAAGTTGATGTCGATGAACTCCGGCTCGAAGACGTCGGAGACGTAGCGAGCGGCCTCGCCCATGGCGACGGGGTCGGCGCCAAAGATCTGCACGCCGATGGGTCGCTCGCCTGGCCCGAAGGAGAGCTTGTGGATCGTCGCTTCGTTCTCGCGGCGGATGCCTTCTGCGGAGAGGAATTCCGTGACGACGACGTCAGCGCCGTGCTCGTGGCAAAGCTGCCGGAATGGCGATTCCGACACGCCGGCCATGGGCGCGAGATAGAGGGGAACGGCAGCGTCGAGGGGAAACGGAAAGCGCATTCCTCAAACGTACCGAGTCACGGAAGTCGAAGCAACGACTGCGTTTGACAAGCCCCGTCGCGCGCGGGTACACTTCTCGGTTCGACTGTGATTACAGGCCGCGTCGTGGCCTCCGCCAAGCCTCAAGCCCGGATCCAACGAGATGGAACTGCGCGAGTTCTTCAGCGAAGACGCAATCAAGCTCGAGCTCGAAGGGGAGACGAAGGACGACGTCCTCAAGGAGCTCATCGGCCTTCTCAAGCTGGACGAGAAATCCGAGGGCATGCTGTACAAGATGCTGAAGCGGCGCGAGAACCTTGGCTCAACGGGCATTGGCCGAGGCATCGCGATACCGCATTGTCGGTCGCTGGTGGTCAACAAGCTGCGGGTCGCATTCGGCCGAAAGACGCACGGCATGGACTTCAAGGCGATCGACGAGAAGACGGTGAACTTCTTCTTTCTGATCGTGGCGCCGCCGCTTGAAGTCTCGAATCAGTACCTGCCGGTGCTCGGCAAGATTGCGCAGTTCTCGAAGGAGCCGGATGTGCCGCAGCGCCTGCTGGCGCTCACCGAGCCGGCGCAGTTCCTCGAGCTGCTGAAGGAAAAGGGCGTCTAGGGTCCGCGCGCGGAAGTGGGCGCGGCCGTGGGCTAGAAGCTCAAGATGATGACACCGAACGTCACCAGCATCGCGATCACGAACGCAATGCCGTAGGTGATGAACACCAGGGAGACGCGCGCCAGCACGCCCGATTGTGCTCCGCCGTACACCCGGTGCGCCGCGGAGAGTACATACATGCCCATCCCGCCACCGACGAGTAGCGTCAGCACGCTGCCGATCATCTCGCTGCCCGTCACGCGCCCGATCAACAGGATCAGCATGGCGAGAAACAGCATGGCGTGCATGTGCAGCGCGAAAACGAGGTGCTGCGGGTAGTGTCGCCGACGGTCGCGAAACGCGGTCGCCACGATGGCCGCGAAGATCGGGAGCAACACCCACATGGTCGTTGGAATCGCTGCCGTCACCTTCGCGACGAGCGCGCCGCGATCACGAAGGGCGCGTCCGAGCTTCGACGTCACCACGCCACTGGTCGCAGCGGTCGCACGCGACAGCGAATCAATCGCGGCGAGTCCTTCGGCGGTCTCGGCCCGGCCATCCACCGTCACCGATACCTTGAGCGACGAATCCGGCACGATCGCCGCGCAGAAAAAGTACAACACGCTGCACGCGAGGTAGAGTCGCAACGGGGAGATGTATCGGACACGTTTTCCGGCGAGGTACTCCTCGGTCAGCGCACCTGGCTTCGTCACGAGCATGCGAAAGGTGCTCGCCAGCTTGCCGTCCCAGTGCAGCAACTCTTCCGCGAACTCGCGGAGGAACTCCCTCAGCGTCGGGTCAGGATCGATCGCGCGTTGTCCGCACTCCGGGCAGAACTCGAGCTGCACGTTCGTGCCGCAGTTCAGGCACGGATTGGAGGCGGCGACGGACGTCGGCGGTGTGAAGACGCCTGCACCAACACCCGGCCCCCGCATGGCCACCGTGCGCCGTTCCACCACGCGGCGATCGTTCGCGTCCGACATCACTCCCACTCGATGGTGGCGGGCGGCTTGGAGCTGACGTCATAGACGACGCGGTTCACGCCGTCCACTTCCCGGATGATCCGATCGCTGATCTTTGCCATGACATCGTGCGGGAAGGGGAACCAGTCCGCAGTCATGCCGTCGGTGCTCGTGACGGCGCGGAGGGCGACGACGTTGTCGTACGTGCGCTCATCGCCCATCACACCCACGCTGCGCACAGGCAGCAAGACGGCGAACGCCTGCCAGATCTCGTCGTACAGGTTGGCCCGCCGAATCTCCTCGAGGTAGATGGAGTCCGCAAGACGCAACACCGCGAGCGCGGGCTCGCTCACCGCACCCAGGACGCGAATGGCGAGGCCAGGCCCAGGGAACGGATGCCGTCCCACCATCTCCTCAGGCAAGCCCAGCTCGCGGCCCACGTTGCGCACTTCGTCCTTGAACAGCTCGCGCAGCGGTTCGATGAGCGCGAACTGCATCCCCGGCTTGAGGCCGCCAACATTGTGGTGCGTCTTGATCGTCACGGACGGTCCACCCGTTGGCGACGCGCTCTCGATCACATCAGGATAGAGCGTGCCTTGCACGAGGAACTTTGCATTGGTGCCGGCATCTGCCGTCGCCTCCTCGAAGACGTCGATGAACGTGTGGCCGATCGCGCGCCGCTTCGCTTCCGGGTCCTCAACGCCATCGAGTGCGGCAAGGAAGCGCGACGCCGCGTCCACCGTCACGAGCGTGATACCCAGGTGGCGTCCCATCGTGAGCTGCACCTGCTGCCGCTCATGCAGCCGGAGCAACCCGGTATCGACGAACACGCAGGTGAGCTGATCACCGATGGCGCGATGCACGAGCGCGGCGGCGACGGACGAGTCCACGCCGCCCGACAGCCCACAGATGACCTGCGCATTGCCGACAAGGGCGCGAATCTTCGCCACCTCATCGTCGATGAAGGCACCAGGCGTCCAGCTCGGAGACGCGCCGCACACGTCGAACAGGAAGTTCGCGATCAGCTCGTTGCCACGCGGCGTATGGGCGACCTCGGGGTGGAACTGTACTCCATAAATCGGGCGCGACTCGTGCTCGATCGCTGCGATCGCATTCCCGGCGCTCGACGCGATGACGCGAAATCCCTGCGGAGGACGTTCGACGTGGTCGCCGTGACTCATCCAGACGGTGGCGTTCTCGTCGGCACTGAATCCGCGAAACAGCACGCTCTCGCTCGTCGGCCGGATCTCGTCGCGTCCATACTGCCGCTGTCCGCCACGCACCACTTCGCCGCCGTGCACGTGCGCGATGAGCTGCATCCCGTAGCACACGCCGAGCACCGGAGCCACATCGAACAGCGCGAGGTCCGCTGTTGGCACACGCTCCCCGTACACTGAATTCGGGCCGCCACTCAGGATGATACCGGCAGGATTCCACTCACGAATCCACTCGAGCGACCGCGTGGGCGGATGGATCTCGGAGTACACTCTCGCTTCACGCACGCGACGCGCGATGAGCTGCGTAAACTGGGAACCGTAGTCGATGATGAGGATGCGGCTCTGCGCCGTCATGTCGTCCAGTGCGCGGGGTCGAGGCTGAGGAACTCCACCTTCTTGGAGTCGAGATCGAGGATGGCGGCCTTCGGTGTGCCGAACAGCCATCCGCAACTCTCGCCGGGATTCACGATGAGCGTGTCACCGCGAGTCTTCATCTCCTGCTGGTGCGTGAAGCCGTGCACCACGATGCTGTGCGACTCGATGCTCCGCGCCTGCACGTCGCCAATGTCGTGCACCACGAGCACACGCTGCCCGCCGAGCTCGAAGCTATGTGGTCCGCCAAACAGCTCCGCGGCGAATCCAGCCGTCGCCTTCGCGAGGAGTCCCTCGGTGTCGCCATCGTTGCGGCCGAACACGCCCGCCAACGACATGCTCGCTTCCTCGATGGGACGCAGGGCGAAGGGTGCGCAGTAGTCGCCGGCGTGCAGCAGCATGGAGACACCGCTCTCCTGCATGATGCGGACGAACTCGGCGACCGCGGGAATCCGGTCGTGACTATCGGCCATCAGTCCGACGCGCATCAAGCGTCCCTCCACTGTGGGTCATCCTGCTCGAGCCGCACCAGGTCCTCGTAGCGCTCGCGCCGCGTGGTCGTGGCGTACCGGTCGCCGTCCACCAGCACCTCGACGCCGCGGCCGCGCGTGTTGTAGTTGGACGCCATGACGTAGCCGTACGCGCCAACATCATGGACAGCCAGCAAGTCACCAGCGTTGGCAGCGTCCATCGTCCGGTCGAGCGCGAGGAAGTCCCCGCTCTCGCACACCGGGCCCACGACATCGGCGGTCATCTGGGCGTCTTCCGGCTGCACCTTCTCGATGCGGTGGTACGCGTCGTAGTGCGACGGCCGCAGCAACTCCGTCATGCCCGCGTCCGTGACGAGAAATTCGCGTCCTCCACTTCGCTTCCGGTACAGCACGCGCGTCAGCAGCATGCCCGCGTTGCCGACGATGAAGCGGCCCGGCTCCATGAGCAGCGTGAGGCCAGTGGGCTTCACGCGCGACACGAGCGCCTTGGCGAAACGCTCCAGGTCGGGCGACTCCTCCTCGTCATAGCTCACGCCGAGTCCGCCGCCAATGTCGAGGAACTCGAGCGTGTTGATGTCCTCGGTCTTCAACTTCTCCAGCAGTTCCACGAGCCGCTCGGTGCCGTCGAGGTAGGGATCCAGACGGAACAGCTGCGAGCCGATGTGCATGTCGAGGCCGATCAGTCGCGTATGCGCGCCCGCGGCGGCCACGCGCGCAACGTCCACCACTTCATCGTGCGGGACTCCGAACTTTGCGCCCTTCTCGCCGGTCTTGATGTACCGGTGTGAGCTGTCGACCGTCACTTCGGGGTTGACGCGAATGCCGACAGGGGCGATGACGCCAAGCTCACCAGCGATGCGGTCGATGAGCCGCACTTCCGCTTCCGACTCGGCGTTGATCAGCAACACGCCGGCCTCGAGCGCCTCGCGCAACTCGTGCTCCGTCTTGCCCACCCCGCCAAAGATCACGTCGCGACCCGTAAACCCCGCACGCAGCGCCCGAAACAATTCGCCGCCGGACACCACGTCCACGCCGGCGCCCATCTCTCGCAGCAGGCGCAGCAGCCCGCGATTGGAGTTGGCCTTGAGCGTGTAGTGGATGCGATGCGGCAGCACGGCGAGCGCGTCATCCAACCGGCGATAGCGGTCGCGGACGACACTCGCGCTGTACACGTACGCGGGCGTCCCCACGTCCTCGGCCACGCGCTCGAGCGACACGCCCTCGCACGCCAGCGAGCCGTCCACGCGCGTGAAGCCCGAAGTCAGTACGCTTTCGCCCATAGTGCCTCAGCGGTTGCAGGGCGACCGCACTTGAGGCATGCGGTTGGCGCCTCGGCGGAACGAAACTCCTCATCCGGCAGGCAGCGAATGGTCGCCTTCGTGTCTGCCTTCACCGCCGCTTCGCAGGCGCCATCGGAACACCAGCCGGCGAAGACGAAACCGCCGTCGCCCGCCATGAGCTCGCGAAAGCGATCGTACGAGATGCGCTCGCGCGTGCTGTTTGCTTCACGCCGGTCCAGCGCCGCGGCCAGCATGTCACGCTGCATGGACGACAGGGCTTCCGCGATATCCTCGCCGAGCGTGTCGAGCGACACCGACCTCTTCTCCCTGGTATCGCGCCGCACGAGGACGCCCTGGTTCGCGGCGATGTCGCGTGGTCCCAGCTCGAGACGCAAGGGGATGCCGCGCAGCTCCCACTCGTAGTACTTGGCGCCCGGCTTCATGCCGTCGCGCGCGTCGATGTGGATGCGGATGCGCACGTGCTCTCGCCGATCCCAGGCGCCGAGTGACTTGGCGATGCGGTTGGCCGCCTCGAGCACGAGCGACCGCTCTTCGTCGGTGCGATAGATGGGGACGATCACCACCTCGATGGGCGCGAGCAGCGGCGGCACGCGAAGTCCCGAGTCGTCACCGTGCGTCATCACGAGGCCACCCACCATACGCGTCGATACACCCCAGCTGGTGTTCCACGCGTACTCGGTGGCGCCGGCCTCGCTCTGGAACTTCAGGTCGAACACCTTCGAGAAGTTCTGGCCAAGGTTGTGCGACGTGCCAGCTTGAAGCGCCTTGTTGTCCTGCATCATGGCCTCGCACGAGTACGTGCGCAGCGCGCCGGCGAACTTCTCGGCTTCCGTCTTCTGCCCGGTGATCACGGGCATGGCGATGTAGCCTTCCATGAAGTCACGATAGACGCCAAGCATCTGCCGCGCTTCGGCCTCCGCCTCATCATGCGTCGCGTGCGCCGTGTGCCCTTCCTGCCACAGAAACTCGGTGGTGCGCAGGAAGAGCCGCGTGCGCATCTCCCAGCGCACCACGTTTGCCCACTGGTTGATGAGCAACGGCAAGTCGCGATAGCTCTGCACCCACTTGGCGAACATCGAGTAGATGATCGTCTCGGACGTGGGACGCACGACGAGCGGCTCTTCGAGCTTCTTGCCGCCGCCGTGCGTGACCACGGCAAACTCGTGCGCAAAGCCCTCGACGTGCTCCTTCTCCTTATGCAGGTACGACTCGGGGATAAAGAGCGGGAAGTACGCGTTCTGGTGGCCTGTGGCCTTGAACATGTCGTCGAGCGCTCGCTGCATGCGCTCCCAGATGCCGTAGCCGTTGGGGCGGATGACCATGCAGCCCTTCACAGGCGAGTAGTCGGCCAGCTCGCTCTTCAGGACCACGTCGTTGTACCAGGCGCTGAAGTCCTTCGCGCGCGTCGTGAGCTTCTTGTCGTCAGCCATTCGTTGCGTCGTCGTTCGAGAGAGTCACGAATTCCCGGGCACCGCTCGCCTGCGCGGCTTTCTTCTGCTTGCTGAGTGTCTGGGGGCGAAGAGCGTATTCCACCGAACTACCGGCCGCGCGACGTCGCGCGGCTTCCGTCATGACGCGCTCCATCGGCGTCGCTTCGTCGCAGGCGAGCCACACGTCCACCGCGGTGTCAGCCGGCCGCATCAGTCCCTTCCCCTTGAGCAACTCGCCGAGGACGACGTCGCCCATGCCGAAGCCGAGGGCCGGCATGTCGATGCCGCCGAGCGATTGGAGGAGCGTGTCGTAGCGCCCGCCGCCGCAGATTGCGCGAAACTCGCCGGAGCGGTCGAACAGCTCGAACACAATGCCCGTGTAGTAGGCGAGTCCCCGAACGATGGAGAGATCGAGCGTGAGCCACCCGCCGTCGCCGCCGAGCAGCGCGGGCACATACGAGAGAAAGCGCTTGAACGCCTCCGCTTCCTTCATCCCCGCGCCATCCGGTCCGGTCGCAATGCGCGACTTCAGCTCGGCGAACTGCACGTCAGCGATCGTCACGATGCGCTCGATCGCATCCGCCGGCACCGCAAGCGCCGCCAGCTTTTCCGCCGAGACCTCGCGCGGCGTGCGATCGAGCTTGTCGATCACGCCATACACGCTGGTGATGGAGCCATCGGGCACGCCGAGGCTGGCGAGAAAGCCCTGGAGCAGCCGGCGGTCCGACACGCGAACGACGACGTCACGCGAGGTGAGGCCGAACGCGCGCATCATGTCCACGGCGCAGGCGACGAGCTCCGCGTCCCCGGCCACATCCGCCGATCCGAAGATGTCGACGTTCAACTGGAAGTGTTCGCGCAACCGTCCCTTCTGCTGCCGCTCGTAGCGGAACAGCTGCGGCATGGAGAACCAGCGCACCGGCTTGCGCAGCGCATTGGCGCGCGCCGCGACCATGCGCGCGACGGTCGGCGTCATCTCGGGACGCAAGGCGACATCGCGTCCACCCTTGTCGGCGAAGTTGTAGAGCTGGCCCACGATCTCGTCGCCGCTCTTTCTCGTGTAGAGCTCGAGGGGTTCGAGCGGTGGCCCGTCGTACTCCACGAACGCATAGCGGCGCGCGACCTCGCGCCACGTGTTCATGATGAACGCGCGCTCTGCCAGTTCCTGCGGATAGAAATCACGAAAGCCCGGGAGTGCCCCTTTGAACATCCATCAAGCTAGCCGGTGAACGGAGACACCTGCAACCGCGCCATCGCGTCGCCCACCGTGTGAAAGGAGCCGGTGACGAGCACGGTCGCGCCGTCAGATTCAGCGCGGCGAAGCGCGACGTCAAAGTCCGCGAGCGCCTCCGCGTGATAGCCGCGGGACTGCGCGTGCTCGAGTGCCGCGGACAGGGACCATGCGCGCGAGCGCGGCGCGGTCGGGGCATCCGTGAGCACGAACCGGTCGACGCACGGCGCCAGCGCGTCCATCATCGCGCGCCAATCCTTGTCGCCCAGCACGCAGAGCACCGCCACCACGGGCGACGCATGCTCCACACTCGCCATGCTGGCCGCGAGCGTGCGGGCGCCGTCGGCGTTGTGCGCCACGTCGAAGATCCATGGACCGGTGCGCTGGAAGCGGCCCGGCAGGCGAACCGAGGACACCGCCGACACGGCCTCGGTGAGCGACACGCGGAACGGATCGCCAGCCGCGTCCAGGAGCGCGAGCGTGAACGCGAAGTTCGCTGCCTGGTGCTTGCCGACAAGCGGCGTTTCAATCACGCGCTGCTCGCCGAGCGCATCGAGCATGAAGCGCGTCCCTCGCGCCGACACCAGGAGCTCGCTGATGCGCATCTCCTCTGCCACCACGCGCACCGGGGAGGCCCCGGCCGCCACGGCGTCCCTCGCAAGCCACGCGCGCACCTCTTCGTTTGGCTCCCCGACGACCGCAGGCGTGTCCGCCTTGAAGATACCGGCCTTTTCGCGCGCGATCGCCTCGAGCGTGGAGCCGAGGTACTCCATGTGATCGTAGCCGATCGATGTTACGCCGGACGCGCACGGGACGACGACGTTCGTCGAGTCGAGCCGGCCGCCGAGTCCAGTCTCGACCAGCGCGACGTCGATGCGCGCTCGCGCAAAGTGCAGCAGTGCGAGCGCCGTCGTCGCCTCGAAGAACGACGCGCCGACCTCCTCGATCAACGGCATGCGATCCTCGATGAACCGCACGATGGACTCCTCGTCGATCGGGCGGCCGTTAACGACGATGCGCTCGCGGAAGTCCACGAGGTGCGGCGACGTGTAGCGGGCCACGCGCAGCCCGCGCCGCCGCAGCAGCGCCTCGGCGGTGGCTACGGCGCTTCCCTTCCCATTCGTGCCCGCGATGTGGATGACGGGATACGCGAGATGCGGGTCGCCAAGGGCAGCAAGAAGTGCTCGCGTGCGCTCGAGCCCGAACCTGAACGTCCCTGTTGTGCGCACGAAGAGGAACTCGAGCGACGCCTTGAAACCGGTCAGGGCGACGTCCACCCCGTCGCGGACGGCTTGCCACTCATGTGGCGCAGAAGCTGGCTGAGCGTGTGCTTCAGGTCGCGCCGATGCACGACCTGGTCGAGCATCCCATGGTCGAGCAGGAACTCCGCCGTCTGGAATCCCTCGGGGAGATCCTGCCCCAACGTCTGCTTGATCACGCGCGGTCCGGCGAAGCCGATCACTGCGCCGGGCTCCGCGACGATGGCGTCGCCGAGCATGGCGTAACTCGCGCTGACGCCACCGGTGGTGGGATTGGTGAGGACCGCGATGTACGGTATGCGCCGCTCCGCGAGTTGCGCGAGCACGGCGCTGACCTTTGCCATCTGCATGAGCGAGAGCACGCCTTCCTGCATGCGGGCGCCACCCGACGCGCAGATGACGATGAGCGGGTGCTTGCGCTCCAGCGAGCGCTGGCCCAGCCGCGCGATCTTCTCGCCGACGACTGAGCCCATCGAGCCACCCATGAACGCGAAGTCCATCACGCCGAGATTGACCGGCAGGTCCTCCATCGTGCCCGTCGCGGCGAGGAGTGCGTCACCCTCCCCGGCGTTGGTGGTCGCCTTCTTGAGTCGGGCCGGATACTCGGGAAAGGAGAGCGGATCCGTGGAGCGGATGTCCAGCTCCAGCTCCTCCATGGTGCCATCGTCGAGCAGGATGTTGCAGTAGT
>JANOIJ010000276.1:0-57397 GCA_031407575.1 Gemmatimonadaceae bacterium | reverse complement strand
GACGCCCGGCACGCCGCGCTTGGTCAGCTCGAGGACGTCGTTCTGCGCCATCACCCACCACTCGTTGATCGTGATGGCGTCGATCGACTCGTTGTAGGGTCCGGTGCCGGTGCTCGAGTAGAGATACGACGCTGCCTCGTGCAAGTCATGCAACACCTGGGGTGTCCACTCGAGGAAGGTCTTCGTCGTCTCCTTCGTGAGGGCGAGGAACTGGCCCATGCCGTCGCGATTGTTGTCGTGCTGGACGTACTTGCCCCAGTACATGACGGGGAGCCGAGCCTCTCCGGTTGGTCGCTTCTTGTTGAAGTAGTAGGTGTCGACGACCTTTTCGCGGCCGTCCACCTCGAGCACCGGCGTGATGAACGTGATCACGTTGTTGCGAATGGCCTGGATGAATGGCGTCTCTTCCACCGCGAGGCGGTAGGCGAGCTCCATCAACATCTCGGGCCCGCCCAGTTCGGGGCTATGCATGCCGCTGGTGAGCCAGTAAATCGGCTTCGCGGTCTTGATGATCGCCCGCGCCTGTTCCTCGGTGGTCGCGCGAGGGTCAGTGAGTTGCCTGAGCATCCCCCTGTACTTCTGGAGATCGCGAATCGTGGCCTCGTCGCCCACGGCGAGCACGACCATCTCGCGTCCCTCTTCGCTCTTGCCCATGCGCCACACGGTCACGCGGTCCGACGCCTTGTCGAGCGCGTCGTAGTAGCGGTGGATGTCCCTGGCGTATGTGAGCTCGCCCGGCTGCCCGACGATCTTGCCGAGGAACTTGAGCGGCGTCGGGACGGTGGCGGAGGCCGGCAGGTGGTCAACCAGCTCGGTGATGATGCGGGGGTCCTGCGTGTGTTCCTTGATCTTCGCAGTGTACTCGACGTCGTTCGCCTGCTGCGCCCGCGCTGGCGACGCGAACGCGGCGAGCGCGGCGAGCGTCGTCGCCACGCGGCGCGACGGGAACCGTGTCTCGAACATCCATCCTCCTTGGGGGGGGTGACCACTGACGATTGTACGGCGCGCCGAGGGGCGGCGTTGGCCATTTGTCATCCTGAGCGCAGCGAAGGATCTGCACCTGCTGTTGTACTGCTGGAGGTGCAGATCCTTCGCCTTCGGCTCAGGATGACAACCGTCTGTGGCGGTGCGCGAGGGTTTCGCCCAGTATTGCTTCGCCTAAGGGGGTCAGCGCGCAAGGCGCGCCGCGCGCCCGAATCCCAGGTCGCATCCCACGCCGTCACGCGAGGAGCACAGCGATGAAGCGTCATGGTTGTCTGATCCTGATGTCTCTCGTCGCGGCGTCCAGCCTGCCCGCACAGGTACGTGACACCGCCGTGCGAACGCCGGCGCCAGCGCTGGCGGCTCCTCTCGCGCCCGCGGAGTCGCTGGGCAGCCTCAGCGTCGTCGTGCGCACACACGACGGCCGGCGCGTGGACCGCGCGTTCGTGACAGCGCGGTCCGCCGACACCACGGTCCTTCCGATCGTGTCGCGCGCGGCAGTCACGGATCCCACGGGCTACTTCCGCTTCGATTCCCTGCGGAACGGGCGTTACGTCATACGCGTCGACAGCACGGCCTGGCCCGCGATGGTCGAGCAGTTTGCCGTGCGCGGCGCCACGGCGGCGAGCATCGTCCTGCCCACGTTGCCATCCGACGGATCGCCGTCCTGGTCCCAGACACTGTGGACGCTTGGCGCCCTGTTGCTGTACGGACTCACCATCCTCATCGCGCGGTGGCACCGCATCGCGCGACCCGTGCACGCGATGATCGGCACCCAGCTCCGGACGCTCCGCACGCGTCTGGATACCGAGGTCGATGCCACGCAGCCACAGGTGGCAAAGCTCATCGCCGCGGTCGAGGCGATGCAGAAGGAGGAACAGGACTACAACAACGCCAAATGGCCCTGGGGTGAGTACTTCTTCTGGTCTCGCGGGCGCGAGAACGCCATCTGGGTGGCGATCCATGAGATGGAGCGCGAGCTGGCCGCCGTGCTCACACCGCCCGCGCAGGTGGAGTCGTACCTGCAATGGACGGAAGCGGAGCTGCGCGCGATGAAGAAGCCCACGCCCACCGCCGTTGCCGACGCGATCGCCGCCGCACTCGTCGCCAATCCGCCCAGCGATCCACTGTATCGCAAGGCACTGCTCGGCCACGGCCTCAAGCTGGTCTACGCTGACCGCGACAGCGGATTCTCCATGCTCATGGAGTGGCACAACAAGGCGAGCTGGCTCATCCTCGCCGCGCTCACTGCCATCGGATTCCTCACGGGCTCCATCGGGCACTCCATCCTCTTTCTCGCTGGAGCGGCCGGCGGCTACTCCAGTCGTCTCATGCGTGCACTCCGGCGCGACGATGTGCCGCTCGATTACGGCGCCTCGTGGACGACGCTCTTCCTCAGCCCGCTCTTCGGCGCACTCACCGGATGGTTCGGCATTGCGTTGCTCACCCTCGTCGCACGCCCCGAGCTCAACTTGCTCGGCCCCGCCTTCCGCCTCATCGACTGGAACGACCCGTACGGCCCTATCACCATCGCGGTCGCGTTCCTCCTCGGCTTCTCGGAGCGGCTGTTCGACGCTGTGGTGGTCGCACTCGACAAGCATGCGGGACCGCAGGCGCCGCCGCCGGTGTCCATCGTGCCGCCGTCGGCCGCCGCGTCACCGTGTCCGCCGGTCGCCTCGGGACCGGGCGCATCGCCGGTCATTAGCGAGATTGTGCGTGAGAAGCGCGCCGACGGCGCGGCGGCGGACGCACTGATCGTGAAGGGAGGCGGGTTCGTCGCCACGTCCACGGCGACGGTGAACGGCACGCCGCACACCCTCGTGTACGTCTCGCCGCAGGCGGTGTCGTTGCCGCTCACGCCGCAGGACATCGCGCGTATCGACGCCGGCGGGGACTCTGAAGTCGTCATCGCCAGTCCGGGAAGTGCCCCGTCGAACAAGAAAAACTTCGTCTAGGAACCGACCATGCCCGCATATACGGAGACTGAAGCGCTCATCCCGGTGCAGGACGGCCAGGCCGTGGGTCGCGGATGGACGAGCGCAACGGAGTTTCGTCCCGTCGGCGTCACGTGGCACTGGACGGCGACACGCGACCTCAAGCTCTGCCGCGAGGTCCTCGGCGGGCCGAACGCCGAGCGCAAGGGCGAAGCCTCGGCGCACTACGGCATCGGGCGCACCTTCGCCGAGGGCATCGATCGCTACGTGTCGATCGAGAACCGATCGTGGCACGCCGGCATCAACCAGACATTGCAGTGGGACGGGCGTCCACTCCAGAGCAACCTGTTCAAGGGAACGCGGACCACCATCGGTATCGAGACGGTGGGCATCGGCTACGCGCGCGAGGGGACGCTGGGCGGTCCCGACTGGATCGACGCCGCCGAGCCGAACGGCAAGCACATCATGCGCGTGCAGCCGTGGACGGAGGAGCAGGTGATCATGATGATCGCCGTCGGCAAGGAGATCATCGCGAAGTATCCGAACATCGGCGTGCGCGATCATCACGGCCATCACGACCTCTGCGCGGGATACAAGCAGGACGTCGCCGGCTTCCCGTTCGCGCAGGTGCTGCGCGGCATCTACGACAGCGCGGACATCCCCGACGTGTGGACACCGTTCTGGATGCCGCGTCCACGCCAGGAAGCGCTCATCAAGCTCGGTTACGACCTTGGCACCGCGGGCGCGGACGGATACTGGGGCCGCGCCAGCGACACCGCGCTGCGCAAGTTCCAGGGCACGCAGGGCATGGCGCAGGACGGCATGTGGACCACGTTCGTCAACTGGAAGGTCCACGACGCGATGCTGAACAAGGGGATCGCCTTTCCGTAGTCCGTTGTCATCCTGAGCGACCTTGTTGTCATCCTGAGCGAAGCGAAGGATCTGCACCTGCGTTTGCGAAGTGCGGATCCTTCGCTTCGCTCAGGATGACCGCGCTGCGCTCAGGATGACACACGTCGCGGCAAAACGTACCACGCATCGCGAGTTGGCCGCTTACGTTTCGGCATGCGGATTTTGCGGAAAGCCGGAGACGTCCCCAAGCGGTCGCTCTGGCAGCGGATCAAGGATGTGGCCCTCACGGACGTGGCCGTGCTCGCGCGCGGCGGGGTCTCTGCGGGCTCACTGGAACAGCTCGAGGAACTGCTCCTCGAGGCTGACCTCGGCGTGCCGACCACGCTGAAGCTCGTTGCGGAAGTCGAGCGGCTGGCGCTGCGCGGCTCTGTGAAGACGCAGGCCGAGTTCCAGCAGGCGCTGCACGATGGGCTCGTGGCCGCGCTTCAGGCCGGCAACAGCAATCCCGCGCTGCGCATGGCGGCGGAGTCGCCCACGGTGATCCTCGTCGTCGGAGTGAATGGGGCTGGGAAGACGACATTCATCGGCAAGCTGTCGGCGCGGCTCCGCGGGCAAGGAAAGCGTGTCATGGTCGCGGCGGGCGACACCTTTCGTGCTGGCGCCATCGACCAGCTGCGCCTGTGGGCAGAACGCACCGGCGCGGACTTCATTTCCGCGATTCCTGGCGCCGATCCCGCGGCCGTCGCCTTCGATGCCATCGACGCGGCGGTGGCGCGTGGTACCGACGTCCTCATCATCGACACGGCAGGTCGCCTGCACACGAGCGACGGCCTCATGACGGAACTCAAAAAGGTGGCGCGCGTCATCACGAAGCGGATGCCGGATGCGCCGCACGAGACGCTGCTCGTGCTGGACGCCACCATCGGCCAGAACGCCGTGCAGCAGGCAAAGACATTCGCCGCAGCGGTGCCGGTGTCAGGGCTGGTGATGACGAAGCTCGACGGCAGCGCGCGCGGCGGTGTCGTGGTGGCGGTGCACGAGGCCATCGACGTGCCGGTGAAGTTCATCGGCGTCGGCGAATCGAGCGCGGATCTCATGCCCTTCGATGCGGCGGATTTCGCGCGGGAGCTCCTGGGCAGCGAGTGAGGCGAAACGCCCTGCAGTCACAGCGTCTCCGGCTCGACATGCCCGTCACCTTTCTCAAGGGTGTCGGGCCCGGACGAGCGGAGGCGCTGGGCCGGTTGGGTGTGGTCACCGCGGGAGACCTGCTCTATCACATCCCGCATCGCTACGAGGACGCGAGCACCGTCAACACCATCGCGTCGCTCTCGGCGGGGATGCAGGGCACCGTCATCGGCACCGTGGTCTCCAAGGGGGTGCTGCCCACGCGGAAAGGCCTGCGCATCTTCCAGGCGGTGCTCAAGGACGACACCGGGATGATCGAGGTGTCGTGGCCCGGACAACCCTTCCTTGATCGCACCATCGCCAAGGGTGATGTGCTGCTCGTCACCGGCAGCGTGCGGTTCTTTCACGGACGCCAACTGCAGCCGCGCGAGTACGTCAACCTCGGTCCGGACGATAGCGGCACCGCGCAGGGCCGCGTGCTGTCGGTGTATCCCGCCACCGAAGGGCTGACGTTCAAGGTCATTCGCGGGATCATCGACGCGCATCTCGACGCGCTGCTCCCGCTCGTCACGGAGTACCTCCCGTCCGACGTGCTCGCCGGCGCGCGTGTGCCGTCCATTGTCGACGCGCTGCGCATGGTGCATCGTCCCACGTCTCTCATCGAGGCGCACGAGGGGCGGTCGCGCCTCGCGTTCGAGGAGCTGTTGTTCGTGCAGCTATTGCACCTGCGCGCGCGAGCCATCGCTCGCGAGACGCGTCGCGGCATCCGCTTCGAGAACCGTCGCGACCTCACGACGCGCCTCCGCGAGGCGCTGCCGTTCCAGCTCACGGGCGCGCAGACGCGCGTGCTGCGCGAGATCATCGCCGACATGGTGAGTGAGCGTCGCATGCAGCGGCTGCTTCAGGGCGACGTGGGCAGCGGCAAGACCGTCGTCGCGCTCTTCGCCGCGATGCTGGCGATGGAGAACGGCTATCAAGCAGCGATCATGGCGCCCACGGAGCTGCTCGCGGAACAGCACTTCGCGAGTATGTCGCGCATGCTCGCGCCCCTGGGCGTGGAGCCCATCCTGCTCACCGGCAGCCTCAAGGCAAAGGCCCGTCGCGAAGTCGCCTCTCGGTTGGGCGAGGCGACGCCGGCGCTCGTCGTCGGCACGCACGCGTTGGTCCAGCAGGCCACCGAGTTCTCCAACCTCGGGCTCGTGGTGGTGGACGAGCAGCATCGGTTCGGCGTCGAGCAGCGCAAGGCGTTCGCGGCCAAGGGAGAATCGCCGGATGTGCTGCTCATGACGGCGACCCCCATTCCACGTTCGCTCGCGCTCACGTTGTACGGTGACCTCGATCTCTCGGTGATCGACGAGCGCCCACCAGGTCGTCAGGCAATCACCACGGCGTTACGGCCGGAGTCAGCGCGATCGCGCGTGCTCGAGTTCGTGAATCGCGAGCTGGCCAGGGGGCGCCAGGCGTACATCGTCTACCCGGTCATCGAGGAGTCGGAGAAATCCGACCTCAAGGCTGCCACGACCATGTTCGACCTGCTCTCTGCGGGCGCGTTCGTGGAGCGTCGCGTGGCGTTGCTGCACGGGCGATTGCCGTCGGACGAGAAGGACGCGATCATGCGCCGTTTTCGCGACGGCGACATCGACGTCCTCGTGGCCACGACGGTGATCGAAGTGGGCATCGACGTGGCCAATGCAACGGTGATGCTCGTCGAGCATCCCGAACGCTTCGGGCTCTCGCAGTTGCATCAGCTGCGAGGACGCGTGGGCCGCGGCGCCGAGGCGTCGTTCTGCATTCTGCTGGGTGACGTGAGTCCGGATACGAAGCAGCGGCTCGACGTCTTCGTGGGGAGTGACGATGGGTTCGAGATTGCGCGGGCCGACCTGGAGCTGCGCGGCATGGGCGACCTGTTCGGCGAACGGCAGAGCGGGTTGCCGAACTTTCGCGTGGCCGATCCGATCCGGGATGCGCAGCTCAACGAGCAGGCACGCGAGGCGGCGGACAAGCTGCTCGCGGCTGATCCGGAGCTCGAATCCCCGGCGAACGCCGCAATGCGTCGCGTGATGGGCGAGCGGTACGCGAGGTCGCTCGAGCTGTTTCGGGTGGGGTGATAGGTGTCATCCTGAGCGCAGCGAAGGATCTGCACCTGTGGTTGCGAAGTGCAGATCCTTCGTTTCACTCAGGATGACAACTAGGGCTTCGGCTGCGCCAGCCGCCGCCTGATTCGCTCGAGCTCCGCATGCGCTCTCGCCAGCTCCTCCTTCAGGCGCACGATCTCCTCGTCCTTGGTCCGTTCATCCGGCTTGGGCAAGTCCGGCCTGGGAATCACGGCGGACATGGGCACGCCAGTGGTGGTGCGGCTCTCGAGCGCGGCAGACAGCCTCCGGAGCGTTAGCGCCTCGGAGCGACGCGCAACGGCCGGCGTCGCGAGATAGCTGTCGAGCAGCACCGCAGCGTCGCGGGGCGTGCCGGTGGCATTCGCGGGATCCAGCTTGTACAACGCGCGCCAGAAGCTCGCCTCCGCCGCATCACTGCTGGCGGGAAAGCGCGCCGCGTAGTCGGCCAACGCCTGATCTGCCACCGCATGCCGCCCCGCATTGCTCTCCTGTACGGCGACGGCGAAGGCGGACGACCATTCGGCGCGCGCCGTCTCGGCTGGGTCGGCGATGCGCGGCTGTCCACTCGCGCAGGCGGCGAGTGCCGCGCAAGCAAGCGCCAACAGCCCCGAGCGCAACGAAGGTGACGTCATTGACGCTTGCTCGACGTCGATGGCCTCACGACGCGAAAGCCGCCGGTGCGCCGACGATTCACGACCGCCTTGGGCAGGACCAACGTGAAGGTCGTGCCTTTTCCCACCGTACTCGTGACGGTGATCTTTCCCTGATGCGCTTCCACGATCTCCTTGGCGATGGCGAGTCCCAGTCCCGTGCCCTTCGCTGACGCGGATTTCTGGTTGTCGGCCTGATAGAACTTCTCGAACACGTGCTTCAATTGGTTGGGTGCAATACCAGCGCCGGTGTCGCGAACTTCAATGCACACTCCGTTCTCGTGCGGACCGGCGATCAGTTCCAGCGTGCCCCCGGCTGGCGTGAATTTAAACGCGTTCGACAACAGGTTGCCCGTCACCTCGTTGATGCGCTCCGGGTCCCAGGTCACTTCCTCGGGGAGCCCCTCGCAGCGGGTGACCTTGAAATCGACGGCGCGCTGCACGGCCAGCACATGAAACGTCCGTTCCAACTCGTCGAGCATGGCGGGCAGTTTCACCACCCTCGGCTCGATCCGGCCACCGCCGGCCTCGAAGCGGCTCACGTCCAGCAGCTGTCCAGCGAGGCGTGCGAGCGTCTTTGCCTGCGCCTCGATCGTCTTGGTCACCGGCAGCTGCTTCTCGGTCAGCGGTCCGTAGAGTCCGTCCTGCATGAGCTGGAGGTAGCCGAGGATGACATTGATCGGCGTCTTGAGCTCGTGTGACGCGATCGAGACGAATTCCGCCTTCAGCTTGTCCAGCTCGGCGAGTTGACGCGTCATCTCCTGGAAGCTTCCGGCGAGTTCGCCGAACTCGTCCTTGCGGTCGACGTCGAATTTCAATTTGTAGTCCAGTTCGCCTTCAGCAACGGCGCGCATGCCTTCCTCCAGCTCGTGCACCGGGCCGCTGATGGAGCGCGTGAGCCACAGCGCGATGAGGGTCGCCAGCAGGAGCGCGATCATGAGCGCCGCGAGCGATGCTTGCTCAGCTTCCAGCAGCGCGTCGGCCGCTTCCGTGACACGGGCACGGGTGCGTTGGCTCAGCGCCTGCTGCACGGGATCCAGCGCGCTATCCGCCTCGCGGAACGCGGGACGCACGATCTCCTCCGAGAGCGCGTCTGCCTTGGTGCCCTCGCCCGCACGAAGCAACTGCCATTCGCGATCGATGCCGGGCCCCACTGCCGTGAGTGCCGCGTGAATGCGGCGCGCCGCCGCGGAGTCCACCTCTTCGAAGCGCAGCAGCGACTCGGAGAGCGCTCGCGCTTCGGCCAGCGCTGCGGAAACCGCGCGGTACGTCGTATCACTCGGCGCCCCGCCGAGAAAGACCTCGCGGGCACGCACCTCGGCGAGCGCGTCGCGCAGGCTGCCAAGTACGAGGGACGCCTCGAACTCGCCGTCGCGCAGCTCGCGCACGTCGCGATCCAGGCTCTTCATTGAGCGCTGTGCCACGCCGAGCGGTACCACGAGGACCGCGGCAATGATGACGAGGCTGAGAGCGAGCCTCGCGCGGAGGGTCATGGTGAACTCGAGCAGGTGATGTAACGCACTCGTGCGCGGGCGACTGCGCGGCCCTTTGCGACGATGCAGCGGTCGTGTAACGTTGGGTTCAGCCCCGCAGGCGGCTCGCGACGGCTCGATGCCGCGGCGCGCCTCATCGGGATTCTAGGCGTGGCGCACTCCGCGCGCCACTGACCCGCCAACTCAGACATGTCCTCCGAAACCGTCCTTCGCATTGCCGAGCTCTCCGCGCACGCGGGTCAGCCGGTGGTCATCCGCGCGTGGGTCACCCACGTGCGCTCGTCCGGCAAGATCGCGTTCGCGGTGCTGCGCGACGGCACCGGCATCTGCCAGACGGTTTTTGTGAAGAACCAGCTCGCGCCCGAGGTGTGGGAGCGCTTCGCGACGCTGACGACGGAAACTTCCGTCGAAGTGAGCGGCGAGGCGCGCACGGAACCGCGCGCACCAGGTGGCGTGGAGATCGGCGTGACGGGGCTCACCATCATCGGGCCGAGCCCGATCGACTACCCGATCCAGCCGAAGGAGCACGGCATCGACTTCCTGCTGGACAACCGGCATTTCTGGCTCCGCTCTCCGCGCCAGCGGGCCATTGCCGTCATTCGCAGCGAGATCGAGCAGGGCATTCACGACTTCTTCTATGAGCGCGGCTTCCTGCGCGTCGATACGCCGATCCTCACGGCGGCCATTGGCGAGCGCTCTGGATTGTTCGCGACCGAGTACTTCGACCTCGGCAACGCCTACCTGGCGCAGACGGGGCAACTCTACGGCGAGGCGGCCGCCGCGGCGTTCGGAAAGATCTACACCTTCGGCCCAACGTTTCGCGCCGAGAAATCCAAGACGCGCCGCCACCTGACGGAATTCTGGATGATCGAGCCGGAAGTCGCGTGGAACGACTCTGCGGCCAACATGCGCTTGCAGGAGGACTTCGTCTCCTACCTCGTGCAGCGGGTGGTGGAGCGACGCCGCGTTGAGCTCGCAGAGCTGGAGCGTGACGTCTCGAAGCTCGAGCATATCAAGCCGCCATTCGTTCGGCTGAACTACACCGACGCCGTCGCGCTCGTGCAGAGCAAGGGCAGTCACGCGAAGTGGGGCGACGACCTCGGCGCCGAGGACGAGGCACTCATCGTCGCGGACTACGACAAGCCGGTGTTCGTCTTCAACTACCCCAAGGAGGCGAAGGCCTTCTACATGAAGGAGAACCCGGACGATCCGCGCACGGTTCTGTGCGACGACCTGCTCGCTCCGGAAGGATTCGGTGAGATCATCGGCGGCTCCCAGCGCGAGGACGACTACGACAAGCTGTTGGCTCGCATCGAGGCAGAAGGGCTTCCATTGGATGCGTACGACTGGTACCTGGACCTCCGCCGGTACGGCACGTTCACGCATGCCGGCTTCGGTCTCGGGCTCGAGCGAACAGTGGCGTGGATCTGCGGCATCCAGCACATCCGCGAGGTGATTGCGTTCCCGCGGATGATGCATCGCTTGCGTCCATAGACTGGATATCGGGATCAAGAGCAGGAGAAAACGATTTGACGGATGCAACGGGAACGGCCGGGTACTTCGTGTAGGAGCGAGAAGAATCCGGCTTTTTCCGTTGCATCCGTCAGATCCGTTTCCTCGCTGTTGATCTACTTCCCCAGCTTGACCTCGTCCCAGAGCTTGTCGAGCACCTCGAGCCCCGCTGTTCGGACGTCGATCCCGCGCGCCTTGGCGAGCGCCTCGATCCCCTGAAAGCGCGTCGCGAACTTGACGTTCGCCTTGTCCAGCGCGAGGGAGGGGTGCACCCCGAGCTTGCGTGACAGGTTCACGACGGCAAAGAGGAGATCTCCCAGCTCCTCCTCGAGCCGGGGATCAGGAACGCCGGCGACCCCGGGTGCCGCGCCGCGCGCAATCTCCTCCCGGACTTCGGCGAGTTCTTCTTCCACCTTCTCGGCGGGACCGACCGCATCCGGCCAGTCGAACCCGACGCCAGCAGCGCGATCCTGGAGCCTGAACGCGCGGTGCAGGGCGGGAAGCTCCGCGGGAAGCCCATCCACGATGCTCGCGCGCTTCTTCGCCTTCATCCCCTCCCAACTCTGTCGCTCGCCACCCGCGTACAGGTGCGGATGACGCGATTTCATCTTGGCGAGGAAACCTTCTGCCACGTCCGCGAAGTCGAATGCACCACGCTCTTCCGCGACCACACTGTGGAAGAGCACTTGCAGCAGCAGGTCGCCAAGCTCCTCGCGCAGCAACGTGTCGTTGCCGGCGCGGATGGCGTCATCCACCTCATACGCTTCCTCGATCAGGTATGGCCGCAGCGACTCATGCGTCTGTGCGGCATCCCACTCGCAGCGCTGGCGAAGATCCTTCATCAGCGCAAGCGTATCCTGTAGTCCTGTCTTCGGTTGCATCACTCTTGGTGATCTCCTATCTTCGTCAGTCTGCACATGATAGCGAATCGCGCCGTCCGATGACACGCGCCTGGGTCGAGGTCGACTTGGGCGCGTTGTGCCGCAACGGGGCTGCCCTTGCGGCTCGCGCAGGCGTGCCCTTGCTGCCCATGGTCAAGGCAGACGGGTACGGTGTTGGGGCCGTGCGCGCCGCGCTCGCGCTCGACTCGCTCGACCCCTGGGGCTTCGGCGTCGCATCCGTGGCCGAGGGCGAGGAGCTCCGTCGCGGCGGCATTGCGCGGCCGGTCGTGGTGTTCACCCCCATCCTCCGCACCGAGATCGACGCACTTCGCCGCTCGGACCTCACGCCCGCACTGGGCGACCCCGCTGTCATCGAGTCGTGGGCGCGGACCGGTCGTCCATGGCAGCTGCACGTCGACACGGGGATGTCGCGCGCCGGCATGCCCTGGCATCTCGTGGCCGAGCACCGCGCACTTCTCGAACGTGCCGCGCCGGAAGGGGTGTTCACGCACTTTCACTCCGCACAGCTGGACGGTCCGAGCCGCGACCTGCAGGAGCACCGCTTCAGCCAGGCGCTCGCAGACCTGCCATCGCGCCCTGCCATCGTTCACGCGGAGAATGGTCCCGCGGTGGAGCGACGCGCGCCGTCGCCGTGGACGCTCTGCCGGCCCGGCATCTTCCTGTATGGTGTCGCCGGCTTTGACGGTGGCCCGTTGCAACCGGAGCCCGTGGCCTGCATGCGCGCGCGCGTCGTCGAATTGCGCACGGTGGCTGACGGCGAGACCGTGAGCTACGACGCCACGTGGCGCGCCAACGGTCCGCGACGGATCGCGACCGTGCCAGTGGGGTATGCCGACGGATATCGCCGCGGACTCAGCAATCGGGGGGTCGCCTTGCTGAAGGGACAGCGCGTACCGGTTGCCGGCCGGGTGACCATGGACATGACGATGCTCGACGTAACCGACGCCGGTGCGGACCTGGGTGACCTCGTGACGCTGCTCGGCCCCGACGGCAATGACGTCATCACGGTCCATGAGCTGTCCTCGCAGAGCGACGTCTCGCCGTACGAAATCCTGACCGGGCTGCGCCAGCGCTTGCCTCGCCGATATCTCGAGTCCGGCTCGCCGGGAGCGGCAGCGTGAGACACAGGGCCGTGATCCTCATCCTGGATGGCGTGGGCGTGGGAGAGGCACCGGATGCCGCCGCCTATGGCGATGTCGGCAGCCACACGCTGGGGAACCTGTCGCGCGCTGTGCACGGCCTGAGCTTGCCCAACCTTCAGCAATTGGGGCTGGGCAATCTGGCGCCAATCGAAGGAGTGCCGCCCACCGACGACCCGCAGGGCGCATACGGCGTGATGCAGCCGGCGTCGCCGGGCAAGGACAGCACCACGGGGCACTGGGAGATCGCGGGCCTTCACCTGGAGCGCCCGTTCCCGACGTATCCCTCGGGGTTTCCCGCATCCGTCATCGAAAACTTCATGCGCGGCACTGGGCGCGGCGTCCTCGGGAACGTGGCGGCCAGCGGCACGGAGATCATCGACCGGCTGGGTGAGGAGCACGTGCGAACGGGGCAATGGATCGTCTACACGTCGGCCGACTCGGTCTTCCAGGTGGCCGCGCACGAAGACGTGATTCCCCTCGCCGAGTTGTACGACGCATGCGCGACGGCGCGACGGCTGCTCGTCGCGCCGCACGACGTGTCGCGCGTGATTGCGCGGCCCTTCACGGGTGCGCCGGGCGCATTCGCGCGCACGGCGAACCGCCGCGACTATGCACTGGCGCCGCCCGGCGAAACCCTGCTTGACGCGCTTGCCGGTGCCGGGGTCCATCGCTCGGGCGTGGGGAAAGTGGACGACCTGTTCAACGGCCGTTCGCTCACGGCGCATCACGTCGCCGACAACGCCGAGGGCATCGCGGCGATCATGGAATGGCTGTCGAGTCCGCAGAGTGGGTTGCTCTTTGCCAACCTTGTAGATTTCGACACGCTGTACGGCCATCGCGGCGACGTGGTCGGGTTCGAGCGCGCCTTGCGCCAGTTCGATGATGCTTTGCCGGCCATCCGCGCCGCCCTTCGCGAGGACGATCTGCTGTTTATTACTGCCGACCATGGGAACGACCCGACAACCGGATCGACCGATCACGCACGCGAGTGCGTGCCGCTGCTCGTCTGCGGCGCACAGGCGCACCCGGTGGCGCTCGGCACGCGCCCCACGTTCTCCGACCTCGGCGCCACAGTGGCCGAGTGGCTGAACGTGCCGTTCCGCGGTCGGGGCACCTCGATGCTGGACCGGCTGGAGCGTGGCCGGTGAAGGCGCAGGCCGTGCCGTCGCTGGCGGAGACGCAGGAGTGGTCTGTCCTGCGGGAGCACGCCTCCGTGGCCATGGAGCACGCCTACGCGCCGTACTCCGGTTTCCGCGTCGGTGCCGCACTGCTCGGTGCGGACGGGAGTATCACCGTGGGGTGCAACGTGGAGAACGCGTCGTACCCCGCGGGCATCTGTGCCGAGCGGTCTGCGCTGTCGGCGGCAGTGTCGCGCGGCGTTCGTGCCTTTACCGCTGTCGCCATCGTCACGGAGGCCGAGTCGCCGACGCCGCCCTGTGGCATCTGTCGCCAGGTTTTGATGGAATTCGCACCGCATCTCGCGGTGGTGAGCGTAACGCGCAGCGGCGCGGAAGCGCAGTGGTCCCTCGCGGACCTTCTTCCCATGGCCTTTACCCCCACGTCACTGGAGCGCCGCTGATGCGCCCGGGCGTTTACGGATGGAGTGTACGTAGTGTCTGATCGGATTCTCCGGAACGCGCTCGGCGCGTTCCTGCTTCTTGGTGTACTCGGCGCCTGCTCGGAGCAGGTGACTGGCTCGCTGGGCTGCCCCGCACTGTGCACGGACGAAAGCGCGGCGCTGCGCGATACGATCCTCACCGGATCCGTCGTCGTGGACACGTCGTTCTTTGGTTTTCCGCGACTGGGCGAGGACCGCAACGTCACGCTGGTCAACCGGGGCGACACGGCGGACGTGCGGCTCATCGCGCGGTTCGACTCGCTGCCGCTGCGGTACTTTCTCGGCGCGGCGACCGCCGACAGCGCGATCCGGCGCGTGGACAGCGCGACGATGATCTTCCTCATCGACACGCTCACCGCCAGGGCCACGGCACCGATCACCATCGATGCCTTCGACGTCGACACCATTGCGAACGACACACTCGACGCCGCGCTGGTGCCGCTGTTCCGCGACAGCCGGCTGATCGGGTCGCAGACGTTCCTGGCGGCGGAGCTGAAGGACACGCTGCGCCTGTCGCTCGACAACGCCGCGATCTTCGCGAAGATCAAGGACTCGCTCCGTCTCCGGGTGGGCCTGCGAATCCGCGGTGCCAACGCGCCGATGCTTTCGGTGCTGGGGAATTCGTTCATACCACGGCTGCGGTTCAGAGTGTCAGCCGACACGACGGTGAAGCCGGACACGGTCTTCCCGCGCTCGCTCACGCCCACCGACGACATTCTGCTCCAGTCGGTGCTCCCGCTGTACCGGCTCGTCGTGAAAGGACTGCTGGGCAATGCGCCGGCGGACCGATTCGTCATCGGTGGTCTGCGTGGCGCGCGGACCTACTTGCGCTTCGACATTCCGCCCGTGGTGCTCGACTCCGTACAGGTCATTCGCGCGTCACTGCTGCTGACGCAGTCGCCAGGCCGGTCGCTCTCGAAATCGGACACGCTCACGGTGTACACGCAACCGGTGCTCGCGTCGCCCACGCTGGCTGACATCTTCACCGCGGCTACGTTCCTCGGCAGCCCGTACCAGTACGGTGTCGATTCGCTGCGGTTCGCCGTGAAGGACAGCGGCGTGCGAAGCGTGGAGCTGGTGAACCTCGTGCGTTTCTGGCGGCTCGCGGGCCTGACCAATACCTCACGGGCCATCGTGCTGCGGTCCCCACAGGAAGGACTCTCACCCGGTGAGCTGAACTTCTTCTCCACGGAGGCTGCTATCGCGCTGCGTCCGCGCCTTCGGCTCACCTACGTGCCGCGTCGCGGCTTCGGGATTCCGTGATCATGCGCACTCGCTCGTTGACGCTTCTCTCCGCGGCGGCGCTACTGCTGCCCGCCGCTGCACACGCGCAGGGTACCCTCAGCACCCTCGGATTCGGCTTTCCGTCTGGACAGCTCAGCACGCGTTCCCTCGGCACCGGTGGCGCGCTCGGCGAAATCGATCCGCTGTCCGCGTCGAACCCCGCTGTCCTCACGCAATTCGGCGGGTCGATCCTCTATTTCCAGGCAGAGCCCGAGTACCGCACGCTGACCATCGGCGGGAAGTCGGAGAACACGTCCATCGCGCGATATCCGCTCATCGTGGCGGCATACCCCGTCATCTCCGGCGTGATGGTTGGCCTCAGCGTCTCGAGCCTGCTGGACCGCAGCTTCGAGACGACGTCTCGCGGCTTCCAGCGGATTGCCGACTCGTCGCTGGCGACGTCAAACACCTTCAAGAGCGATGGTGCCATCGGCGACATCCGCCTCGCGGTCGCATGGGCGCCGCGCACCTGGTTGCGTCTGGGCGCCGCCGCGCATGCGATCACGGGCGACAATCGTGTGCGCAACCAGCAGGTCTTCGACGACAGCACGCGTTTCGCAGCGCTCATCGATACCGCGACGGTGGGATACAGCGGCAGCGCGCTGTCCGCTGGCTTCGAGCTCATCGCGGCGCGCAACTGGAGCGTCGCCGGCTCGTACCGCCGCGGTGGGGGCTTGTCGCTCAAGCGCGGGGACACGACGATCAACAACGCCGACGTGCCGGATCGCCTCGCTGTGGGCGCTGCCTACATCGGAGCGCGCGGCACCACCATCGCCGTGCGTACCGCGAAGGACACCTGGTCGCGCATGAAGGGGCTCGGCTCGGCGAACCTGCGCATCACCGACAGCTGGGACACGAGCATTGGCGCCGACGTCCTCGGTCCTCGGCTGGGCGAGCGCACCACGCAGTTCCGCGTTGGGGCACGCCAGCGCACCCTGCCGTTTGGTCTCGCGGCGTTCAGCGTCAAGGAAAAGAGCCTGTCGCTCGGCGCGGGGACGGTGCTGGCGCGCGGTCGCGCGGCGTTCGACCTCGCCGCCTTTCGCGCCACGCGGGACGCCGGCGCCTCGGGGTCCGAGTCCTCGTGGACGCTGAGCGTTGGCGTGATGCTGCGTCCCTGATCGCATGAGCGGCCTCACACCTCCGCCGGCCAACGCGCCGATCATCCTCGTCGCCGACGACGTTCCCGCGAACGTCGAGCTCCTGTTTGACCAGTTGCACGTGCTGGGCTTCCGCGCCATCGCGGCGTCCGACGGCCCGTCCGCGCTGGCCACATGCTTCGAGCAGCATCCGGACCTCTGCATCCTCGACGTGTCCATGCCGGCCGGTGATCTCGGCGTGGATGATCGCTCGACGGGATTCGAGGTCTGCCGCCGCATCAAGCGCGATCCCCGCACGGCGCGCATCCCGGTCATTTTCGTCACGGCCCTCAACGACACGAGCGATCGCGTCAAGGCGATCGAAGCGGGCGGCGACGACTTCCTCACGAAGCCACACAACCGGCTGGTGCTCGGCGCGCGCGTGCGCTCGTTGCTCAAGCTCAAGGCGGCCACGGACGCGCTCGAGGAAAGCCTGCGCAAGCAGAAGGAGCTGGAGAAGGTTCGCGACGACCTGATGAAGATGATTGTCCACGACCTCAAGTCGCCGCTCACGTCGATCATTGGCGCGATGGAGATGCTGATCGACGGCGACTTCGGGACGCTCACGCAAGAGCAGCGCAGCGCGCTCGGTGACGCCGAGACGCGCGCGGAGGACCTGTTGGCACTGATCGAGGATTTGCTCGAAGTGGCGCGCCTGGAAGAGACGAAGCTCGCGCTGAACCTGATGCCCACCGCGCCCGGTGCGCTGTTGGCGGAGGTGCGGCACGAGTGGGACATCCGCGTGCAGCAGGAGCGCGCGACGGTCACCGTGGACATCGCGGATGACGCGCCGGTCATCCAGGCGGACCAGGCACTGCTGCGGCGCGTGTTCGGCAACCTGCTCCAGAATTCGCTCACACACTCGTCGCGGGCTGTGACGGTGCAGCTGGGTGCGCGTCGCGAGAGCGACGGCACGCTCTTCACGGTGGCGGACGACGGCGTGGGCATTCCGGTGGAGTATCACGACATCATCTTCCGCAAGTTCGAACAGGTGAAGACGCTCCATATTCCCCGCGTCCGCAGCTCTGGTCTCGGACTGGCCTTCTGCAAGCTCGTCGTGGAAGCGCATGGTGGACGCATCTGGGTGAAGAGCGGCGGCGACATGGTCGGCAGTGCATTCCATTTCTGGCTGCCGGTACGTCCACCTTCCGCGTCGGTCTCGCTGGCTCCGGACGCGACGGCAGCCCCCCGATGACCGAGCGCAGTGCGCCCACCGTGTACGTCGAGACGTACGGGTGCCAGATGAACGTGAGCGACTCTGAGTTGATGCTCGGCAAGCTCGCCGCCGCTGGCTATCGGCCCGTGGATACGCCCGATGGCGCCGACGTCATCCTCGTCAACACGTGCGCCATTCGTGATCACGCGGAGCAGCGCGTCATCGGCCGGTTGGGTGAGCTCAAGCGTCACATGACGAAGGACAGCGTGATGGGCGTGACCGGTTGCATGGCGCAGCGACTCGGCCCGCTGCTGCTGGAGAAGGCGAAGCACGTGTCGCTCGTCATCGGCCCGGACGGCTACCGTGCGCTGCCACAGCTCGTGGACGGTGCGCGCCGCGGGCGCCGCGCCATCGCGACGACCTTTGATCTCGAGGAGCACTACGAGGACTTCACGCCGCGCCGGTTCGACAAGGTGAAGGCCTGGATCCCCGTGCAGCGCGGCTGCGACTACCGGTGCACCTACTGCATCGTGCCCACGACGCGTGGCTCCGAGCGCAGCCGCCGCATGGCCGATGTGGTGCGCGAGACGGAAGCCGTCGTCGCCGAGGGGATGAGTGAGGTTGTTCTGCTCGGCCAGACGGTGAATTCGTACAACGACGGCACGCACGACTTTGCCGACCTGTTGCGCGCGGTTGGCACAGTGCCCGGCATTCGTCGCCTGCGTTACACGAGCCCGCATCCGAACGACTTCTCGGACCGCGTCATTGCGGCGCTGGCCGAGGTGCCGACCGTCTGCGAGCATGTGCACCTGCCGATGCAGAGCGGGTCGTCTCGCATGCTCAAGCGCATGCTCAGGCGCTACACGCGCGAGGGCTACTTCGAGTGCGTCGACAAGATTCGCCGCGCGATCCCCGGCGTGACGCTCACCACCGACATCATCGTCGGTTTTCCCGGTGAGACAGACGAGGAATACGAGGAGACGCTGAGCGCCGTGCGCGAGATCGGCTTTGCGGATGCATTCACGTTCATCTTCTCGCCGCGCGACGGCACACCGGCCACGCGGTTGCCCGCCGAGCTGTCAGTGCCGGCCGAGGTGGCGAGCGAGCGCTTGCAGCGGCTGGTCGATACCGTGCGCGGCGCGACGCGTCAGCGCAACATGGGATTGCTTGGTACGCGATACGAAGTCTTGGTGGAGCGCGAGGCCAAGCGCGGGGAGTCGATGCTCATGACGCGTACGCGCGACTTCAAGACGGTGCTCGTGCCGGGCGATGCGTCGATGCTGGGGCACTACCTCACGGTGGAGATCACCGGAACGACTGGGTCGACGTTCACGGGAGCCGTGGTGCGCGAACGACAGCCGTTGCCGATGGCGGGGTAGAAGCGCGGCGAGCGGCGAGCGCCGCGGCGCGACCGAGGGACCTGCTTGTCGGTTTCGCCACATCACGCAATAGAACGGTGACGCACCCGGATTGACGCGAGGGTTGTATGTGCGATGCCCCTCGTCGCCTGGTCCGTTCTTGTGTACGCGGCAGCGCTCATCGCCGCATTCGCCGCACCCACCAGCGCTCGCATGGCGCTCGGCGCAACTGCGATCTTCGCCGCGCTGTTGCTCGCCATGCTCGGCCGCCGAGTGCCAGCGACGATCAGCGCCGTCGCGGCGGGTGCGGTGCTCATCGCCGCGGCCACCGACGCGACCGACGCGCGCTGCGCGACGACGCTCATGCGTGCGAGCGCGTGGCACGGAGACTTCGAGGCCGACGCATCAGCCGGCAGCCTCGCGCGCGCGATCCTGCACGGCGCGGGCTGCACCACGCGGGCGACGCTGCTGGTGGTTGGCGGTCGCGTGCGCGCCGGCGAACGCGCGGAGGTGCGCGGTCGGGCGTCCCGAGGCCTGCGCGGCCTGTTCGTGGAAGACGCGATCATCGGTGCACGCGGCGGACAGCCGTATGCCCTTCGCGCGCGTGCCTCCGCCGGACGGCGCATCGATCGCATCTTCGCCACCGACGCGCCGATGGTGCGCGCGCTCGTCATTGCCGACATGAGCGCAATCCCCGCCGAGCGCCGCGACCAGTACTCGCAGGCCGGCCTGGTTCACATGCTCAGCGTCTCGGGCCTGCACGTCGGCATCGTGGCGCTGGCGTTGGAGCTCCTCGCGTCCGTGCTGCGACTGCCGCGCACTCCCGCGCGTGTGCTCACCATCGCGCTGCTCTCGGCGTACGTCGCGGCCATCGGCGCTCCTCCGCCGGCGGTGCGCGCGGCGGTGATGCTTGGCGCGCTTCTCGTCACGCGCCTCGCGCAGCGGCCCACGTCGCCATGGGCGATTCTCGCACTGGGTGCGGCCGCGCCGCTGTGGAGTCCGCGCGTCGCGACGGATCTCGGCTGGCAGTTGAGCGTCGCCGGAACAGCGGCGCTCATTGCCGGTGGCGCACTATCGCAGCGCGTTGTGCCAGGCACGTGGCGCGGTTGGCAGCGCGCACTCGCGACGGGCATGCTGGTGAGCATCGTGGCCACCGCCGTCACCGCGCCATTGGCAGCATGGACGTTCGGGCGCGTGGCCATCCTTGGCCCGGTGACGAATCTCCTCGCAGATCCGGTGATGGCGCTCTTGCAGCCGCTGCTCTTCGTCGCCATGGCCATTCCCATTCGCGGTGTGGAACTGTTCGTCGCCGACGCGGCGCACGCGCTACTCGCTGCATTCGACGCGATTGCGAAGACCGCGGCGGCCATTCCGTTTGCCGCGCCGGTCGTGTGGCCAACTGTGGTTGGCGCCGTGGCGGCGGGTGCGGCGTCCACGGCGTTGATTGTCGCGTGCATGTCGCGTCATTGGGGACGTGCGGCGCTGATGGCGCTGCTCGGCGTGGCCGTCCTGGTGACGGAGCCATTCCTGCCGCGTGCGGCGAGTGCGCCGGAGCTCCACATGCTCGACGTCGGTCAGGGCGATGCGCTGGCAGTGCGCACCGCGCGCGGCCGGTGGATCGTCGTCGATGCGGGCCGCAGCTGGGCGGGCGGCGACGCGGGACGCACGACCATCGTTCCGTACCTCGCGCATCGCGGCGGGGACGTCGCGCTCTTCGTGTTGTCGCATCCGCACATGGACCACGTTGGCGGCGCGGCGTCGCTCTTCACGAGGCTACGGCCGGCGCGATTTCTCGATCCAGGCTATGTCGGCACCGCGGCGCCGTATCGCGCCGCGCTGGCGCAGGCGCGCGCGCTGGGAATCGCGTGGCAGCGCGTGCGTCCTGGCGATTCCCTCGTCGTGGACGATGTCGTGCTCACCGCGCTCGCGCCTGATTCGGCGTGGTCGGCCGGGCTGGACGACGCAAACCTTGCGAGCGCGGTGATCATGGTGCGGATTGGCGGGTCGCGTGTCCTCTTTACGGGCGACGCGGAGGGGCCGGAGGAGGAGTGGCTGCTCGAGCATTCGGAGGACGCACTCCGCGCGGACGTCCTCAAGGTCGCGCATCACGGCAGCCGAACGAGCACGACGCCCGCATTCCTTGCGGCGGTGCGGCCGAGGCTCGCGCTGGTCAGCGTGGGCGCACACAATACGTATGGGCATCCGGACGCTGGCGTCCTGGAATCGTTGCGGGCATCGGATGTCGCCACGCTGCGTACCGACCAGCTTGGCAGTGTGGTGCTGCGCTTTTTCGCTCTCGGGATTGAAGTCACCGCGCGGGACCAGCGTTGGTTCGTTCCACGTCACGTCACGCAATGACACGCGGAGCCCTCATGCTCGGCCGATGGTTGGTGGGAGTCCCGTTCACGCTGCCGGATGCGCTGGTCGCGCGATATCCCGAGCTGGCCGAGGCGCGGTTTCGTCGCGACGGAATCGCGCTGCGTGTGGGTGGTTGGCTGCTCGGGCGACCCAGCGTGTCGGGCATCACGCTGTGGCGCACGATCTGGATTGCATCCGATGCGCCGCTCGAGCCCGAATTGCTCTTGCACGAAGTCCGGCACGTCCATCAGTTTCAGGCAGACCCACTCTTCCCACTGCGGTATGCGTGGAAGAGCCTGAGGCACGGCTACACGGACAATCCGTACGAGGCAGACGCGCGTGCGTACGCTGCGCAGCGCCTCGGCAATGCTCCTCCCACCGTCTAGAGGCACCCGTGGTTCAACATACGGCGACGTCGGTCGTTACGATCGAGCGGTTCATCATCGAGCAGGAGAAGTTGCACCCGGAAGCCACGGGCGAGCTGTCCGGCATCCTGTACGACATGGCGCTCGCGGCGAAGATGATCGCCAACAAGGTGCGCAGGGCGGGGCTGGCGGACATCCTCGGCGCGACGGAGTACTCGAACGTCCAGGGCGAGATTCAGCAGAAGCTGGACGTCTTCGCCAACGATACCATCGTCAAGGCGATGGATCACGGCGGGCGTCTGTGCGCGATGGCGAGCGAGGAGGAGCCCGGGATCATTGCGATTCCCGAGGGATTCCGCTGCGGCAAGTACTGCTTGCTGTTCGATCCGCTCGACGGCTCGTCGAACATCGACGTCAACGTGCCGGTGGGGACGATCTTCAGCGTGGTACAGAAGATCACGCGCGGCCGGCAGGGCGAGATGGAAGACATGTTGCAGCCGGGCCGGCGGCAGGTGGCGTCGGGCTACGTGATCTACGGCTCCAGCACGATGCTCGTGTACACCACGGGCAACGGCGTGCATGGCTTCACACTGGATCCGTCCATCGGCGAGTTCCTGCTGTCGCACCCGAACATCCGCATTCCCGATGAGGGGCGGTACCTCTCGGTGAACGACTCGTACGAGACGCATTGGGACGAGGGCACCAAGCAACTGATGCGGAAGTATCGTGGCCTGGAGGGCGACCGTCGTCCGTTGAGCGTGCGGTATGTCGGCTCGCTGGTCGCGGATTTCCACCGCAACCTCCTGGGCGGCGGCGTGTTCTGCTATCCGATGAACAAGAAGGTGCCGGGCGGAAAGTTGCGCCTGCTCTATGAAGCCAATCCCCTTGCGTTCATCTGCGAGCAGGCGGGCGGTGCGGCGTGCGACGGGTACGGTCGCGTGCTCGACATCGTGCCCACCGAGCTGCATCAGCGCGTGCCGCTGTTCATCGGCAGCAAGCGCGACGTGGATCTCGCGCTGCAGACGTACGCGCACCATTCGGAGTTGATCGGGGCGTAGTTGTCATCCTGAGCGCAGCGAAGGATCTGCACCTGCGCTGTTCGAGGTACAGATCCTCCGCTGCGCTCAGGATGACAGTTGTTCCGTTACCTTGACGTCCATGTCTGACGACGTCGTCTCCCCGAGTGGCATACCCATAGATCCCGTCTATCGCCCCACAGCGCTCGACTACGAGCGCGACCTCGGCGATCCCGGCACCTATCCGTACACGCGCGGTGTGCAGCCAACGATGTATCGCGGCCGGCTCTGGACCATGCGCCAGTACGCCGGCTTCGGCACGGCGGAGCAGACCAACGGCCGCTTCCGCATGCTGCTCGACAAGGGTCAGACGGGACTGTCCGTCGCCTTCGACCTCCCGACGCAGATGGGTATCGACTCCGATTCGCCGCGCGCGCTTGGCGAAGTGGGCCGCGTGGGCGTGGCCATCGATACCGTCGAGGACATGCACGTCCTGCTCGACGCGATTCCCCTCGAGACCGTCTCCACCAGCATGACCATCAACGCGACGGCGGCCACGCTGCTCGCGATGTACGTCGTGGTCGCGGAAGAGCGAGGCATCTCGCGCGCGGCACTCAGCGGCACCATCCAGAACGACATCCTCAAGGAGTACATCGCACGCGGCACGTACATCTATCCGCCGCGGCCGTCACTCGCGCTCATCGCGGAGATCTTCCGCTTCTGCGCCGCGGAGGTACCGAGCTGGAATCCCATCTCCATCTCCGGCTACCACATTCGCGAAGCGGGTGCCACCGCCGTCCAGGAGCTTGCGTTCACCTTTGCCAACGCGATGGCATACGTGCAGGGCGCCATCGATGCCGGGCTCGCCGTGGACGACTTTGCGCCGCGGCTGTCGTTCTTCTTCGCCGCGCACAACGATCTGTTCGAGGAGGTCGCGAAGTTCCGCGCCGCGCGACGCATGTACGCGCACCTCATGCGCGAGCGCTTCGGCGCGAACGACGCGAGTTGCCGGCTGCGCTTCCACACACAGACCGGCGGCGTCACGCTGCAGGCACAGCAACCGCTGAACAACGTCGTCCGCGTCGCCATCCAGGCGCTATCCGCAGTGCTCGGCGGGACGCAGTCGCTGCACACCAACGGCTACGACGAAGCGCTGTCGCTCCCGACCGGTGAGGCCGCGACGCTCGCGCTCCGCACGCAGCAGATCATCGGCTACGAGAGCGGCGCCGCGCTCACTGCCGATCCGCTCGCCGGCAGCTACTACGTCGAGGAACTGACGGATCGTCTCGAGCGTGATGCGCTCGCGCTGCTCGCGCGCGTGGACGAACTGGGCGGCGCTGCGAACGCCATCGAGGCAGGATTCTTCCAGGACGAGATCGCCCGATCGGCGTACGAATTCCAGCTACGCGTGGAGCGAGGTGCAACCACGATCGTCGGCGTGAACCGCTTTGCCGACGATTCCGAAGCGCCGGTCATTCCGTCGCCTGACTACTCCGCGCTCGAGCGCGGCCAGGTGGCGCGTCTCGCGGCGGTGCGCGCCTCGCGAGACGCGAACGCGGTCCGCACCTCGCTCGACGCATTGCGCACCGCCGCCGCCGACTTTGGCCGGCCCGGCATGATGCCCCTCATCGTGGATGCGGTTCGCGCGCGCGCCTCCGTCGGCGAGATCAGCGACGTGCTGAGTGGCGCGTGGGGCGCGTATAGTCCCGGCGCGTGACGCACGCGACAACTGACTCCGCCACCTTGTAGGCACCGCGCGCTCCGGCTAGCTTACTCGGCTGGATACGAATCGCCTAAGTCTCATATCGATGCCCACTTACGAGTTCCGTTGCCCCGCTGGACACGAGTTCGAGAAGTTCTACCGCACCATCAGTGGCGCCGAGTCCCAGTCCGTCTGTCCGGCGTGCGGGCTCGCGGCGGAGCGCATGATGTCCGCCACCGGGTTCGCCTTCAAGGGGTCCGGCTTCTACCTCACGGACTACGGTAAGAACGCCCACCGCGGCGAGGCGCCTCCCGCCGCGGGCGGTGGCGAACAGGCGCCCGCGACAAATGCCTCCGAGTCGACAAAGAGCGACAGCGCTGTTGGCGACGCGAAGGCCGCGCCGGAAGCGAAGGAAGCCGCCAAGAGCAGCGACGCGCCGGCCGCCAGCAAGGAGCCGAAGAAGTCGGAGCCCAAGGCGGCCGAGGCGAAGCCGGCGCCCGCACCTCCAAAGCCGAGCTCGAGCGAGTGAGCGACAGCGCGGACGCGTTGCGGCGCGAGATCGCGCGCGCTGCGATTTCCCTCGGCGCGCCCGCGGACGTGGTACCGTTGCTCGAGCGGCCGCGCGACCCGGCGTTTGGCGACTGGGCGACGAACGTCGCCATGGTGCTGGCCAAGCAGCTTGGGACCAAGCCGCGCGACTTCGCGCAGAAGCTGATCGACGCGCTCGACCGTGAGGCGGCGGGGCTGGCGTCGGCGGAGATCGCGGGGCCGGGCTTCATCAACTTCCGTCTCGACGAGAGTACGGTTGCGCGGGGCATCGGCGCGCTCATCGCGGCAGACGTCGCGTATGGACGCGCGCAATCGGGCGCCGACCATCCCGTCGTCATCGAGTTCGTGAGCGCAAATCCCACCGGACTGCTGCATGTCGGGCACGGACGGCAGGCGGCCCTCGGCGACGCCATTGCGTCTTTGCTCGAATGGACGGGGTGGCGCGTATCGCGCGAGTTCTACTACAACGACGCAGGCGTCCAGATCGACAACCTGGCGCTCAGCACGCAGGCGCGCGTGCGCGAGTTGTCTGGCGCACCACTCGTGATTCCCGAGGGCGGTTATCACGGCACCGTCATCGCCGAGATCGCCGCGCAGTACGTGGAGCAGCATGCGTCGGACGAACAGGGCAACGACCTGGACGCACTACGGCGGTTCGCCGTGCAGGAACTTCGGCGGGAGCAGGATCTCGACCTGCGGGCGTTCGGGGTGACGTTCGACAACTACTACCTCGAGTCGTCGCTGTATGAGGACGGCCGCGTCGACAGGACCGTCGCTGCGCTCACTGCCAGTGGCCATTCGTACGAGAAGGACGGCGCGCTGTTCCTGCGCACCACCGACTATGGCGACGATCAGGACCGCGTGATGCGGAAGAGCGCGGAAAAGGGCAGCACGTTCACGTATTTCGTGCCCGACGTCGCGTATCACGTGACCAAGTGGGAGCGCGGCTTCACGCGAGCGGTCAACGTGCAGGGCTCGGATCACCATGGCACGGTGGCCCGCGTTCGCGCCGGCCTCCAGGCGCTGGACATGGGCATCCCCGACCGCTACCCGGAGTACGTGCTGCACCAGATGGTCACGGTGCTCCGCGGCGGCGAGGAGGTGAAGATCTCCAAGCGCGCGGGCAGCTACGTCACGGTGCGAGACCTGATCGACGACGTGGGCCGCGATGCGGTGCGGTACTTCTTCCTCATGCGGAAGGGCGACTCGCAGCTGTCGTTCGACGTGGACCTCGCGCGGTCGCAGAGCGAGGAGAATCCGGTCTACTATATCCAGATGGCGCACGCTCGGCTGGCCGGCATTTTCCGCGTGGGTGGGATCGATCCGGCCACCATCACGCCGGATGGTGTGGACTTCGGACAGCTTGCGCTGCTGGAGGAAACCGAGTTGATGAAGGCGCTGCTCGATTTTCCGACGGTCGTCGCGAATGCCGCCGAGGCGCTCGAGCCGCACCGCGTGGCCACGTATCTGCACGATACGGCTGGACGCATTCATTTGTGGTATCACAAGGCACACGTGCTCAACGAGCCCGAAGCGATCACGCGCGCGCGGCTGCTGCTGGCCCGCGCCTCGCAGATCGTCATCCGCAACGGCCTCACGCTGCTCGGCGTGTCTGCGCCCGATCGCATGTAGTCGTTGTGCTTGTTGTTGTTGTTGTTCGCCGTTCTCCGTTCGCCGCTCCCCGTTCGCCGATCTCTTCACGCCAAAACATGACCGTTCTCGTCGTCGGCTCCGTTGCGCTCGATTCCGTGGAAACCCCGTTCGGCAAAGCCGACAACGTCATCGGCGGCTCGGGCACCTTCTTCTCCGCGTCGGCGAGCCTGCTCTCGCCCGTGCAGCTGGTGGGGGTGGTCGGCGACGACTACCCGATGGAGCAGTTGGAGCCGCTCAAGGCGCGCGGCGTGGACATGGCCGGCCTGGAGCAGGTCGCCGGCGAATCATTCCGCTGGCGCGGCCGCTATCGCCACGACCTCAACAGCGCCGAGACGCTCGAGACGAGGCTGGGTGTGTTCTCGCACTTCAGCCCGAAGATTCCGCCGCAGTTCAAGAACGCGCCGTTCGTCTTCCTCGCCAACATCGATCCGCGGCTCCAGCTCGACGTGCTCCAGCAGGTGGCGCGTCCCAGGCTCGTTGCGTGCGACACGATGAATTTCTGGATCGAGAGTCGCCGCCCCGACATCATCGCGCTGATCAAGCATGTCGACCTCATCACGCTGAACGACGCCGAGGCCCGACAGCTGACGGATTGCGCGAATCTCGTGAAGGCGGCGCGCTGGATCATGGATCACGGCCCGAAGATCGTCATCATCAAGAAGGGCGAGCATGGTGCCTTCATGTTCAAGGAGCGCAGTGTGTTCTTCGCTCCGGCGTATCCGCTCGAGGACGTCTTCGATCCCACCGGCGCGGGCGATTCGTTCGCGGGTGGCTTCATGGGCTACCTCGCGCGGACTGGCGACCTGAGCGATACCAACCTCCGCCGCGCCGTGGTGGTCGGCTCGGCGATGGGGTCGTTCGCCGTGGAGAAGTTCTCGGTGCAGCGGCTGCTCGAGATCACGCGCGCCGACGTCGTCTCGCGTGTGAACGAGTTCCGGCAGCTGGTGGCCTTCGAGCACGAAGAGGACCTCGCGCCGTGAGTGCGGAGAAGGGGCTCGACTACGCGGCGGCCGGCGTCGACATCGACCGTTCCGATGCGGTAAAGCGCCGCATTCGCGGCATCGTCGAGTCCACGTTCACGGCGGGCGCGCGCGGCGCTTTCGGCGGATTCGGCGGCATGTTCCGCATTCCCGCCGAGTCGCGTCGGCCCGTGCTGGTGGCGAGTGCGGATGGTGTGGGCACGAAGCTTCGCGTCGCCATCGATGCGGGCCGGAATGAAACGGTGGGCCACGATCTCGTGAACCACTGCGTGAACGACATCCTGGTCCAGGGTGCCATCCCGCTGTTCTTCCTCGACTACTTCGCCGCCGCCCGCCTCGATCCCGACGTGGTGGCCGCGGTCGTGGGCGGCATCGCCGCAGGGTGTCGCGAGAACGGGTGCTCGCTCGTCGGTGGCGAAACGGCGGAGATGCCGGACATGTACACGCCACCCGACTACGACCTCGCCGGCTTCATCGTCGGATGCGTTGAAGAGGACGCGATCCTCGGCGCCGACCGCGTGGAAGAGGGTGACGTCCTCGTTGCGTTGGCGAGCAACGGGCTTCACACGAACGGGTACTCGCTTGCCCGGCGCATCGTAAGCGAGCGCATGCGGCTGGGCATCCGCGACGTGTTTCCGGGCGAGGACGCTCCCGTCGCCGATGTGCTGCTGCGCATCCATCGCTCGTATCTTGCAGCACTGAAGCCGGTGCTGTCGCGCGTGCATGGTATGGCGCACATCACCGGGGGCGGATTGCCCGGCAACGTGAACCGTGTGTTGCCGGATACGCTCGACGCCGCCATCGATGCATCGGGCTGGACCGTGCCCAATCTCTTTCGGCAACTCGAGACGGCGGGCGGGGTATCGCGCGCCGAGATGTACCGAACGTTCAACATGGGTGTAGGAATGGTGGTCATCACCGACGAAGCAAGCGCGACTGCCATCGAAGCAAGCGCCGCGTCGGTTCACATCGCTTCGAACCGGATCGGGCGTATCGTGCGCGGGACCGGTCAAGTACACATCTCCAGGGAGCACGCATGAAAAGACACATCTTGGTCGCAGCAGGCCTCTCGGTGTTCGCCGTCGGCAGCGCGGGTGCACAAGACCTTGCGACGTCCGTCTGCCCGGCCGGCAACGTGGGCCAGCCCATTCCCAATCAGGATCGCGCCGCGCAGGACGCCTGCCAGCAGGCCTCCGACCTCTACCAGTTCATGGCGCCGCAACTTGGCCTCGCGCTCGCCGGCGGCAATGCGACGCTCGGGCAGGGCTCCACGCTCGGCGGCATCGGCCATTTCTCCATCGGCCTCCGCATGAACGCCTTCCAGGGCTCGTTGCCGCAGGTGGGCAGCTTCACGCAGAGCACGAGCGGAGCGCAGAAGAACAGCGCGCTCCCAACCAAGGACCAGTGGCTGGGCTTGCCTGCTGTGGACGCCGCGATCGGCATCTTCGGTGGCATTCCGCTCGGCGTCACCAACGTGGGCGGCGTCGACGCGCTGTTCAGCGCCACCTTTGTGCCGACGATTGACGAGACGGATGTCCAGGTCAAGCCGGACAAGAGTGTCCAGATTGGCTACGGCGCGCGCATCGGACTGCTGTCGGAGTCCATCGTGGTGCCCGGCGTGTCGGTCACGTGGCTCCAGCGCGATCTCCCGACCACCACCATCGCAGGCAAATCCGGCAACAATTCCTTGCGCGTCAACAACCTCAAGGTCAAGACGACCGCGTGGCGCGTGGTGGCGAGCAAGAGCTTCCTGCTGTTCTCATTCGCGGCCGGCGCCGGCAAGGACAAGTACGACGGCGCGGCGGACGTGTCGGGCACTGTCGCCACGACCATCGCCGGACTCGGCAACGCGACGGTGACGGTTCCGGGCACCAAGCAGGAGCTCGAGCGTACGAACTACTTCTTCGATGCCGCGCTCAACCTGCCGCTCTTCAAGATCGTCGGTGAAGTCGGCAAGACGACCGGTGGCACGGTCAAGACGTTCAACGGTTTCGGCGGCACGCGTGCCGATCGCGACCAGCAGTATTACTCGCTGGGTGTCCGCATCGGCATCTGAGCCATGACGGACGCGAGCGGAGCCAGCGCGGCGCCAGACGACGGCGCATTCATGCGCCGCGCGCTCTCCCTCGCTGAACGCGGATGGGGACAGACGGCGCCGAACCCGATGGTCGGCGCCGTCGTCGTCCGCGACGGGGTCGTGATCGGTGAGGGGTGGCACATGCGCTACGGCGACGCGCACGCCGAGGTGAATGCGTTGACGGCGGCTGGGGCGCTGGCGCGGGGTGCGACGCTCTACGTCACGCTCGAGCCATGCAACCACCACGGCAAGACGCCACCGTGCACTGACGCGATCCTGGCCGCTGGCATTCGTCGTGTGGTGGCCGCCACCGCGGACGGGAGCGCAAAGGCGCAAGGCGGCGCACAACGGCTGCGGGACCATGGCCTCGACGTGATGCTCGGCGTGGAGGAGGTTGAGGCGCGAGAGTCGAACGCTGCGTTCTTTCACGGTCTCGTGTCCACGCGACCGTTCGTGACGCTCAAGCTTGCGCTCTCGCTGGACGGCGCGATCGCTGACCGCACGCGGCGTCGCGGATGGCTCACTGGTATCGAAGCGCGGCGCGAAGTGCATCGTCTGCGCGCACACTCGGACGCGGTGGCCATCGGCATCGGCACCGCGCGCGCCGACGACCCGATGCTCACCGTGCGCGACATCGATCCGCCGCCGCGTGTTGCGCCGGCGCGGGTGGTGTTCGACACGTCGGCGAGGTTGTCGCTGACGTCGGAGCTGGTGAAGTCCGCGCGCGCGCAGCGCACCGTGGTAGTGTGCTGGGCCCCGGACCCCGCGCACGCGGCGGCGCTGGAGCACGCCGGCGTGGAGCTGATCCATGCCGGCTCGCTGGGCGATGCACTCGTCGCGCTGCGCGCGGCGGGCATCGGCTCGCTGCTGGTGGAGGGCGGGGCAGCGCTCGCGTCGTCCTTCGTGCAGGAGGCGTACGTCGACCGGCTGGTTATCTTTCGCGCTCCCCTCATCCTTGGGGGCGGCTCGCTCAACGCGTTCGGCGGTGTCAGCGCAGCGCGGCTCGATGAGGTGTCGCGTTGGCGCATCGTCCGTTCGGTGCGACTGGGAAGCGACGAGATGACGATCTATGCGTCCCCCGATGCCGGGACGGGAGCTATTTGAATTGTTCACCGGGCTGGTCGACGACGTGGGCGTCGTGGAGCGAGTGGAGCGGGCCGAGGCGGGGCGCGAGCTTCACATCGCCTCGCGATACACCGGGCTGGCGATGGGTGAAAGCGTCGCCGTGAATGGCGCGTGCCTCACGGTGCGCGAGTTCGGTCCCGGTTGGTTCAGCGTCGCGGCGGTGGTCACGACGCTCGGCCGCACCACCATCGGCGACTGGGCCGCGGGACAGCGCGTCAACCTCGAGCGCGCGATGCGGTTGGGCGACCGGCTTGGTGGGCACATCGTGCAAGGCCATGTGGACGACGTGGGCACCGTGGAATCCGTGGAACGCCTGTCCGACGCGATGCTGGTTGATATCCGCTTGCCAGACGATCTCTTCGAGCTCATGGTGCCGCACGGCTCCGTCACCATCGACGGCGTGAGCCTCACGGTGAACGCGCTGCCCGCGCCCGGGATTCTTCAGTTGTCGCTCATCGAGTACACCTGGGCCCACACCACGCTCGGCGCGCTCGCCGCGGGCGACCGTGTGCACGTGGAGGCGGACATGCTGGGCAAGTACGTCCGGCAGCTGGTCTCGCCGTACATTGCATCTCGCACGTTGTCATCCTGAGCGCGCGCATGCCCCGAGCGAACGCGCGGGGAAGGATCTGCACTTCCGAATCACATGCCATTCAATACCGTCGAACAAGCCGTCGCCGACATCAAGGCGGGAAAGCTCGTCATCGTCGCCGATGACGAGGATCGCGAGAACGAAGGCGACCTCATTTGCGCTGCGTCGCTCGTTACGCCCGAGCTGATCAACTTCATGATCAAGCGCGCGGGCGGGCTGATCTGCCTTGCCCTCACGGGCGAGCGCGTGGACCAACTCGGCCTGGTGCCAATGGCCGAGAGCAACCTCGATGAGTATCGCACCGCGTACACCGTGAGCGTCGATGCCTCGCCGCGCTTCGGAGTCACCACCGGCATCAGCGCGCAGGACCGCGCGACCACCATCCGCACCATCGTCGACACCGCGACGGTAGAGGGCGACCTGCGCCACGGCGGGCACATATTTCCGCTCCGCGCGCGCGACGGCGGCGTGCTGCAGCGCGTGGGCCACACCGAGACGGCGGTGGACCTCGCGCGTCTTGCCGGCGTGTACCCGGCTGGCGTCATCTGCGAGATCCTCAACGAGGACGGCACCACCGCCAAGCGTCCGCAGCTCGAGGCGTTTGCCAAGGAGCACGGGCTCACGTTCATCACCGTGGCGCAACTCGTCGCGCACCGGCTCAAGAACGAGCGGCTCGTGCACCGTGCGGCCGAGGCGCGCCTGCCCACCAACTTCGGTACGTGGAAAATCGTCGGCTATCACAACGATGTGGACGGGCACGAACACGTCGCACTCGTCTACGGCGACGTCGGCGACGGTGAGAACACCCTCGTGCGCATGCACTCGCGCTGCCTCACGGGCGACGTCTTTCACTCGATGCGCTGCGACTGCGGCTGGCAGCTCGAGACGGCCATGACGATGATCCAGGCCGAGGGCCGTGGCGTCATCGTCTACCTCGACCAGGAAGGGCGGGGCATCGGACTGCTGAACAAGCTCAAGGCCTATGAGCTTCAGGACGCCGGCGCCGACACCGTGGAGGCAAACGAGCGGCTCGGCTTCGCGCCGGACCTGCGCAACTACGGCATCGGCGCGCAGATCCTGCTCGACCTTGGCCTCAAGTCCATTCGACCCATCACGAATAATCCGCGCAAGATGGTTGGGCTCGAGGGCTACGGTCTTCGCGTCGACGAGCGGGTGGCCATCGTGCAGCCGGAGAACACCGAGAACTCGGGCTACATGGGCACCAAGCGCGACAAGCTCGGCCACCTGCTCGCTTCCTGACCTGACATGGCGGAATTCAACGGCGTTCCCAACGGAGACGGACGGCGCTACGCCGTGCTCGCCTCTCGGTTCAACAACAATATCACGAGCAAGCTCGCCGACGGCGCCATGGAAGCGCTGGTCCGCCATGGCGCGGCGGTCGAGGACGTGGACCTCATCTGGGTGCCAGGCGCGTGGGAGCTCGCCTTCGCCGCGCGACGACTGGCGGCGACGGAGCGCTACAACGCGATCGTCGTCGTGGGCGCGGTCATTCGCGGCGACACCCCGCACTTCGACTACATCTGCGCCGAGGCGTCGCGCGGGCTCGCGGATGCGAGCACCGAGTACGAGATCCCCATCGGCTTCGGGCTGCTCACCACGGACGACATGGCGCAGGCCGAAGCGCGCGCCGGCGGCGAGCATGGCAACAAGGGCTGGGACGCGGCGATCGCCGCGCTCGAGATGTCGGATCTCTTCGAAAGGCTGGATGTCGCGGACGAGGGTTGAGACGCGCGCGCGTGCGCGCGCATTGCAAGCGCTGTATGCGTGGGACATGCGCGACGATGCGAAGCTCGAGCGCATCGCCACGCAGGTGTGGGACGACATCGGCATCGCGCCCGAGGAGCGCGCGCTTGCGCAGCCAATCATCATGCGCGTCGCCAGCAAGCAGGCCGACATCGACGCGCAGCTCACCGCGGTCACCATGAACTGGCGTCTCGAGCGCATCGGCGCGGTGGAGCGGTGCGTCCTCCGCATGGCCGCCGCCGAGTTGCTCATTGGCGAGACGCCGCCGCGCGTGATCATCCAGGAGTCGGTGACGCTCTCCGAACGCTACGGCAGCGCCGCGAGCGCAAAGTTCGTGAACGGCGTGCTGGACGCGCTCGCCCGCCGCATGGGTCGGATGTAGTGCGTCTGCTTCTCGTGAATTGGCAGGATCGCGATAACCCGCAGGCCGGCGGCGCCGAGATTCACCTTCACGAGATCTTCGGTCGGCTCGCCGCGATGGGTCACCACGTCACGCTGCTCTGCGGCGGATGGCCCGGCTGCGACTCGACCGCCATGCTCGACGGCATCGACGTCATTCGCCTTGGCACGCGGCACACCTTTCCCTTCCTCGCGCGCAAGCACTTCCAGCGCGAGCTCGCGAACCAGCAGTTCGACCTCATTGTCGAGGACGTCAACAAGGTGCCGCTGTACACGCCGCGCTGGGGTGGGCCGCGCGTGGTGGCGCTGGTGCCGCATCTCTTCGGAGGTACGGCGTTCCAGGAGTTGGCCGCTCCGCTGGCCGCCGCCGTCTGGCTCGCCGAACGTCCGCTCGGGCGCATGTATCGGGGCGTTCCGTTCCAGGCGATCAGCATGAGCACCGCCGACGATCTCGCGCTGCGCGGCATTCCGCGCGACTCGGTGGAAGTCATCTATCCGGGCGTTGACACCGTGGGCTACACGCCGCTGCAGGGCACGCGATCAGACGCGCCGGTGTTCGCCTACCTCGGGCGGCTGAAGAAGTACAAGGGCGTACACCTCGTCATTCGGGCGTTCGCGCAGATGGAGCATCCAACGGCGACGCTGGAGATCGCCGGCGCCGGCGACTATCGCGCTGCCCTCGAGGCGCTCGCCAGCTCGCTTGACCTCGGCACGCGCGTAAAGTTTCTTGGGCGTATCGACGAGACGGCGAAGCTGGCGATGCTTCGTCGCGCATGGGCGCTCGTCTTCGCGTCGCCCAAGGAGGGGTGGGGAATCACGAATCTCGAGGCCGCGGCGTGCGGCACACCGGTTGTCGCGTCCAACTCGCCGGGCATCCGCGAGTCCGTCCGCGACGCCGAGACTGGGTTCCTCGTGCCGCACGGTGACACGCGCGCCATGGCGACGGCGATGTCGCAGCTGGCGCACGACCTCTCGCTCGTCGGACGGCTGGGCGTGCAGGCGCGCGCGTTCGCCGAGACGTTCACGTGGGAGCGCGCCGCGCACGAGACCGAGACGCATCTGCAACTCGTGCGCACTCACCCTGGCCGGACCTGATCGTCGCGTGAGCATACCTCCGCCTATTGCCGTCGGCTCGTTCTTCGAGCAGCTGCGTGAGCTGCTCGAGCTGGAGCGCGTGCCGGGCACCGAGGGTCTCCAGCGCCTGGTCACCAGCGCCGACGTCTCGAGTCCTGGCCTCGCGCTGGCCGGCTTCGTCGCGCGCTTTCCGCCTGAGCGTGTCCAGGTGTTCGGCGAGACGGAGGTGACCTACCTGCGCTCGCTCGACGCGGTCACGCGGCGCGAGCACCTGCAGAAGTTCTTCTCGTTCAACTTTCCCTGCCTGTTCGTCACGAAGGGCCTCGAGCTTCCGCCGGAAGTCACCGAGGAGGCCATACTCTCGGGCATGGCCATCCTGCGCTCGACGCTCAAGACGAATGAGTTCTACACGCGCATCAAGCCGTGGCTCGAGGACACCTTCGCGCCGCAGACCACGCTGCATGGATCGCTCGCTGACGTCTACGGCGTGGGACTGCTGTTCGTGGGCCAGAGCGGCATCGGCAAGTCCGAGTGTGTGCTGGACCTCGTGGAGCGCGGACACCGGCTCGTCGCGGACGACCTCGTGCTCGTGCGCAAGCGCGGGCCCGAGGTGCTCATCGGGCGCGGGCACGAGTTGCAGCGCCACTACATGGAGATTCGCGGTGTCGGACTCGTGGACATTCCCGCCATCTTCGGCATCCGCGCGGTGCGCCAGCAAAAACGCATCGAGGTCATCGTGCAGCTCGTGGAGTGGCAACAGGGCATGGAGGCCGAGCGCACGGGGCTCGACGGCCAGACCACCGACATCCTCGGCACGGCGCTGCCGCGCATCACTATCCTGCTCAACCCCGGCAAGAACATCACCGTAGTCGCGGAAGTGATTGCGATGCACCACCTGCTCAAGTGGAGCGGCATCGACCCCGCCGAGCGCTTCAATACGGCGCTCATCAAGCAGATGCGCGACAAGGCCGCCATTCAGCGCTACCTGCGCGAAGACCATGAGTGAGTCCACCACGCGCGGGCTCGTCGCCGGCCACGCGGATTTTGCCGCGGGCCTCGTGTCGGCCGTCGAGCAGATCACCGGCCGTGGCGACGTCCTCATGCCCATCCAGGTGCGTGGCCTCTGCGGCGACGACATCCAGAAGCTGCTGCGCGAAAAGCTCCAGGAGAGCGGCGCGATGGTGATCTTCACCGATCTCTCCGCGGGGAGTTGCACCATGGCCGCCCGCAAGGTGCTGCGCGACATGCCGGGCGCAGTGCTGGTGGCCGGCGTGAACCTGCCCATGTTGCTCGAGTTCGCACTGTCGACCAACCCGAATGGGCCTGAGGCCGCCGCGGCAGCGGCGGAGAAGGGACGCGCGTCGGTGAGCGTGCACGGAGGCGCGGCGTGACGCTGGTCCTCAACCGTATCGACGACCGCCTGATTCACGGGCAGGTGGTGGTGGGCTGGGGACAGCCGCTCGACGTCGCCTTCATCGTGCTCGTGGACGACGCGGTGGCCGGCAGCGATTGGGAGCAGGACTTGTATCGCATGGGCGTGCCGCCGGAGATGGACGTGCGCTTTCACTCCGTGGCCGACGCCATTCCGCTGCTCGACGACTACCGCCATGAGGTTCGGCCCGGCATCCTCCTCACGGGCGACATCGCGACGATGAGCCGCCTGGTCACGCATGGTGGCGTGCGCGACGTGAACGTGGGTGGCATTCATCATCGCGCCGGGCGCACGCAACACTTGCGGTACGTGTTCCTCACGCCCGAAGAGGCAGCCGCGCTGCGCGAGCTCGCCGATCTCGGCGCCATCGTCACGGCGCAGGACGTGCCCGCGGCGCGCGCGGTGCCCCTGCAGGAGTTGCTCGTGTCGCGGGAGAGCGCATGATCGAGCTCATTCCGCTGGCGATGCTCGGCGGCGTCCTCGGTCTCGACGTCGTATGCTTCCCGCAGATGATGCTGTCGCGGCCACTCGTGGCGGCGACGCTGGCCGGCGCGTTCTTCGGCGACATCACCATCGGATTGTACGTCGGTGTGGCGCTCGAGTTGATCGCGCTCGCGACACTGCCGTTCGGCGCGTCACGCTACCCCGAGTGGGGTTCCGCGGCCGTGGTCGGCGGCGCGATTTCCGGCGCGCTCGAGTCCAATGGCACGGGCGCGCTCACCATCGGTGTCCTCGCCGCCCTGGCCACGGCGTGGGTTGGCGGCATCACGCTGGTGAAGCTTCGCAACTGGAACGCCTGGCTCGCCCGAAATCGACGACCCGCGCTCGACGCCGGCGCGCGGGGCACGGTGATCGGGCTCCAGCTGGCAGGCCTCACCGGCGACGCCGTGCGCGCGGCGGTCCTCACCTGCGTCTCGTATCTCGTGCTGTTGCCGGTGGCCGAGGCGACCCTTGGCGTATGGTCGCTCAGCGAGCCGATGTCGCGTGCGGTCGTGGTCGGCATTGCGGCGGCGGTCGCGGGCACGGCCGCATGGACGAGCTTTCACACGGCACGCGGCGCGCGATGGTACTTCGCGGGCGGTCTTGCCGTGGGGCTCATCATCGTGGCCGTCAAGTGACGGCCCCCATGCCGGCCATGGCGCCGGCACCTAGGCTCTCCGCGCTCGCGTGGGCGAACATCTTCACGCGGTGTCTCGCCATCCAGGGGTCGTGGAATTACGAGACGCTCATCGGCAACGGCATCGGCTTCTGCGTGGAACCCGCGTTGCGACTGCTGCCGGGCGGCGTGCACGGCCCGGCATTCAAGGCGGCAATGGCGCGCCAGAGCACGTACTTCAACGCGCATCCGTACATGGCATCGGTGGCCGTTGGCGCGCTGGCGCGCACCGAGCTCTCCGGCGTTCCCCCGGAGCGCATCGAGCGCTTTCGCACGGCGCTGTGCGGACCGCTCGGCAGCGTGGGCGATCGTCTCGTGTGGGCGGGTTGGCTGCCATTCTGCTCGCTCCTCGCGCTGCTCGTGTTCGGGCTCGGGGCCGGTCCGGGCGTGATCGTGCTGGTGTTCCTCGTGCTTTACAACAGTGGGCATCTCGCGCTTCGCGCCTGGGGGCTGCACGTTGGGTGGACGCGAGGGCTTGGCGTCGCGTCCGCGCTGGGCAATCCGGTCTTACGCCAGGGACCAACCCACGTGGCGCGCGCGGCGGCAGCGACGGCCGGACTTGCCGTTCCGCTTGCCGCGGCGCAGTTGCTGGGACACCACGTCGCGCTGCTTGGCGTCGTGCTTGGTTCCGCTGCTGTTGGTGCCGTGATCCTCGTTCGGCTGCACGGTCGCGTGGAGGGGTACAAGCTGGCCCTCGTGCTGATCGCATTCCTCGCCCTCGTCTCGGTGGCACGCTGATGGCCGAACGCTCCGTCCAGATCCTCAACAAGAACGGCTTGCACGCGCGGCCCGCCGCGGAGATTGTCAAGCTCACCGCAAAGTTCCAGAGCGAGATCACGCTGGTGCGCGACGGCATGGAAGTGAACGGCAAGAGCATCATGGGCGTGATGATGCTGGCCGCGGAGTGCGGCGCCACGCTGGTGCTGCGCGCGGTTGGAGCCGATGAAGCGCAGGCGCTCGATGCGCTCGCCGCACTCATCGCCAACAAGTTCGGGGAGCGCTAGTGGAGCGACGAATACAGGGAATTCCGGCCTCGCCCGGCATCGCCGTCGGCGTCGCGCATCTCCTCAGGTGGGAGGTGCCCGATGTGCCGCACCGCATCGTTGCCGACGAGCAGGTCCATGACGAGATCCGCCGGCTGCATGACGCGGTGGGGCGCGCGAAGGAGCGCCTTCGCCTCCTGCGCAAGCGCGTCGACGCGACGGCGGGTCCCGAGGAAGCCGCGATCTTCGACGTGCAGCTCTCCATTCTCGACGACCACGAGCTCACCCGCAGCGTCGAGGGGTTCGTGACGCAGAACATTGCGGCCGAGAAGGCGTTCGACCTCGTGATGCTCGAGTGGCGGACGAAGTTCGCGCGGCACTCCTCACCAATGCTGCGTGAGCGCGTCGGCGACCTCACCGACGTCCACATCCGCGTGCTGTCGCTGCTCATGGGGCTGCCCGACCACGATCCCGTGGATCTGCCGCCCGGCGCGCACGCGATCCTCGTCACGCACGACCTGACGCCAAGCCTCACCGTGCAGCTCGAGCGGAACACCATCATCGCCATCGCCACCGATGCCGGCACCAGGACGTCGCACGTCGCCATCCTCGCGCGCTCGCTTGGGCTGCCGGCGGTGGTTGGGCTGCGCACGGCCACGCTCGACCTCCAGGGCGGCGAGCGCATTGTGCTCGACGGCAGCACCGGCATGATCGCGATCAATCCGACCGACGAAGAGATCGAGGCGTACTACGAGCGGCAGCGCGAAGAGGAGATCGCCGAGGCGTCGCTGGCGGATATGTCGGCGCTCGAGGCCATTACGCTCGACGGCGTGCGCGTGACGCTCCGCGCCAACGTGGACATTCCGGAAGAGGCGGAGGCCGCGGCGCGCAGCGGCGCGGAGGGCGTTGGGCTCATGCGCACGGAGTTCCTCGTCGTCGGCCGCGCGAGCATGCCGGACGAGGAGGAGCAGTATCGCGCCTACCGTCGCGTCGTCGAGGCGTTCGCCGGATTTCCCGTCATCATCCGCACGTTCGACATCGGCGGCGACAAGCTGCCCATCGGCGGATTTCCCACCGAGGCCAACCCGTTCCTCGGCTGGCGCGCCATCCGCATGTGCCTCGACCAGCCCGAGATGTTCAAGGCGCAGCTCCGCGCACTGCTGCGTGCCGCGGTGCACGGCGACCTCCGCATCATGCTGCCGCTCATCGTCACACTCGACGAGGTGCATGGCGCGCGCAAGCTGCTCGACGAAGCGGCCGCGGAGCTCGCCGAGCGCGGCGTGGAGTTCCGCGCCGACGTGCCGCTCGGTGTGATGATCGAGACTCCCGCCGCGGCCGTCGCGAGCGATACGCTCACGCGCGACGTGGACTTCTTCAGTATCGGCACCAACGACCTGGTGCAGTACACGCTCGCGGTGGACCGCGGCAATGCGCATCTCGCGCCGCGCTTCACGCCCCTGCATCCCGCGGTGCTGCGCCTCATCAAGCGCACCGTCGAGGTGGCCGAGTTGGGCGACATCGATGTGGCTGTGTGCGGCGAGATGGCGTCGCAGCCGCTCATGGCGTTCGCGCTACTCGGCCTGGGCGTGCGGCAGATGAGCGTCGCCCCGCGGTCGGTGCCGCTGGTGAAGCGCATCGTGCGCAGCGTCACTGCGGCACACGCGAAGCTCGCGGCGTCTGCGGCGTTGCGCTCGCTCACGGCGGAGCAAGCGCGACATGAGCTCGCCCGCCGGCTGGCCGATGCCATCGGCGATGCGCCGTACCTCTACGACGGGTTGCCCGGACAGGGCTGACCCGCTTTCTTTCGCCAAGCCGTCATCCGACGGAATTGGGGCCCGGCAGCATGGTGTCGGGCCTTCATCTTTCCTCTCCAACTGCTAGTGGGGAACCTGCCGTGCACGATCGCAGTCTCTTTACGTCCGAATCCGTCACCGAGGGGCATCCCGACAAGGTCGCCGATGCCATCTCCGATGCCGTGCTGGATTGCCTTCTCGAGAAGGATCCCGCCGCCCGCGTTGCCTGTGAGACACTGGTGACCACCGGGCTCGCCGTCATCGCCGGCGAGATCACCACCAGCGCCTACGTCCACCTGCCGGACATCGTGCGCGACACCATCCGCCGCATCGGCTACACCGACGCGGGCTTTGGATTCGACAGCAACACATGCGCGGTCATGAGCACCATCGACCGCCAGTCGCGCGACATTGGACAGGGCGTTGACACCGGCGGCGCCGGTGACCAGGGCATGATGTTCGGCTACGCCACCGACGAGACGGACGAGCTGATGCCCATGCCGATCATGCTCGCGCATCGCCTCACCAAGGCGCTCGCGGATCGCCGCAAGAGCGGCGACCTCAAGTGGCTGCGCCCGGACGGCAAGTCGCAGGTCACCGTCGTGTATGAGGACGGCCAGCCCGTCGCCGTGGACACCGTGGTCATCAGCACGCAGCACGCCGACAACATCACCAATCCGAAGCTCCACAAGGCGATCATCAGCGACGTGATCGAGGCGTCGATCCCGAAGGAGCTGCGCCAGAAGAAGATCAAGTATCACATCAACCCCACCGGACGCTTCGTCATCGGTGGTCCCCAGGGCGACTGCGGCCTCACCGGCCGCAAGATCATCGTCGACACCTATGGCGGCATGGGCCGTCACGGCGGCGGCGCCTTCAGCGGCAAGGACCCCTCCAAGGTAGATCGCTCGGCGTGCTATGCGGCGCGCTGGGTTGCCAAGAACATCGTCGCGGCCGGCTTGGCGCGCCGATGCGAAGTGCAGGTGGCGTACGCCATCGGCGTGGCCGAGCCCGTCTCGGTGCGCGTCGACACGTTCGGCACGGCGACGGTGCCAGAAGCGCGCATACTCGAGGCCGTCAACGCGAACTTCGACCTCACGCCCAAGGGCATCACCACAGCGCTCGACCTGCGCAAGCCGATCTACAGCGCCACGTCGGCGTACGGGCACTTCGGGCGCAAGCCGGAGAAGCAGGGGTCCGGCAAAACGGCGCGCACCGAGTTCACCTGGGAGCGCACGGACAAGGCAGCCGCGCTCAAGAAGTCGGCGCGCGCGGAGAAGTAACACCCCCGTCCGGCGCCATGAACGTGGCGCCCGGACGTGGGTAGTATTGATCATGGTCGAAGTCTTCGTATCCCGGCTGGGGCTCGACAGCGCGTCGAATTCGTACGTCGTGGTCCTTCAGGAGAAGGATGGCGTGCGCTTGCTGCCCATCTGGATTGGCCAGCCCGAAGCAGAGTCGATCGTGCTGCACATGCACAACGTGAAGCGTGAGCGGCCGTTGACGCACGACCTCGTGCGCAGCCTCATCGTCGGCATGGGCGCGCAGCTGCGCCGCGTGCTGATCACGCGGGTCACCAACCGCACCTACTTTGCGGAGCTCCAGCTCCAGCACGCGGATGCACTCGTCAACATCGACGCGCGGCCCTCAGACAGCATCGCCATCGCGCTGCGGCTCGGCGCACCGATCTTCGCGCACGAGGACCTGCTCGTGGACCCGACGGACGATGCCGACACGGACGACGACGAGGAGGAGGACACCACGCCGGACTTTTTCGCGCCGAGCGCGCCCGCAGACGTCCTGCCCGAGGTGAACGCCGCGGAGCTCACCGCGGAGCAGCTCAAGCGGTACCTGGAGACGCTGCGTCCCGAGGACTTTGGGAAGTTCAATCCGTAGTCGCTTGCGCATCCTCCTGGTCGCCGCCTCGGTCGTTGCGGCGCAATCCGCGACGGCGCAGACCGCGGTCGGCGCGGCAGCACGCGCGCAGGGGCCGTCGTCTGTCAGTGGCCGCGTGGCAACTCCCGGTGTCAACGACGCGCCAGTTCCCGTGCCCGGCGTGATGGTCACGCTGCATCGCGTCGGCACCGACAGCTCGGGCGCTGTCGACTCCGTGGCAACCGACGCGGCAGGACGCTACGCACTCACGTATCGGCGCGCTCCAGGCGATGAGGCAGTCTATTTTGCCTCCGCTGTGTTTCGCGGCATCGCGTATTTCTCCAATCCGCTGCAGGCGGCGCGCGTCTCAGGCGAAGCGGGCGAGATCACCGTGTTCGACACGACGTCTCGCGCCGTGGAGTTTCACGTGCAGGGGCACCATCTCGTCGTCAGCGCGCCGCGCCCGGACGGCGCACGCGACATCGTTGAAGTGTGGGAGCTGTCGAACGACAAGTCGGTGACGGTCGTCGGCAAGGATTCCCTGTCGCCAGTATGGAGCGCACCGCTGCCAGCAGGCGCCTCGAACGTCGCCGGCGGCCAGGGCGACGTCGCGCCGAGCGCCATCGTCGCACAGGGCGATCGTGTCTCGCTGCTCGCTGCGTTCGGGCCCGGCGTAAAGCAGGTGAGCTATGCGTATACTCTCCCCGCCTCGGCGTTTCCGCTCGTGGTGCCGGTGACGGAGCGGACCAACGTCCTCGAGGTGTTGCTCGAGGAGCCCACGGCGACGGTCACCGGTGGCGGCCTGCAACCGATGCCCACCGCAACGACCGCGGGCCGCAGCTTCAAGCGACTCCTCGCGCAGAACGTCCCGCCGGGTGAGTCGCTTCGCATCAGCGTTCCGGCGACCTCGGCATCTGCGCGCACGCGCGTGCTCGCGTGGCTCGCTGGCACGATCGTGCTCGTCATGATCGTGGCGCTCGTGATTGCGCTCATGCGTCGTCGCGTGCAGGACGCTCCGGTGGTCGTTGTCGCCGCACCCCTACCGAACGAGTCTCTCATTGCCGCCATCGCGGCGCTCGACGCGCGCAGGGAGCGCGGTGACGCCACGCTGGATGACGCGACGTACACCTCGGAGCGCGCTGCGCTCAAGTCGCGTCTCGCGCAGGGGCTCGGCGGCAACGCCATCGACAACGCGCGTCGCGCTGACTAGATTCGCGAGACAATTGAACGCGAACGGGGACACGGAAGCCGGTGCAATGCCGGCGCGGCCCCGCCACTGTAACGGGTAGCTGTACGCGCACCCTCACTCACGCCACTGACTGCGGTCGGGAAGGCTGGGTGCGCGGCCCGGAGCCAGGAGACGACCTCGTCCGCGATACGTTCACAGACCCTCGGGGGAGGGTCGTGACGACACGCGATCGCGGCGTCACGCGCGGCGCGTCCGTTACGGGCACTCTCCTTTCGGCCGGAGGTGCCCGTTCGTGTTTTCCATCGTTCGCAGTGCCCGGTTCCTGCTCGTCGCGTCGCTCGCCGCGGCGTCCGCCTGCGCGCGCGAGCCTGCGCCAGCGCGCACGAGCGTCACCGACGACTTCGGCGACACACTCGTCTTTGGCAAGTCGCCTGCGCGCATCGTCTCGCTAAATCCCACGACGACGGAACTCCTGTTCGCCATCGGCGTCGGCAATCGTGTCGTCGGCCGGACGATGTACGACGTGTATCCCGCCGAAGCGCTCGCGGTGCAGGACCTCGGCCAAGGGCTTCGGCCGAATGTCGAAGCGGTGCTCGCGACGCGCCCCGACCTCGTCATTCTGTACGCCAGCGCGGACAACCGCGACGCCGCGCGTCGGTTACGCGCGAGCGGCGTGCAAACCGTCTCGTGGAAGCTCGACCGCATCGCCGACATGTACCGCGTCACACGCGTACTCGGGCACCTCGTTGGCGACACACTGTCGGCGAATCGCACGGTCGATTCCGTGCAGGCGACGATCGCTCGCGTGCGCGCGCAGACGGCATCGCTCCCGCATCCCACCGTGTTCTGGTTTCTCTGGGAGACGCCGCTGCTGTCGGTGGGCGGCGGAAGCTTTCTCAACGAGCTGCTGGAGATCGCGGGCGGACGCAACGTCTTCGCTGAGCTCCCGCAGCCCTCGCCTGCCGTCGCCTTTGAGGAGTTGCTGCGCCGCGATCCCGCCGTCGTGCTCGCGGGCCCCAAGACCAAGGCGCACATGGAATCCGATGCGCGATGGAACACGCTCCCGGCCGTGCGCGATCGCCGTGTGTTGACGTTCGACACGACGATGGTGAACGGACCGTCCTCGCGCGTGGGCGCGAGCGCGGTGTCGCTCGCGCGTCTGTTGCACCCGGGCGTGACGTTCTAGTGCCCAATTGTCGTCCCGAGCGCGTTTGTCGTCCCGACCGCAGGGAGGGACCTGCTTGCCCTCGCCGTGTCGCACCATGAACGCACCACGCTGGGCGGCACTCGCGCTCGCCCTCATCGCATCGATCATCGCCGGCGTGACGATCGGCACGCTGCACCTGCCGCTGTCTGATGTCATCGGCGGCATCATGGGCACGGGCGACCAGATGTCGGTGTCCGTCGTTCGCACGCTTCGCTTGCCGCGAGTGCTGCTCGCGGCGCTCGTGGGCGCGGGCCTGGGCGCCGCCGGTGCCGCGCTGCAGGGCGCCACGCGCAACAAGCTCGCCGAACCGTATCTGCTCGGCGTGTCAGGCGGCGCGGCCGTGGGTGCGGTGCTCGCCACGGCGCTGCACGCGCCGCCACTGTTCGTTCCACTCGCGGGCTTCCTCGGCGCGCTGGCGGCCGTGGGACTCACGCTGCTCGTGGCGCGCGCGTCTGGCGGTCGTGGCGACGCGCGCGTGGTGCTCATGGCGGGCGTCGTCGTTGGCGCGTTCGCCAATTCCGTCATCATGGTCGCACTCGCCAACGCCGACGCGGCCGCAGTGCGCGGCGCGCTCTGGTGGATGATGGGCTCCGTGTCCGAGGCGAGCTGGATGGGAGTGCGCGTGCTGGCGGTCTTCGTCGCCATCGGCATCTCGCTGCTCGTGGCGCTCGGCCGCTCCATCGACGTGCTCGCGCTTGGCGACGACACTGCCGCCGGACTCGGCGTGGACGTCGCGCGCGTGTCGCTTGGCGTCTACGTGGCAGGCGCGCTGCTCGCCGCTGGCACGGTGAGTGCCGCTGGACTCGTGGGATTCGTTGGTCTGCTCGTCCCGCATCTCGTCCGCCTCGCGGGCGCGCGCACGCACCGCACCATTGTCGGCGCAGCGTCGCTCGCCGGCGCTGCGCTCGTCGTCGGTGCTGACCTCATCGCACGCATCGCGCTGCCGCCCGCCGAGTTGCCGCTTGGTGCCGTGACGGCGCTCATTGGCGTGCCATTCTTCCTCGCGTTGTTGCGGCGGCTCGCGTGATCACCTTCGGCGACGTCGTCGTCCGCTACCCGCATCGGGACGTGCCCGCGCTCGGCGGCGTGTCGCTGGAGGCGGCGCGCGGCCACATCACGTCTGTGGTCGGGCCGAACGGCAGCGGGAAGAGCACGCTCGTTCGCGCGCTCATCGGAGGTGTCGTGCTGACGAGTGGCACCATCGCGCTCGACGGCACAGCCATCGCGCGGGCAGCTCGGCGCACACTTGCCACGCGCGTCGCCGTCGTCACGCAGCGCGAGGAGCCGGCGTTCCCGCTCACCGTTCGCGAGTACGTCGCGCTGGGACGCTATCCGCATCAGGGACTGTGGCGCGGCGCAACGCTGGTGGATCGCGACGCCGTGGCGCGCGCGGCGGCGCTCACGGAGACGGAGCACTTCTTCGAGCGGCCCATCACTGAGTTGTCCGGTGGCGAATGGCAGCGCGTGCGGCTTGCGCGCGCGTTGGCCCAGGGCGGCGATGCCATCGTGCTCGATGAGCCGACCACTTTCCTGGATGTCGGCCACGAGATGGCCATCTTCGAGCTGCTCGCGCGCCTCGCAGCTGAGGGGCAGGCAGTGCTCCTCGTCAGTCACCAGCTGAATCTCGTCGCCCGCTTTGCGCACCACATGGTCCTGCTGCATCGCGGACTCGTCGCGGCGGCAGGCCCGCCGAGCGACGTCATGCAAGGTGCGGTACTCGAGCGCGTCTACGAGTGGCCGCTCGTCGTCACGCGCGATCCGGCAGTTGGCGCACCCGCGCTCGTGCCCCTCCGCGTGCGACCACGCGGAGTCGTTCCGTCCTGACCGTCACACCGAATACGCGACCGAAGTCCACTCCACCTCTGCTCATCGACGAACCGAACATGCGACGCCCAGCACTCCAGCTCCTTCTCGCGCTCTCGCCCGCCATGGTCACCGCGCAAGTCGCGCGAGACACCGCGCGGATCACACCCGTCGTTGTCACAGCGACGCGTTCCCCGCTCAGCTCGGAACGCGCGCCGGCCGCTGTCTCCGTTATCACCGGCGATCAACTCAGGCGTCAGGGCATCACCACCGTGCTCGACGCGTTGCGTCAGGTGCCGGGCGTCGCCGTGGTGCAGACGGGATCGTATGGCGGTGCAACATCGCTGTTCATCCGCGGGGGCGAGAGCAAATTCACGAAGGTGCTCGTGGACGGCGTACCGGTGAACGACGCTGGCGGTGCCTTCGACTTCTCGTCGCTGAGCACGGACAATCTCGATCGTATCGAGATCGTGCGTGGCCCCGCAAGTGTGCTCTACGGTTCCGACGCCATGGCTGGAGTGATCCAGGTCTTTACGCGCCCTGGCGCGGGCCGGCCGCGCGTGGAGCTGTCAGGCCGCGGGGGTGGCTACGGCAGCTACGACGCCGATGCCGCACTGCGCGGCGGTAGCGAGGCCTTCGCGTACTCTCTCGCTGGCGCACGTCACAGCACCGATGGCATTCAGCTCTTCAACAGCCAGTACCGGCAAAGCGTGGGAAGCGCGCTCGTGACCCTGCGTCGCGAGCGCGCCGATGCGCAGGTGTCGGTCCGGTACAGCGACAACAACGTGCACTTTCCCACCGATGGAGCAGGGCAGGTGGTCGACAGCAACTCCATGCACCGCGACGACCGCATCGCTGTCGGCGTGGATGCCGGTGTGCGAATTGCCTCCGGAGTCGAGGCACGGCTCTCCCTCGCATCGCATGACGTCCATGGCGTGTCCACGAATGCGGCGGACAGCCCCGGCGACACCGATGGCTACTACTTCTCCACGGCGGACCGCTCGCGCCGCCGCAGCGCGGACCTGCGGCTGAACATCGATCTTCCATCCGCCGTGCGACTCAGCGTGGGTGCGCAGGTTGAACGCGAATGGCAGGCGAGCGGCACCGAGAGCAACTTCGGGCCGAGTGCGTTCACGGCGCGGCGGCGCACGGTGGGTGGATATGCGCAGCTGCTGTATGCTCCCGCCGCACCGTACACGGTGGCCGTTGGCATTCGCCACGAGCACAACGAGCAGTTTGGCAACTTCTTCACGTATCGCGCGGCGGGCAGCGCGCGCATCGCCGCGTCCACGCGGGTGCGCGCGAGCATTGGCACGGCATTCCGCGAACCGACCTTCCTCGAGAACTACGGCGGCGCGTTCGTCATCGGGAATGCCGCCCTGACGCCAGAGCACGCCTTCAGTTTCGACGCTGGCGTGGAGCACACGGTTGGCGGAACCTTCACGATTGGGGCGACGGCATTCTCCAACTCGTTTCGCGACCTCATCGACTACAAGTACTCAGATTCGCAACCGAACTACTTCAACATCGCGCGCACCAGGAGCTCTGGTGGCGAGTTCGAGGCGCGAATCGAACTGGCGAGCGGGCTCCGCGCCGACGCGGCCCTCACGTATGTCGCCACGCGCGTCGTCGATCCGGGAACCAGCCTCGCCACAACGGCTCTCTTCGCCCCAGGCGCCCGCCTGTTGCGCCGCCCCATGCACACCGTGGACGTGGGAGTTGGGTTCCATCGGCAACGCGGCAGCGTGGATCTTCGTGCGCATCGCGTCGGGCCGCGCGAGGACAACTACTTCGCGCCGGATTTCTCCAGCAAGCACGTCACGCTTGGTGCGTATCTTCGCACGGATCTTTCGGGGGAGCTGCCGCTGTTCACGGAATCGACCCGTCGCGTCACGCTGACGGCGCGCGCGGAAAACCTGTTCGATGAGCAGTATACCGACGTGGCCGGCTGGAACCATGACTTCGCGCTGAGCGATGATGCGTCGATTGCCAGAACCGGCTACCGTGGTGCAGGCCTGAGGGTGATGACGGGGCTGCGCGTGGCGTTCTAAGGGCGGAAGGGCTCGTCGTCACCGATCTCGCCAATCCGATAGCTTTCGCGCATGGCTTTGCTCGCGACCGACGCGATTGTGCTGCACGCGTTCGACTACCTCGAATCGTCGAAGATCCTGCGGCTCGTGACGCGAGACGGCGGCGTTCGCAGCGTGCTCGCCAAGGGGATGCGTCGGTCGTCGCGCCGCTTCGGCAGCGCGCTCGACTTGTTCGCGCAAGGCAGCGCGCAGCTCTATGCCAAGCCCGGTCGCGACCTGGATACGCTGGGCGGGTTCGACGTCGTGCGCGCTCGGCCAATGCTGGCGGAGGACATGGGTCGCTTCGCCGGTGCTTCCGCGATTGCGGAGCTGACGCTGCGCTTTGGGCGGGACGCGGCGGATAGCGGCCTGTTCGACGTCGTGAACAACGCCCTGGACGCACTGGCGGTCGCGTCGTCGAACGAAGCACTCACCGCGACGCTCGCCAGCGCATGGCGCATCGTCGCAGAGCTGGGTTTCGCTCCTGCGGTGGATGTCTGCGGTGAATGTCACGCGGCGTTGGCTCCGGATGCAACAGTGTTGTTCAGCCACTCGTCGGGCGGCGCGTTGTGCCAACGCTGTGGGCGTCTCGCGCCTTCGGGTCGCGTCCTGCCCGCGGAAGCACGCGATGCGCTGCGCGGTTTCCTCGCCGGCGAGGCAGGAGCGCCCCTCGGCGACGCGGCCACACGCGCGCATCAGCGGCTGCTGCGGGAGTTCCTTGCGGAGCATCTCACGGACGGTCGTCCGCTGCGTGCGCTCGAGATGTGGGAAGAACAGCGTTGGTAGCGGGGCGCGCGCCATGATTCTCGGCACAGCCGGCCATATCGATCACGGCAAGACGACGCTCGTGCGCGCACTCACCGGCGTCGACACGGATCGCTTGCCAGAGGAGAAGCGCCGCGGCATCACGATCGATCTCGGCTTTGCGCCGCTGGTGCTCGACGGCGTGGGGCAGGTGGGCGTCGTGGATGTGCCAGGACACGAGGCGTTCGTTCGCACGATGGTCGCCGGCGCTACGGGCATCGACCTGGCCTTGGTCGTGGTGGCCGCAGACGCCGGCGTCATGCCGCAGACCCGCGAACACCTCTCCATTCTCTCGCTGCTCGGCGTGCGCGGCGGCGTCGTCGCCATCACCAAGTGCGATCTGGTCGACGCCGACTGGTTAGCGCTCGTAGAGGAGGACGTCCGCGAAACGCTCGCGACGTCGTCCCTTCGCGACGCCCCCGTTGTGCGAGTGTCCTCCACCACGGGCCAGGGGCTCGACAGCTTGCGCGCTGCACTCGCGACGGCCGCCGCGCGCGTCCCTGCGCGTCCGTCGGCCGACCTGTTTCGGCTTCCGGTCGACCGGGCATTCACCGTGCGTGGCACGGGCACGGTTGTCACGGGCACGGTGTGGTCGGGATCGCTCGCGCGCGACGCGAGCGTCCGACTCTTTCCGGGTAACGTCGTGGCGCGCGTCCGCGGCCTGCACGCGCACGGCAAGGCGGTGGAGTCCGTGCGCGCCGGAGACAGCGCGGCGATCGCGCTGGTGGGCGTGGAGCTGGAGCAGGTGCGGCGTGGCGCGGTGATCGTGCAGGGGGACGCCTGGCGCGCGAGCCGCGTGCTCCGCGGTGACGTCTCACTGCTGGCCGACGGGGTCATCACGCTCGGGCCGCGATCGCGCGTTCGATTCCATCTCGGCACCAACGAGGTGGGCGCGCGGCTGGTGGTGCACGATGGGATTCTCGAGCCAGGCGCATCCGTTGCTGCGCGCATCGTGCTCGACGAGCCGATCGTCGCGCGCGCCGGCGATCGCTTTGTGTTGCGCGCGGCGTCGCCCGTCTCGACGTTGGGCGGCGGCATCGTGACGGATCCCATGGCGCCCGCCCGTGCCAAGCCACGCTACCTGCCAGCGAGCGACCCGAGCGTGCGGTTGCGCCAACTCCTGGACGAAGCTGGGTTCACGGGCGCGAGCGTCGGAGAGCTGCCCGTGCGGCTCGGCATCCTTCCCGCCGAGGTCGAGCCGTTGCTCGCGGCGTCCGATGGATGGCGCGTTGGACTGCGGTTCCTCGCACGCGGCGCGAGAGAGACGCTCGCGACCGCCGCGCGGGACGTACTGCGCGGCTACCATGCAGAACGGCCCATCGAGATTGGTGCGCCGCTGCAATGGCTGCGGTCGCGCCTGGACACGTCGGATGAGATCGCGACGGCGCTCCTCTCCGAGATGAGCGACGCGGACGAAATCGTGGTGACGGAGGGGCTTGCGCGCCTGGCCGCATTCAGGCCTCGGCTCACCGATGAGCAGACGGCGCTTCGCGCCGCTATCCTCGAAAAACTCGAGGCCGCGGGCGCGGAGCCGCCCAGTATCGCGGAGCTTGCTGCAATCCTTGGTGTATCAGGTGAGAGGACCGTGGAGCTGACTCGTTGGCTAGCTCGCGAGGGATTGCTGGTCGCTGTGGAGTCCGACAGGTACTACGCGGTTGCCTCGGTTGCCACACTGCGAACTCGGCTGGCGGCTGGAATGATTGAACCGCGCGAGTATGCGCCGGCTGAGCTTCGGGATCTGCTCGGGTTGACACGCAAGTTCCTTATACCATTCCTAGAGTATTGTGACCGTGAGGGTTACACGATTCGAGCCGGGCTGGGCCGACGTCTCAAGGTGTGAAGGTCGTGTCTCAGGGAAGGCGTAAGTCAGCACTGTTTCTTGACATGCGCTCGTTTCAACCATAGTTTCGCAAATACCCGCAGCATCCTTTTTCACCCGTCACAGGAGCAGCACCAGGATCCTGTTTCGTTATCCGGAGTTCACATGTACCACCGCTGGGCAGCACTTGCGCTCGTGCTCGCCCTTTGTGCAATACCGACAAAGCCGGCGGCGGGGCAAGGGCAGTCATCACCGCCCCGAGGGCGCAAGTCAGGGGTAGTCGGGCAAAATTTCCCGAACCCGTTCAATCCGGAAACCACAATCCCTTTTCAGGTCGTCGGCTGTGAGACACCTGGGGAGCGGGCCGTTGTCACGATCCGTATCTTCAACGTGATCGCGCAACATGTGGCGACACCGAGGTTCGAAGGAGTGCCGGCCCCCAATCAGCCGGTGTTGAACTTGTCGCTCCCGTGTGGCTCGTACAGCGCATTCTGGGATGGCAAGATCCTCAACACGGGGCGAGAGGCGGCGTCGGGGATGTACACGTACGTCGTCATCGTCGACGGCACTCGCACGGCGAAGAAGATGTTCATCGCGAAGTGAGTTCGTAGCCACAGCAGCACCGTTTGCTGAAGCGCCCGGGCCAATCGGCTCGGGCGCTTCGTGCACTTGGGACTGCCAGAACGAGCGCGTCCGCGACATGCTACGTCCGGGGAGCTGCCGTGCTGGCGTGACGAACGCGGCACTACCGTTGCGACGACACTCCCCCTCACGCACGCATCACGGTAACCTCCCGAATGATCAATCAAGATCGACTCACCGTTAAGTCCGCCGAGGCGCTCGGCGAGTCTGTCACCGAAGCGCGCCGCAACGGCAATCCGCTCGTCTACGACACGCACCTCCTGCTCGTCCTGCTCGGACAACAGGAGGGCATTGTCGTCCCGGTGCTCCAGAAGGTCGGCGTCAACGTCGCCGCGCTGAAGGAAGCGCTCACTCGAGAGGTCGCGCGCTACCCCAAGCAGAGTGACGCGCAACCCTCGATGAGTCGCGAGCTCACCGCGGTGTTCGACCTGGCAGAGAAGGAAGCGAAGAAGCTGGGCGACGAGTATGTGAGCACGGAGCACCTGCTCCTCGCTCTCTCCGATGCCAAGGGCACCGAAACGAAGACGGCGCTCAACGCACTCGGCGGTACCCATGCGGCGCTGCTCCAGGCCATCGAGGCCGTCCGTGGCGCGCACCGAGTCACGGACCAGACTCCCGAGAACCAGTACCAGGCGCTGCAGCGCTACACGCGCGACCTCACCGAGGATGCACGTCGCGGCAAGCTCGACCCTGTGATCGGGCGCGACGAGGAAATCCGGCGCGTCATGCAGGTGCTCTCGCGCCGCACGAAGAACAACCCTGTGTTGATCGGCGAGCCCGGTGTGGGCAAGACGGCGATCGTGGAAGGCCTGGCGCAGCGCATAATCAAGGGCGACGTGCCGGAGAGCCTCAAGACCAAGCGACTGGTGTCGCTCGACCTCGGTGCGCTGATCGCCGGCGCCAAGTTCCGCGGCGAGTTCGAGGAACGCCTCAAGGCCGTGCTCAAGGAGCTCACGGAGAACGAGGACCAGTTCATCACCTTCATCGACGAGATGCATACGATCGTCGGTGCGGGCAAGGCGGAAGGGTCGATGGACGCGGGGCAGATGCTCAAGCCGATGCTCGCACGGGGACAACTGCGCGTGGTGGGCGCAACCACACTCGACGAATACCGCAAGCACGTGGAGAAGGACGCGGCGCTCGAACGGCGCTTCCAGCCGGTGTACGTCGGCGAGCCGACGGTGGAGAGCACCATCGCCATCCTGCGCGGGCTGAAGGAGCGCTATGAGGCGCACCACGGCGTGCGCATCACGGATGGCGCCGTCATTGCCGCCGCGACGTTGTCACATCGCTACATCGGCGACCGGTTCCTCCCTGACAAGGCCGTCGACCTGCTCGATGAAGCTGCCTCGCGCATGCGCATCGAGATCGATTCCATGCCGCAGGAAATCGACGAGGTGGAGCGTCGCGTCATGCAGCTGGATATCGAGCGCACGGCGCTCCAGAAAGAGAAGGACATCGCGTCCAACCAGCGGCGAAAGGTGATCGAGAAGGAGCTGGCCGAGCTCAAGGAGCGCTCAAACGGCATGAAGGCGCAGTGGCAGCAGGAAAAGGACACGCTCGGCGCCGTGGGCAAGATCAAGCAGCAGATCGACCAGGCACGCATCGAGGCGGAGAAGGCGGCGCGCGCGGGTGACCTCGCCAAGGCCGCCGAGATCAGCTACGGCACCATTCCGTCGCTCGAGGCGGCGATGAAGGATGCCGAGTCGAAGCTGGCCAGCGTCGGCGGGCGGCCGCAGTTCCTCAAGGAGGAGGTCACCGCCGAGGACATCGCGGAAGTCGTGGCCAAGTGGACAGGCATTCCTGTCACGCGGATGATGGAGGGCGAGCGCGAACGGCTCACGAAGCTGGACGTCGAGCTTGCGCGTCGCGTGGTGGGTCAGGATGAAGCAGTCCAGGCCGTGGCGAATGCGGTGCGTCGGTCGCGTGCGGGGCTGCAAGATCCGAATCGCCCCATCGGCTCTTTCATCTTCCTCGGCCCAACCGGCGTCGGCAAGACGGAGACGGCGCGCGCCCTCGCCGAGTTCCTGTTCGACGACGAGCACTCCATGGTGCGCATCGACATGTCGGAGTACATGGAGAAGCACGCGGTGTCGCGGCTCATCGGCGCGCCGCCGGGCTACGTCGGATATGAAGAAGGCGGGCAACTGACCGAGGCGGTGCGCCGCCGACCCTATTCGGTCATTCTCTTCGACGAGATCGAGAAGGCACACGCCGACGTCTTCAACATCCTGCTCCAGATCCTGGACGACGGTCGCCTGACTGATTCGCAGGGACGCACGGTGGATTTCCGGAACTCGGTGATCATCATGACGTCGAACATCGGGAGCCACTACATCCTTGAGCACGCTGGCGGCGATTGGGCGGCAATTGAAGCGCAGGTGAGCAGTGTCCTGCGCGGGCACTTCAAGCCCGAGTTCCTCAATCGTGTTGACGACATCATCGTCTTCCGGCCGCTCGGCACGGATCAGATCGAGCACATCGTGGGCCTTCAACTCGCGCGGTTCGAGAAGCTGCTGGCGGAGAAGAAGCTGACGCTCATCGTCACGCCCGAGGCGAGGAAGCAGATCGCGGAGGAGGGCTACGATCCGGCGTTCGGCGCGCGCCCCCTCAAGCGCGCGATCCAGCGCCTCATCCAGAATCCCCTGGCGATGCAGATCCTCGAGGGCAAGTTCGCCGATGGCGACCGGATCACAGTGACGCCAGGCGAGGGGCAGACGCTGTCGTTCAGCAAGGGCGACGCGACGTCGGGCATCTGAGTGGCAGCGCGCGACGACGCGGATAGCGAGTGGATGCGCTTTGCGCTGGACGAAGCGCGTCTCGCCGCGGAGTCCGGTGAGGTGCCGGTCGGCGCCATCGTGGTGCGCCACGGCGAAATCATCGCGCGCGCGAACAACCGCACAATTCGCGACCAGGACGCCACGGCGCACGCGGAGTCGCTCGCGGTGCGCGCCGCGAGCGCGAATTTGGGCACGTGGCGGCTGACGGAGTGCACGCTCTACGTCACGCTTGAGCCGTGCGCAATGTGCGCGGGCGCGCTGGTGCTGGCGCGCGTGGACCGCGTGGTCTTCGGGGCGTGGGACGACAAGGCCGGCATGGCGGGGTCGGTGGGGGACATCCTGCGGCACCCGCGTCTCAACCACCGGCCCGAGGTTCGCGGTGGCGTGTGCGAGGTGGAGGCGGGCGCGTTGCTGCGGGACTTCTTCGCAGCGCGCCGGGGTGTGGATTTCGTTGACACTCCCCGGCCGCGCGGGTAAATTACCCGGCTGTTCCGGACAGGTGGCTGAGTGGTTGAAAGCACCGGTCTCGAAAACCGGCGTACCCGCAAGGGTATCGTGAGTTCGAATCTCACCCTGTCCGCTTTGCGCGGGACGGAACGTTTACCAAAGCGCGCTGAATCGGCGGATGGCGCCGTCAGCGCGCTTGGTTCAGGTGGACTGTCATCCTGAGCGCAGCGAGGTGTTGTTTGTCATCCTGAGCGCAGCGAAGGATCTGCACTGGGCTTTGACGTCGGGTGTCGTGTGGTGCTGGATCGGTGGCCGAGTGGTTTAAGGCGCACGCCTGGAAAGTGTGTGTACGTGAAAGCGTACCGTGAGTTCGAATCTCACCCGATCCGTTGGTAAGAGAGGCCCCGCACTAGCGCGCCGAGCGCTAGGCGGGGCTTCTTGGTTGGCGTAGATCCGGCGCCGTGTCATGGTCGACACTGCGCCGGACGGGTGGATGCGCATCCTGCGCGAAATGAGCCCCTCCCTCCACGCCATAGGTTTCGGCTGCAACCCCTCCTCGATCCGCACTTGTCCGACGCGCGCGCTTCCACACCGCCATGCGTGAGCCGAACGCTAACGGCGTTAGAGCACGCCGTTAGAGCACGCCGTTTGAGCACGTCCTTAGAGCACGCCCTTAGAACTGTGCCTCGTCAGTACATTGAACAACAGCTTGTACGTGCCGTGCGCCTGTGCTCGATGCTGGGCGCGAAAGCCGATCAGCACCACGCGCCCCTGGCCATACGGCACCGACACGATCGTCGGCTTTCCGGCAATCACCGACTCGCCGAGCAGCCAACCGCTGTGGAGTAGGTCTGCGTCCTTGAACTTCGCGATCGTCTCGACCTTACCCACGCCGGCGGGAAGGATCTCGTACGCCTGGCTACCCGAGAGAAAGATCGCCAGCGCGGACGACGGCATGCCGTAGCCGAGCGCGTTCGCGGTGTCCACGCTGATGCGGAGCGTCGAACCAGGCGACCAGAACTGCTTGAACGGCAACCCGGCGACGACGTTGCGCAGCGGCAGCTCGAAGCGCTCGATGGCGAACGTACCGGCGTCGGCGAACGTGACGAGCGTGCCGCCAGCCCGCACGAACTCCTGAAGCGCTTTCACGCCTTCGTCGCCAAAGCCGGTTCGATACTCCAGGGGATACTCGGCCCCAGCACCACCACCGCCGCCGCCGCCACCACCGCCGCCGCGCCCACCAGCACCAGCGCCACCGGCGCCGCCAAGCAGCGCGTTACCGCCACCGCCGCGCGGGTTGGGGTCACGCGGTGCCGCTGCGCGAGCGCCAGTGTCAGACGGCGGAGGCGTGTTGGCCGCCGCACCACGTCCGCCGGCGGGACCACCGGACCTGCCCATCAGTGTGGCCGGGTTGTCTGACGGCAGGACGATGACGTCGTACTTCGCGGCAAGGCTCCCACCCTTGAGCTCGGGATCGAAGAGCGACGTGTAGGGCAGGTCGAACTGTTCGAAGACGAATCGCGTCCAGCCCTCGTCCATGTTACCGCCGCCGTAGCGCTGATACATGGCCACGCGCGGCGCCCTGAGCTCGTGGCTTGCGGTCGTTGCATCGGCGCTCAACGCGCTGAAAGCCACGCCCGTCTGCTTCGCGATGTCCGCAACGACATTCACGGATGCATTCGGCACCACATAGTCACCCGGGCGCAACTCGCCGCTCGCCCTGTCTACACGCCGCACGGCGACCCCCTTTGCGAACAGGAGGTTCACCGCACGGAATGCGTCGTTGAGACGTCCGTCGATCGTGTAGCCGTTGGAGCCGCTGGCCACGCGTCCAGCGGGAGGCGCTGCGTCGGTCACCTTCGTGAGCGCCGCGGTCACCTTCGTGTCGACGGCGTCGGCGCGCACGCCCATGAACTCCGCCATGACATCGGTGGCCATGTCGTAGGGGCGAATCGGGTTGCCGTCGTTGTCGCGCGTCCACCCGTTGTCCGGATAGAACGTGCGGCCGAGCATCCAGCGCACGACGCCCATCTTCGGCTGCGCCATGGAGACGACGTACGTGCCGGCGCCGTACGTCTTGCCTTCATGCGTGAAGCCGGATGCCGAGCGCATGATCTCGACGCCCTGGGCAAGCAGCTTGTCCACCATCTTCATCGTGGTGAGCGGATCATGCTGCTCACTAAACGGCACGATGAACGCCGTCGGCTTGTGCTCGGCGCCGCGCTGCGTCTGCCGCTGCGCCTTGAGATAGGCGTTGCGCAGCACCATCTCCTTGTTGCGCGCGGCCAGGTCGAGCGTGGCCCACGCGGAGATCTTCTGCCGGTCCACGATGTCACGCAGGCGCCACTCGCCGCCGGGCCACGGGTTCGGGAAGTTGGTCTGCTCCTCGTACTTCTGCAGGTTGCGCGTATTGCCGACGAGCTGGTCTTTCGTGATGGTCACCGGCGACGCGAGGCGCGTGCTGGCCGACTCCGTGAGCATGCCGGC
>JANOIJ010000272.1:0-5025 GCA_031407575.1 Gemmatimonadaceae bacterium | reverse complement strand
CATTTTCCAAACTAGATCGGCGAGCAGCGAACGGCGAACGGCGAGCGGCGAGCGGCGGCACGGTTTGGGGTCAGAGTCGGGGTCAGAGTCGGGGTCAGAGTCGTTTGGCTTTTCGCCGCGCCTCGGACCAGAATCGCCCGTGACTCTGACCCCTTACTCTGACCCCCGACTCTGACCCCAAACCGTGCCGCCGCTCGCCGCTCGCCGTTCGCCGTTCGCTGCTCGCCGATCTAGTTTGGAAAATGCGAATCTCGAGCATGGTACAGGCAGTAGACGCCCACGCCTGCGGCGAACCTGGGCGCGTCATCGTCGGCGGCGTGCTCGACGTCCCCGGCGTGACCATGTATGACAAGATGTGCCACCTGCGCGACCACGCCGACGGCCTGCGCAAGCGCATGCTGCGCGAGCCGCGCGGCTACCCCGCCGCCAATTGCAACCTGATCCTCCCGTCGTCCAATCCCGCCGCGGACGCCGGCTTCGTCATCATGGAGCAGGTCGAGTATCCAGGCATGTCGGGCACCAACACCATCGCCGTCACCACCGTGCTACTCGAGACGGGGATGCTGCCGATGATCGAGCCCGTCACCGAGCTGACGCTCGAGTCGCCGGCGGGACTCATCCGCGTGCGCGCCGACTGCGCCAACGGCAAGGTCACGCGCGTCACCTTCCGCAATGTGCCCGCGTTCGCCGCGTATCTCGACGCGAGCATCGAGGTGCCGCACCTCGGCACGGTCGTCGTGGACGTCGCGTACGGCGGCATGTTCTACGTCATCTCCGACGCCACGCAGTTCGGCCTTCGCCTCACGCCCGATGAAGGCGGCGACATCGTGCGCATCGGCGAGATGATCAAGGCCGCCGCGCGCGAGCAATGTCCGGTCGTGCATCCCGAGCAGCCCGGCTTCGATGGCGTCACCATCGCGCAGCTCTCAGGCCCGCCGCTGCGTGACGATGCCGACTGGCAGAACTGCGTCGTCGTCTCTACCGGAGCGCTGGACTGGAACAAACCGTCCACGTGGACGGGCGCGATCGACCGCTCGCCATGCGGTACGGGCACGTGCGCGAAGATGGCGACGCTGCACGCGCGGGGACGGCTGCCGCTCCAGCGGGACTTTCGCCACGCAGGTGTCCTCGGCACCGTGTTCACCGGCCGGTTGGTCGAGGAGACGACCGTCGGTCCCTACCGCGCGGTCGTGCCGACGCTCGGTGGCCAGGCGTGGATTACCGGCATGGCGACCTACGTACTCGATCCCGACGACCCATTCCCGGAAGGATTTACCGTCGGCGACATCTGGTGATTCGGCCTAAGACGGAGGTGGCGAGTCACGGGAAGTCGCACCAGATTCTCACCGGCAGGCAACGCGCACCGCGGAGTGCGTCGGAATCGGAAGGCGAGCGTGACGACGTCGGGACCAATTGCAGCACAGAGCGGAGCCTACAGTCGCGTCACGCGACTGCTGCTCGCCGTCGGCCCGGCCGTCGCGACGCTCGTACTCGGCGCGATCACGTTCGCCACGTTCAGCCACGAAGCGCAGACGAACGCGCTCGTGCTGCGCACGCGCGACGTGATCGAGGCGACGCAGACCACGCTGTCCGCGCTCCAGGATTCGGAAACGAGCCAGCGGGGTTACCTCATCACGGGCGCGATACCGTACCTCGACGCGTACCAGCGGGCGGTGTACGCCCTGGATGGGCACGTGCAGGCCGTACGTCGACTCACGTACGACAATGCCGCACAGCAGCAGCGGCTCGAGCGGATCGAACGACTCATCGGGGTGAGGACCACCCAGCTCGCAGAAGTGATCGCTCTTCACGGCACTGGCGGACTCACCGCCGCGCGCGCAGTGGTGGCGACGAACCGAGGCACGGCGCTGACGGACAGCCTCCGCCTGTTACTGTCCGAAATGGAGAACGCGGAGCACGAGTTACTCGGCGCAAGAGAGCAGTCGGAGTTGCGCTGGCGGCGGTTCGCCATGTTCGTGCTGGTCGTGGGGACGCTTGCTTCAGCGGTCCTGGCGCTGCTGGTTGCCAACCGCTTCCAGCGCGACGCGCGTCGCGAGAACGAGTTCACGTTGGCTCGCGAGAAGCAGCACGAGCAGCTCGCCGCCGCGCACGCCGAACTGGAGACGCAAGCGCAGATGCTCCAGGGCCAGGCGCTTGCGCTCGAGACGAAGAACGAGGAACTCCGCGCGGTGACGAAGGAGCTCGAAGCCCATGGCGAGGCGCGCGACGAGGCGCTCTTTCGCACGGCGGTCAGCGAATCGCGATATCGCGCGCTGGTGGCGGCCACGTCGGAGTTCGTCTGGCGGCAGGGACCCGGCGGCCGGTTCGACGCAGCCAGCGCGGCGTGGTGGCGGGCGCTCACAGGTAAGGTGCCGGGCGCCGCAAACGACGCCATGCGGTGGCTCGAGGCCGTGCATCCCGACGATCGTTCGCGAGCGCGCACCGCCTGGGCACATGCATACGCCGAGCGCCTTCCCTTCGACACCGAGTATCGCGTCCTTACGCGCGAAGGCGTGCACCGCCATCTCGCGGTGCGCGGCGTCCCCGTGGGCGGAGCCTCGCCCGAAACAACCGAGTGGGTCGGCACCTTCAACGACGTCACCGCCGAGCGCGAAGCACAAGCGTTGCTCGCGGCCGCTGGCCTCGAGCGCGAGCGCCTGCTCGCCGCCGAGCGAACCGCGCGCGAGCTGGCGGAGACCGCACGCGCCCAAGCCGAGCGCGACCGCATTCACGCGCGCGAGGCCAACAAGGCGAAGAGCGACTTCCTGGCCAACATGAGCCACGAGCTCCGCACGCCGCTCAACGCCATCCAGGGCTTCGTGCAGCTGCTCGAGATGGAGTTGCACGGTCCCGTCACCGCCAGCCAGCGCGATGCCCTCGCGCGTGTGGGACGCGCACAACGCCATCTCCTCGGCCTGATCAACGATGTGCTCAACTTCGCCAAGCTCGATGCCGGCAAGGTCGAGTACGACATCAAGCCGGTGGACGTGCGCGAGGCAATCGCGGACGTCGTCTCGATGATCGAGCCGCAGCTCACCGCGAAGAACATCGCGTGCAAGAGTCACGGCGACGACAACGGCGCCGCGCATGCGTGGGCCGATGTCGACAAGCTCCGGCAGATCCTGCTCAACCTGTTTTCGAATGCCGGGAAGTTCACGCCCGACGGCGGCCAGGTCTCCGTGGACATCGAGGTGCCAGCGACCGCGACCGATACGCTGGCCGTGCATGTATCGGACACGGGCATCGGCATTCCGGCCGACAAGATCGAGGCGATCTTCGAGCCGTTCGTGCAGGTGCGCTCCGATCGCTCGCGCGCGCACGACGGCGTGGGCCTCGGCCTCGCAATCAGTCGCGAGCTCGCGCAGGCCATGGGCGGCGATCTTCGTGCGCAGAGCACGTTGGGCGCTGGCTCCACGTTCACGGTGCTGCTGCGCCGCGCCGTGCCAGCTGGCCGGCGGGTCTGATGACTCGGCGATAGCGCGCTCGCAAACCCTTTTCGCAATCGTGTTGTCAGATCGGGTGAAGGCACACACGAGGATTCCGAGATGATCAACCCGAAGACGCTCCGCCACATCGCCGTGTACGGCGTATCCCTGCCCACGTTCGCCGTGTCACCGGCGGTCGCGAAAGCCACGGTCTACATGCCGTCGCAAGTCGCCGCCCGCGTGTTCGGCGGACGCGCATCGATGCACGCGCAGGCGAAGCACGACGTCCACGTCGCGAAGCAGGAGATCGACACGCCGCACGCGGCGTAGTCCGTCGCGGCACAGGGTCGTCGCACACAACACGTTGACGATCCCCGCGACACGCGCCTTGTTTAGGCGCATGCGTCCATCACCACTCGCTCCAGTTCTCCTCGCGCTGCTCGCCAGCGCATCCGTCGCCAGCGTCGCCCAAGCGCAGGCCGCGCCACATGGCGTCACCACGATCATCCTCGTGCGGCACGCCGAGAAGGCCGCGGAACCCGCCACTGATCCACCGCTCACCAGCGCGGGAACGGCGCGCGCTGCCGCGCTCATCGAGCTCGTCCGCGATGCTGGCGTCAACGCCATCGTCAGCACGCAGTATCAGCGCACTCGGCAGACGGCTGCGCCCCTCGCGGCCAAGCTTGGTCTTACGACCGAGGTCATCGAAGCGCGCAACTCCGCACGCGTCACCGCCGACAGCATCCTCGCCAGGCACCGCGGTCACACGGTTGTGGTCGTGGGCCACAGCAACACCGTGCCCGCGCTGGTCGCGGCGTTCGGCGCGCCGCAGCCTGCCGAAATCTGCGACGCGGGCTATGACAACGCGTTCGTGGTGACGGTGCCGGCCACGGGGCCCGTATCGGTGGTGCGGCTGCACTTTGGCGAGAAGGCGACCTGCACGCCGTAGCGGCGACTGGCCGTCAGCGCCGCTTCTCCAGGTCCATCACCGCGGGACCGTTCAACACCTTGCCCAGTGGTCTTCTCCGCCGACGATGAGCGCGTCGCGCGCTGCGTCCAGAGGCTGGATCCGCACATAGTGGTATGGATGCGGCGTATCCCAGTACAGCGCGTCCGGCACACGCCCCTTCGCCACGGCGAGCGCGATGACGAATGAGCGATACGGCGCCTGCTTCGCATGCGTCACCACCATGTCGCTGATGGAGCCGTTGGTGCAGACGACCACATCGGCGGCCTCGACCGTCTTTCCATTCGCCGTGGTGACCTTCGCGGGCGAGCCGCCCTCGATGCCCTCCACCTTCGTGTCGCCGAACACGTGTCCACCGTGCCGCTCGATGGCGTCGGCGAGCCCGGCGTAGTACTTGAGCGCGTGCAGGCGTCCCTGTCGCGGAAAGCGCAGCGCTGGCCCGCTCGCGAAACCGGGTGCACTCGCCTCGCCGGCACCGATCACACAGGCGTCCACCGAGAGGTTCTCCTTGAGCGCCGGACGGGACGGCATTTCGAAGGTCTCATACCAGATCGAGCTTGTGAGTTTGGACATGTTCGTATCGTGCTGGGGACTCTGCAGCGCGGCGCGGGTGGCCGCGACGCAAGCGCGATG
>JANOIJ010000260.1:0-18277 GCA_031407575.1 Gemmatimonadaceae bacterium | reverse complement strand
CGCGCCCGACACGGCCAGCGCGGCGAGGAACTCACGGCGACCCGCAGTGTGCTTGTCCATAGGTCCTCTCGTGCAATGCTGTTGGCTTCGGAGTGTACCCCAACTGACGCGATCAGGAGCACGCGCATGCGCACGCCTACCCGAACGGCTCTGCGTCGGGCGCGGCAGCGCGAGAGGCGCGCGGCGTCGCCCCGGTTGCGACTCGTTCTCGTGTGCGAAAGATCGCGACCGAGGAAGCGTGGTGCATTCCTGAAGTTGCGACAGCGCTCGGGGACGTCGTTCGAGCTGGAGGCGGCAACCTCGACCTCGCACTCCTCGCGGGCGTCTACAACGCGCCTCCCGGCGCGGCGCCGCGCTTCCTGCCTCAACTGCTCGACACCGACGCCGTACGCCTGGCCGAGATGGATGAGACCGGCGTCGACATGCACCTGTTGTCGCTGACCGCGCCAGGTGTGCAGATGTTCAAGCCCGAACTCGGCACGTCCCTGGCGCGTTTAGCGAACGACCGCCTCGCGGAGATCGTTCGCAAACGCCCCACACGATTTGCCGGCCTCGCGAGCTTTGCGCCGCAGGACCCAGCCGCTGCGGTAAAGGAGATAGACCGTGCGATCACCGGGCTACGGCTGAACGGGCTCATCGTCAACTCACACACCGAGAACGCGTACCTCGATCAGCCGCGGTTCTGGCCGATCCTCGAGGCCATCGAGGCTCTGCGCGTCCCGCTCTACATCCATCCGCGTGCGCCCTCCGACGGGATGGCGGCACCCTTTCGCGACTACCGGATCGAGAGCGCCGCGTGGGGTTACGGCGTCGAGACAGGGACGCACGCGGTGCGCCTGATGCTGAGCGGCGTGCTCGACAGATTTCCGGGCCTCCACATTGTGCTCGGCCACTTGGGCGAGGCGCTGCCGTTCTGGATGTGGCGCCTCGACTACATGGGCGCGCCCGGTGCGAGGGCAGCGGGCCGCGCGAACAAGCTCAAGCCGAGCGAGTACTTTCGGCGCAACTTCGCGATCACGACAAGCGGCGTCGAGGACCCGCTCGCACTTCGTTTCTGTATCGAGAAGCTCGGCGTCGAGAGCATCATGTGGGCGATCGATTACCCCTACCAGAGGACCGCGCCCGCGGTCGCATTCCTCGACGCCGCCCCACTCTCCGACGCGGAGCGCGCACTGATCTCGCACGGCAACGCCGAGCGCATCTTTCGAATTGCTCCCTAACCTCGGCGTCCAAGGCCGTCACGCGTGCGATCGCTTGACGGCTCGTCGCGGCTTTGAGGCGAAGGTCTTGTTGAAGGTCAGCGCCAGATCGATCCAATACGTCAAAGCGCTGGTTGTCGTCACGGCATCTGCCGCGACGAACACATAGCCTCGGTACTCTCGGCCCTTCATCACCACCGTTTGGCAACCGTCGCGCTCGAGCGCAGCGTCGTGGAGTGCCGGGTCGATGCGACACATGAGTCGCTCAGCACGCGCAGTGATGCACATCTTGCCTTGCACCATGAACGCCGTGCCCCCGAACATTCGTTTCTCCGCGACGTGTGGGACGTCTGCCAGTGCTGTCCTGACCCGGATCAGGAGATCGGAATCGCGCGCTGTTGGCATGTCTCGCTCCTCCTACTTTGGGAAATGGGGCGCTGTCGAAGTGAGTGTCGGCGCTGCGGAGTTGCTGAGGCGCTTGCGCTCCTTCGCCTGGCTGCAGCAACGATCGACCGCGCGCTGCACGGGCAATGATGGCACCGACGGGAGTCCACGCTGCCGCCCACGTCAGGCTCAATCCAAGAGCGCCGCGAATGCGCTGCAGCCAGGTCGTCACCGGAAAGCTCCCCAGGATCTATGGCGAATGATGGAAAGATGACGCGCGCGAACAGAGCCGACTAGCGCACCACCGCGGTCTGCACGAGTTGCGCGACACGGCAGTTGCCCTGCCGCGCCGGCGTAAACCGCCATTTCGGAAAGACCGCCGTGACGCTGTCGGCGACCTGCTGGGACGGCACCTTGAGCAACCTGAACGAGGCGAGCAGGGGTGCACCGGCCGTATCGATGACGAACTGCACGAGAATCGTCTCTGGGTCGCCCTTCTTGGCCGAGAAGCGATTTACGGGATGCGGACGTGTCGAATCTGGTATCGCGGTTGCGGGAACGTCTACCTCGAACTCGAACGCTGGACGAGCGAGCGGCGCGCATTGCTGGCTTTCCGCTGCGCCAGGCGCGCACAGGGCGAGGCGGTGATGAGAAGGGCTGGCGTTGTCATCTCGTGCATCATACTCCGATTGTTGCGGCGCGTTGGGTGTCGCTCTCTATCTCTTCCATGGCGAATCCTACCAATGGCTCACGTTCTGATATCGCGCAACGCAGCGTGTTGTTCCTTTGTCCCCATGATCAGAAGCCACAGGATCATCGCCAGTTCCCCGAACTTTGAAGCACCGGCAATGGGCGATACGAACGCTGCGTACTGCGGGAACAGAAGCCGCGAGACAAAATCGGCGGCATAGCCAAGAAAACCGACGAGCAACAGGACGCCGATGAACGCAGGGATGAACCGAGACTTGATGACCAGCAACCCCAGGGGGACGAGCCACAGGCCCCAGAGTAGCTCGACGATGAGAAGCCCCTGGCCGTGCAGATCGAGGAACAGCATCACCAGTGCGTTCAACTGCGCCTTGTCAAACACCGTCAGGTATTGGGCACCGCTTAACACATGCAGGGCGGCCAACTGGTTCAGCATATTGAGGAACGCCACAGGCACGGCGACCACCACCAGCGCCACCATCACCGCAGCGTGTGTCTGTTGCACGCCCTTGAAGAGCTGGTTCAGCGCGAGGGCCAGGAACACAAAGGCCACCTGGCAAATGAGTCCGCTCGCGATGCCAAGACGGTACAGCGCGTTGTGCGTGAGGATGTTGCCAGCCGTTGCGGCGGCATCTCCGGGCACGATGAGCGACGGCATATACAACATGCTGAAGCCGCCGGTCACCGCGACGATGAGGTACAGCAGCCCTGCGGTGCGTGCGGGTGTCATTCCCGAATGGATTGATGGGCCACGTTGAGGACCGTCACGTTGCACGTGTGAGAGGTGCGAGTCATGGAGCAACGAGGCGAAGAACGCTAGCCCTACGCCGGCCGTCATGTCGCAGATTCAGCCTCCCACAGTCCCTCGTAGCAGAGCACCCGTCCGAACGGGTCGGTATCCAGCCGCGCGGTAAACAGTTCACCGTCGACGAGAGCACGATAACGGAAGCTCTGCTCGGTCTCTCGTGTATACGTCTGCTCCAACCGCTCGAGCCGAAGTTCCGGAAAGCGGAGCCACGCGCTCAGCACGTCGGCGCTTTCCCCGACCGCGAGATCGAGACGACGGATGGGGAGCGTGTTGGTGGCCGGCGTAAAACCGAGATCGACGTCCAATGCGCCAGCGAGCTCCGGCACCGGCGTGCCGTCACGCGTCCAGTGTCCTGCCGCGTCCGCCTCGAGCGCAACCCGAACCGGGCCGCCACCGGCCACACCCTCGATGATCGCGCGGCGCGTGCGCCATTCGGAATCGCACTCGATCGTGTACTGGAGCTGCGCGGCGACGCCGGCGTCCCCCACGTCGAGCTGGCCGGCAAGGCGCCAGCCCGTGGCTGTCCGCTCGACGCGTGCCTCCTCGCGACCTGGCACGTCCAGGCGGCGCCATCGCATGTACGACTCCGCAGGAAACGCGCGAAGGATCATGTGCGATACGGTGAGAGGTTTGTCAGAATGCGTGACGCGTCTCGCGGCGGCCGTATTCGCCAGGCGAGTGCCTCAGGGCTCCTGCTTGTGGCAAACAGCCTCGATGTTGTAGCCGTCTGGATCGAGGACGAACGCGCCGTAGTAGTTCGCGTGATACTGGGGCCGCAGACCGGGCGCGCCATTGCCTTGTGCGCCTGCGCCAATGGCCGCGTGGTAGAAGGCGTCGACCGACTGTCGATCGACTGCCGCGAACGCGACATGCACGGCTGGCCCGCCACAGTCGGAGCCGAGCTCCACTGGCACTGGGGTCTGCACGGCGTCGCCCTGCTTGACCCAGAATGCGGGGATCGAGGCTTTCCGGAAACCGGCGCCGGAGTCGTTCTCCATGCCGAGGACGAATCCCAACGGCGCCAGCGCCGCCTCGTAGAAGCGCTTACTGCGATCGTAGTCCGCGACGCGGAGACTGACGTGATCCAGCACTGAGCGTGTCCCAAGGTTTAAGAGCCTGAAGCGCGCAACCACAAATCGCGCCCTGGAGCCGACGGCCTAACCATCCGCGACGAGATACTTGTCCCACCAGCCAGCCGCCGGCTCGATCTGCTCCACGACATCGATCCATACGCCGGCCGGATCGAACAGGCCGAACCGCCGCTGGCCGAATGGCTCGTCGACGAGCGCGAGGCCGAGCGCGGCGCCATCACGAATGAAGCGCTCATGCTCGACGTTCGCGTCGGCGACCTGGAACTCGAGGCACATGCCCTTGCCGTTGAACGTTTCCGGGCCTGGAGGCGCCGACGGATGATCCGGGTGCATGAAGGCGATGTTCGCGGCGACGTCGCCGCTCGTTCCGAGCAACACGAACCAGTTCGCCTCGAAGACGACCTCGAAGCCAAACCAGCGCGTGTAGAAATCCCGGCAGGGCACAAGGTCGGGAGTCACGATGATCGGATAGAAGCTTTGCAGGTTCATGGGTCCCGTACGTTGCTGCTGGTAGCAGGCCTCGTGCGGAGCGAACGCGCGGTCATCGAACCAACCGGTACTGCACGGTGACGGTGGCGGTGATCGTGATCTCCGGCACCGACGCCTGTTGCCCGAAGCGATTGTCAAAGTTCAGCGACAAGGGCTGCTGAAAATTGAACGGTCCTCCGGTCGTCGACACGCTGACGAGAGCGCCGAGACGCGCACCGAGTGAGGTCGCGATGGTTTCCGCGTCCAGCCGTGCGACGCCCAGTGCGTCGCCGATGCGTGCGCGCCGCACGGAATCCGCCGCCGACGACTCGAAGCTGAGTGACGAACTACTCGCCGCCCCGGCGTTGATCGCCGCTGCGACCACGTTCGCCGTCTGCTCCGGACGGCCGAGCTGCACGCGCACGACCGACCGGGCGATGTTGGTCGCGGTCTGGCTGGCCATGGGATAGCCACTCGGTGACGGACTCGGGCCCACGCCGTATGCGACAGGAGGATCAAGTACCACGCGCGACCCGAGTGCCTTCAGGGCATCGGACACCGCCTTGACCTTCGTGTCGACGCGCGTGACTGCATCCGTCGCCGTCTCCGCGGTGCCCTCCACGATCACGTACAGCGATGCACGATCCGGTGGCACTCGCGATGAGCGCGACGCGGTCACGGTGATGATGCTGTCGCGCACAGTCTGCGCAGGCAATTGCAATGGAAGCAGGGCCAACGCAAGGAGTTGAATGCGCATTTGGAGGGATGAGGAGGGTGGTGTTCGACTCTCGGGACGGTACATGACGCGCGACGTAAGAGTATCCATCACAACCGCGCCTTGATCGCGGTGATCACCGACGCGGGCAGCCGGGCGATGGTGATGTGCTTGGGACCGTCGCCGATCGGCGGTCGCAGCACTTCTCTCCGTTCGCGGATCGAGATGATCGACAGGTCGTCGCTCCGAGTATTGGTGACGAGACAGACGTTCCCGTTGTCGGCAGTCTCGGCCCACCCTGGGCCGTCGCCCACCGGGATGGTGGAAAGGAGCGTCAGGTCCGGGGCACTGACCAGCGCGGCATAGTCTGACGCGCGTCCCGCAAGGCACAACGTTGTGCCGTCGTCGGTAAGGGCAAGACCGTGATGCGGGGCCTCGAAGTCGTAGTCGGTGACGGTGATGCCCGGCTTCACCGGCAGCTGGAGCCGCCGCGTGAACTTGCGGGCGGCGAGGTCGTAGAAAGCGACGGCGTGCTGGTTGGCCAACTGCGCATACAGGCCTTTCTCGTCAGGTGCAAAGTGCCAAGGGCGGATGGCGTGCTCGGTCGGGATGCGCTCGCGCGTTTCCAGGGTGTTCACGTCGGCGATGGTGACCTGGAACGAAGCGCCCGGCGTCTCCGTAAGCGGCGGTGCATTGGCGGAGCGGGGGAGGCTGGCCAAGGCACCGATGCTGGTGTTGTAGAGGAGCTTGCCGTCGCGGGTGATCTTGACGTCGTGCGAGTACACGCCGGTGACGACGTGTCCGGTGATCTTCCCCGTGGCCGTCGCGATGCGGTAGACGCGATTGTCGAGCATCGCCGCGACGAAGAGACTGCGTCCGTCTGGAGTGATGGTCATGTGGTCGGCGCGCCCGGTGTTCAGGGAGGTCTCCCACAGGAGTTTACCAGTGACCATGTCGAACGCCGCGACATCGCCCAGGTGTGCGCGCGAGACGTACAGCGTCTTGCCGTCGGGGGAGACGTCGGTATCCTGCGCATAGTTGGGTGCTCCTGCGCCCGACCCCTTCAGGCGACCCGGATTCACGTCGATCCTGCCGATGATGGAGCGGGTGGCGACGTCCAGCAGTGCGATGGTGGCGTCCTGCGCATTGGCGACGAGCGCAATCTCCACCGATGCCGACTGTGCACGCGCGAGCCAGGGGCTCGCGCAGAGCGCGGCGAGCGCGACAGCGATCCCTGCAAAACTTCGTGTCACGCGTGATTCCTCGTGTATTGGGATTGATGGTCCGCGTCGTTCGTGCGCGGGATGGCGCGGCCCAAGCTACCCACACCTTCGGCCGCTAACAACGGAGTCCAGGAAATAGTTCATCGGAGGCAGCGCGCGAGGAGATCCGAAGGGCACGCATCGTCGGCGTCGTACCCGTACGGTCGAAATAGAGGTCAGCGTTCCGTCGCGCGGTCAAGCACCGGTTTGACGTCGACGATTGGCGTGGCGTTGAACGCTTCCATGTCCTTGACCTTGAATCGCGTGGGGCTCTCGATCGCGAGGATCGTGACGCGATGGATTCCCACCGGGTTGGGTCGGTCGGACGACCGCGTGCTGAACACGCCACGTGGCGGAGCGTCGAGGTCGTCCCGCGGGTGCACACGCAACAACGTCCGGTCGCTCCTGTCGAGCCACGTGAGGACCAGGACCTCGTCGCCCTCACGCATATCTCGCAGACCCTCTTGAAACTCCGGCTTGAATGCAAGCCACGCCCCCGGTGACCCCTCGTTGCCCTGTTTGGGTGCATGCTCGCGGCTCTCGAGAGATGACTCGACGTGGCCGATCGGCGTGATCGTGAACACGGATTGGTCGTCCCCGGTACTCGGCGTCGCTCGAATCGTCACCCGAACACTCCTGGCGTTAAACCGACTTCAAGAAGAGCACGATCAGAATGCGTTCTCGGCGAGACGCTCCCTCAGAGTTGCGATGCCGGAGCCGCACCGAGCAAGGAGATCCGCGAGAAACGCGTTGTCGGCGTCGCACAGGGCGCGGAGCACATGCACCGAGACCACGGTCGTCTCCTTTCGTCCCCGCACGATCGCGACCGCCGCGCCTATCAGGCCCTGCGCGGCGCTGCCGAGTGGTGGCTTGCCGTCCACGCGGTCAGTCGCCGGCAAGACACGTGTGCCGACCTCGGCCCGCAATCGCTCACTATCGACTCCGGCTGAACGCATCAACTGCATGGCCATGCTGTGCGTCCCCCGCAGCATGCCGATTAATAGGTTCTCCGGCTGGATGTCGGCCTGTCCGCGCCGAGTGGCGTCGTCACCCGCCAGTTCGAGTGCCTCTGCCAGCTCAGGTGAAGCCTCCGGCTCCGGCGCCGGCCGTGCCTCCATCTCGGCGATGATCTGCTCGGGATCTCCAGCGCCGCAGAGCTCCAGGATCCGACGCGCCGTGGGGTCGGTCGGCCTGTTCTCGAACATCTCGCGCGCCATGTCGCGCGCGCTCGCGTCGGGCTGCCGTCCACGGGCATCGAGATTGGCGCCTCGACGCACCAGGCACTCCACCACCTTGAGCCGCTGATTGCCGGCGGCAAAACTCACGAACGGCATCTCCCAATCCAGATAGTCGACGGGGAATCCGCGATCGATCATGTAGTCGAGCACGGCGATGCGATCATTGAGCAGCGCCACAAAGAACGCCTCGGCGAGAATCTCTACGTCGTCCACGACAGGCGCGGACAGCATGAACGTCGGCGAGCCGGCGGCGGTAAAGTCCGGCCGATGACGATAGGCCGCTTCAGTCGGCCTTCCATTTCGATCGAGGAACCGACTCACGCCGTCAACGTCGCCGAGGCCGGCGGCAATCCAGAGCGCACGCTTTGGTGTGGCGCGCCGAGCGATAAGATCCACCGCGTCTCCGTTCCAGTAGATCAACATCGCGTGCTCCAGCACCGAGATGCCGTTGGGAGCGATCCAGTTTGGATCGGCTCCGCGCTCGAGCGAGAAGCGCACTGCATCCGTCGTCTGGAACATGCGCCCCCAGAGCCGCTCATTGAGCGCGAGGCCAACGTCGACGCCCTGTGATGCGAGCCACTCCGTGATTGCGCGCGCACCCGCGACGCCCTTCTCCTCAGCCGCCAACGCGACGACGACGATGCCCTGCCGCTGAAGCTGGCTCCGGTCCTCGTCGGTGGGCTGCAACAATTCCGGATGTTCGGCGACAATGCGCATCACCGCATCGAGATCTCCGCTCATGATCGACTTTCTCGCAAGCGTCAGCGCCGCCTGCTCCCGCTTCCACGGATCGGAGTCGCGCGCGCGGTCCGCGTCCATCTCTTCCATGAGCAGTTCCCAACTCGCGCATCCGGCCTGACGCGCGACCGTCAGCCGCGCCTCGTCCTCGGTCACACTGGACGCGAACACGTCGGCGACGGTCTTTCCATAGAATCGCGGAACGCTCGCCGCGAGCGCTCGTCCGGCGTGCGGGCGCCGGTGTTGATGCTCGGCGATCAACGAGCGCGCGAAGCTCTCGTAGAACTCGCGGTTGTGCAGTCCGTACGAACGGAGCGCCAGGCCTTGGCGTTTCACGTCGCCGTAGTACTGCACGAGCCGGGGCCAGCTCGCGAACCCGTACTCGCGCGCGATTACGAGTTGCGCGTCGGCGAGCGGGATGTCCGCACCCAGCGACGGCTGAAGTGCTCCATGTCGCTCGCGCGCACGCGCAATGGCATCGGGATCGCCGGCGCGTAACCGACGCAGCAGCGACTTCGCCTGCTTGCGCTCGTACTCGAGGCTTGGCCTCGACGGCAGTGGACGGAACATACGACCTCCTTTCGTTATGACCCGTGTCCGCCTGATGGGTCCGAAAAGAGGGGTGTCGATCAGTTGTGATGGCGACCTGCGTCGGATGGGAAGATCCCTGCCCGCGGACCGGGTGCGCTCCGATAGCGCGAACGCATGTTGTCGAGTCCGGCGGCTCTCGTCAAGCGTTGATCAAACCATTCTCACTTCCCGCTGTCCAACGACGACGTGCCCGCACGGCATCGTGTATCTGCATCTCCCGCCAGGAGCGCCATGAAAGCCCTTGCAACAGTTGTTATCTCGATGGCGCTGTTCGCGCAGCTAGCGTTCGGACAGGACAAACCATCGCCGCTCGATCCGGACACCCTGGTGCGACGTCTTGGAGAGAGCTTCATCGAGACGACGAAGGCGCCAGGGCTCTCCGTCGGGCTCTACACCGGTGGCAAGGACCGTTTCTACAACTTCGGGACGACGGAGATAGGCAAGGCCAACACTCCCTCCGAGAAGACGCTGTACGAAGTCGGCTCCATCGCGAAGACCTTCACGAGCGTCGTACTCGCGACGGCGCTGTCGGAGAAGCGGATCTCGCTCGACGACGATATTCGGAAATACCTCAAGGGCGACTACCCCAACCTCGAGTACGGCGGACACCCCGTCCGGATCGCGCATCTGGCAAGCGCGACATCCGCCCTACCCGACTGGCTGCCGCCGACACCAGAGGAGATCACCAAGGCGCACCCGGATTCCGTGAGCTATCTCCGGGAACGCATCTATGGGAGCTTCACCCGTCAGGACTTCTATACCGCGCTTCGCCAGGCCACGCTGGACACGCTGCCCGGCGCCGTGAGAAAGCACTCCAATGCGGGAGGCGACCTGCTGACCTACGCCCTTGAGTCGGTTTATCAGACGCCCTACCGGGAGCTGGTCGAGCGACATGTCTTCGAGGCCTTCCAGATGCAACGCTCCGCCTTCACGCCGTTCAGATCGGGAGTCACGGACCTCGCGATCGGATACAATGGCAACGCCGTGCGAATGCCATACATGAGCAATGGCTTCAGCTCCACAGCCGCCGATCTCCTGAAGTACATGAAGACGCATCTGGAAGGGAAGAACGAGCGTGTCAGGCTGGCGCTCACGAGGACCGCGAGCGTCGATCTCTCCACCAACAGGATCGTACAGAGGGATTCCAACGTGTACACCGTCGCTCTGAACTGGTATTCCTACAAACCCGTCGGTGGCATCAGCCAGACCTGGTACGATGGCGGCACGCATGGCTTTCTGAGCTACGTGGCGTTCTATCCCGAGATCGACACCGCAGTCGTGCTCTTGACCAATGCGGCCGATGCGCCGACGTATAGGAGGCTTACTGGGATCGCCAGCGACATCGCCAGGGGCATCACCGGGAAGTAGTCGTCGCGTTGCGTGGTGATCGCTACGCGCCACCGCCGGACATGAGCGAGAGGTGCGTGGACACGCACAGCCACTCGCCGGCGCGCCGCACGAACACCGATGACGCGCGTTCGGTGAGGTAGAATGGGCGCCCATGGAAGGCGCCTCCGGAAATGCCGCGCGCCACCACGACGGCGGCGTCGCCGTAGACGCGCACGTCCATGTCGTGCGATTCCATCACGTCGTGTCGCAGCACGCCGGAGCGCACAAACCCCAGGAACTCCTGCTTGCCCGAGACGATGCCATCTGAGCCGATGATGATCCAGTCGTCTGCCATGTAGCGTCCGATTTTGTCCGCGTCGTTTCCCTCCATCGCGTGATCCCATTCGGCGACGACCATCCGCAGCCCGGACTCGGCCGCCTGATGCATCCAGCGCGCATCGGCAAGTACGACGGACGTCTCGACCTGGCGTTCGGGAATCGACCAATACGCGCGGAGCAGGCGATTCTTCTCGTCCTCCGAGACGACGGTGAATCCATTCCGTCGGTAGAAATCGATTGCCCACGACGCGGCGGCCCACGTCCCGATGAGCACCGGCCTGGTCGCGAGACTGAGCACGTGTCGGAGGAGGCGCGTCCCCACGCCGCTGCGCTGCGTGTTCGACGCGACGTACGCATGACGGACGAGCGCGACGTCTCCCTTGGACTGGATGCCGATCAGTCCCATCAGGCGTTCGTCCTGCTCCGCGACCCAGAAGGCGATGCCGCCAGCGGTCGCCTCCGCCGAGAGGTCGGCGGCTGACATGTAGGGCTCGTGCCAGCGGTCAGCCGGGATCACACCGCGATACGCTTGCGCCGCATCATTGATGATCGCGAGCATCGGCGCGAGATCGGCCTCGGTGGATTGTCGTATCGTCAGCATCGTCCAGAGAGTGCCTCTTCATCATCCCGTGTGCAAGACACGCGCATTCGCGCTTTGACGTCACGCGCCGCGCGGCGTACGATTGACGCCGACCTCCACCGCCCTCGAGTACCATGACCAGGAACTGGCCGTTCATCGCGACGCTCTCGCTTGCCGTCGCCGCCGTCGCGGGCGCGCAACCGCGCCCCGCCGCATCAGCCTCCAGGCCCGCTATCGCGCCCGACGTCTACAAGTCGCTGCACTGGCGCACCATCGGCCCCGAAGGCAACCGATTCTCCTCGGCGGCCAGCGTGCCGGGAGATCCACTCACGTACTATGTGGGCGCTGCGTCGGGTGGGATCTGGAAGACCACCGACGGCGGTGTCAACTGGGCGCCGATCTTCGACGCGCAGCCGGTGCAGTCCATCGGCTCGCTCGCGGTGGCGAAGTCAGATCCCAACGTGATCTGGGCCGGCACCGGCGAGGGAAAGATTCGCTCACACATCTCGCTCGGGCAGGGCGTGTACAAGTCGCTCGACGCGGGCCGCACGTGGACGCTCACTGGCCTCGAGAAGACCGGCCGCATTCCGCGCATCGTGGTGCACCCACAGGATCCCAACACCGCGTTGGCCTGCGCGCTCGGCACCGCGTACGGGCCGCAGCCCGAGCGCGGCGTGTTCCGCACGACGGACGGCGGCGCGACATGGACGCACGTGCTGCGCGTGGACGAGAAGACCGGTTGCTCGGACATTGCGATGGACCCGCGCAATCCGCGCGTGCTCTTTGCCGGCATGTGGCAGCTGGACATCAAGACGTGGGGCCGCACGAGCGGTGGACCGGGCAGTGGTCTCTTCGTCTCGCGCGACGGAGGCGTCACATGGAAGCGCCTCGTCGGACACGGACTGCCCACCAAGCCGGTGGGCAAGGTGGCGGTCGCGATCGCGCCGTCCAACCCGGATCGCGTGTACGCCCTGATCGAAACTGGAGATGGAATCCCGTGGGATGGCGAGCCCACTGAGAATGGCCAGCTCTGGCGCAGCGACGACGGCGGAGAGAACTGGACGCTCATCTCGCGCGATCGCAATGCGATGGGACGCGCGCACTACTACTCGCGAATGGCCGTCGCCACCGACAACGAGAACGAGACGTACTTCCTTACTGCGTCGTTCGCGAAGTCCATTGACGGCGGCGCGACCATCGTCACGCAAACGGGAGCGCGCGCGCCCGGCGGCGATCATCACGACATCTGGATCGATCCCACCAACGCCGACCGGCAGATCGTCGCGCACGATCAGGGGCTCTCGATCACCCAGAACCGCGGCCGCACGTGGTACCGCCAGCGGCTGCTGAATGCGCAGATGTACCACGTCACCGTGGACAACGAGATCCCCTACAACGTCCTCGGCAACAAGCAGGACGAGCCGTCGTATCGCGGGCCATCGAACTCGCGCGTCGTTGGTGGTCGAAGCGCGGGCATCTCGCGCGGCATGTGGCATTCCGTCGGCGGCGGTGAGAGCGGTTGGGCCACGCCCGATCCCACGAACTCCAAGATCGTATGGTCGACGGCCTCTGGCTCTGGCATGGTCGGCGGCATCGTCGTGCGCTTCGAGGAAGATCGCCGCCAGTTCCGCAACGTTGAGGTGTGGCCGCAGCAGTCCAACGGTCCCGCTGAGGGCGTGAAGTACCGCTTCGTGTGGGACGCACCGCTGCACATCTCGCCGCACGACAACAACACGCTGTACACGGGCAGCCAGCACGTGCATCGCACGCAGGACGCGGGGCAGTCGTGGCAGGTGATATCTCCCGACCTCACGCTCAACGACAAGAGCCGGCAGAAGAGCTCGGGCGGACTGACGGGTGACAACATCGGCGTGGAGTACGCGGGCGTCGTGTTCGGCATCGCCGAGTCGCCCATCGAGAAGGGACTGATCTGGGTGGGGACGAACGACGGTCTCGTGCAGCTCACGCGCGACGGCGGCCGGACGTGGACCAACGTCACGAAGAACATTCCGGGACTGCCGGCGTGGGGCGCCGTGCGGAGCTTCGCGCCGTCGCGCTACGATGCAGCCACCGTATACATGACGGTCGACGCGCATCAGGTGGACAACCGCGATCCGTGGATCTACAAGACGAACGACTATGGCCGCACGTGGAAGCTCATCACGAACGGCATCCCGAAGAGCATGCTGAGCTACACGAAGGTCATTCACGAAGATCCGAAGCGGCGCGGCATGCTGTACGCCGGAACGGAGAATGGCATCTACGTATCGTTCGACGACGGTGAACTCTGGCAGCCGCTGCAGAACGACATGCCGCATGCGCCCGTGTCGGGCATCGTGGTGCAGGAGCACTTCGACGACCTCGTGGTCTCCACGTACGGCCGCGGCTTCTGGATTCTGGACGACCTGGGCGCACTGCGTGCGCTCACGCCCGCGGTGCTCGCGAAGGAATCGCATCTGTTCGCCGTGCGACCGGCGTATCGCTTTCGTCCGATCACCGCGCCGTCCACCACGTACGACGACCCCACCACGGGCGAGAATCCGGTGTATGGAGCGTCGATCAACTACTACCTGAAGGCTCCGCTCACTGGCACGTCGTCGGTGAAGATCACCATCACGGACGCAGCGGGGGCCGTCGTGCGCTCGCTCACCGGCACCAACGTCGCCGGCGTGAACCGAGTCGACTGGGACTTGCGGTACGAGCCCTCCGCGGAGGTGCGACTGCGGACGTCGCCGATGTATGCGGCGCACATCGTCCCAGGACCGAACGGACGCCTGGCGCCGGGTACCAGCACGCTGAGCATTCTGGCGCCGCCGGGCACGTACACCGTGAAGCTCGCTGCCGGTGGTGTCGAGCACACGGAGCCGCTGGTAGTCCGCAAGGATCCCAATTCAGGCGGCACCGAGGGCGACATCGGCGGACAGGTACGCACGCTGCTCGCCATTCGCAACGACCTCAATGAAGCTGCCGAGGCCGTGCATCGTGTCGAGTCTGCGCGGGTGCAGGTGGAGGCCATTGCGCGCGTGGTGGAGGACGTCGCGGTCAAGCGGGCGGCAGACGCGCTCCAGCAGCAGTTGATGGACGTGGAGATGAACCTGGTGGATCTCCGTCTTACCGGCGGGGGACAAGACGGTGTCCGCTTCGGCTCCAAGCTCATCGCCAAGCTGGCGTACCTGGCGAATGGCATCGCGAGCAGTGACTACCGGCCGACGAATCAACACGTGGAGGTGCAGACGTTGCTGAACGGACAACTGCGCGAGCACCTCACGGAGATCGACCGCCTGCTCGAGCGCGAGCTGGCGGCGTTTAACGCGATGCTCAAGGAGCGAAACGTCCAGAACGTGGTGGTGAAGCCGCGCATCCGGGCCTGATCGGCTGCGGACTCCGCTCTATTGATGGGCGCTGCAGCCGCAACTCGGCGCGTGATATCGTCCGTTGCGTTCCACCATCCCACCGTCGCCATAGGTGTTGTTGAGTCGCACCCAATCCGTCAGCGAGCGGTACGGAGGTCGCGGCGTTTTGTGAGCTCCTTTTCCAGCGCCAGGAGCGCCGTGCGCGCTTCGAGCGTCTCAGGGCCCTCGGGACACGCTGTACGAGAATGGCTGTTCGACAAGCGCACTTACGCGCCGTCCGGCCAGCGTCGCTGGCACGAAGCGCAACTGCAACGCGACAACGCAGCCCCATGCACTCAGCCGTGGATCGGTCGACTCCTCAACCGAAATGCTGCCGGGTTCCACGAGTCCCGCCGTATCCACGACCATCGAGAGGACCATGCGTCCGTGGTAGCCATCACGCGTGCGCAAGTGCATCGGGAAGCGCGGAAACGTCGCAGGTACAAGACGTGGCGTGACGTCGACGCGCTCTGCGACATCCTCCCACTTCATCGGCTCTGCCGTCCGAATGCGGCAGGGCCCCGTGTTGAACACCGAATCAGCACTCGCCACCTGCGCGTCCGCCGCCAATGGCACGAGGAGGGCAGGGACGATCAGGCAGCGTCGAATGTATCGTGAGAGTCGCATCTTCCATGATCGGCGATGGCGCGCAAGGCCCGCGTGAAGCGAGGACAACGTCAAGTAAGGGCGCCGCGGTGTGCGGCGCAACGTCTTCTGCGCCGAGATACGCAGGGCATTCGCGCGTGACGTCGGTCGCCTAAGGAGTCACCGGGGTGCTGCGGCCCACGTCGAGCGGCGCGACTTGTCGGCGCCGGCGGGAAAGACATCAGTGCGTCCCCAGCCGCCGGCGAGCGCGCCGAGCCGCAGGCGCGCCGACGACTCGCAGCGCGCGAGGCCCATCGCGCGTTTCGCGATGACGTACTCGGCGACGGCGGGATCGCCAGCCTGGCTCGTGCGGCTCGCGCCCCACCACGCCTCGCTTTTGTTGCAGTCCGACGACGCGACGTCGGGCTTTCCAAATGTCCAGCACAGGGATGCCGACGCATGGAGCAACAGGTCGCCCGCGCCGAGCGGCGCGTACACGTCGCTGGTGGCGGACAGGAATAGCTCCGTGATGAACGGCGTCGCGCGACGAGGCATGACCGCGACATAGAGGTAGTCGCAATCGTCCGCGACGCGCACCGCCACTGCCGTGGATTCGGGAACCACGCGTGCAGTGCGCCACACGGCTTCGTCGAGGCGGCCATCGGCGCGAACCTGGGGCAGCGCCATGGCCGGCCGATGCGTCATGGCGAATGACGGAAGAAACGTCGCACGCATCGCACCCGGATCAACGGCTCTCGCCTCCAGCACGGCGCGCAGAAACAGGACCGTGGCCTTTGTGACTGCTTCTTGCGTTGCTGCGCCTGGAGCGCCGATCACGTGCCGCAGGGCGGCAGGTGCCAGCGCCACCTCGGGAGCCGTCAGCCACTGCTTGCCGGGCGTCGCGGTGAGCGTTACCTGAAGCAGATCGCTTCGCGCGGCGGCGGCATAGTACGCGGTGTCCGCGTCGGGGTGTCCGTTGGGACGCCAGTGCAGTACCGGCGCGCGCAGGTTGCCGGGCCGCCATTGGGGATCGCCCGCGAGGCCCGGGTGTCGTTGCCGGTCGAGCGCCTCGAATCCGTCGAGCGAGACGATGCCGCGCACACCTGACGACGACATCGCCACGAGCTGAACCACCGGACCGCCCGCTCCGTGCCCGACGAGCGCGAGTTTGTCCACGGGCCAGCCGAGCGTCGCAAGGTGGTTCACCACGAGCCGAACGGTGCCTTCGTTCCCACTCGTCACCACCGTCGCGATATCGTGCTCGGCGAGTGCGGCGGCGGCGCCCTCGTAGAGTGCGGCGGGAAACGCGCCGACGATCAGCACCACACCGCCCTTCGGTCGCATCGGACGTGCCGACCTCCCGCACGCACTGCGCGCGGAGACCCCGGCCGCAACCACTGCGGAATCCACTGTCGCGCCGTAGAAGCGGAGGCGGCTGGCGAGATGCTCCGCCGCATTCACGCCCGGCGCCATGTCGCGAATCAGGTCGGCATAGGTGGGCTTCACGCGCGCTGAGCCGCGGCTCCACACGAGTGCTCGCACTCGCGCCGCGATGGCTCCCGAGTCCGCGGAAGACGAGAATGGAATTCCCACGGTGCGAGAGTGATCGAGCACCTCGAGCGTGGTCACGACGCATTCCGCGCGCAGCGGAGCGGCGGCGATGAACGCGGCGAGCAATGGGATCGCGATGCGCATGCGCGTGTCAGTGCGTGAGCCCGGAGATGGCTGCGCCCCGAGCGCGTGGAGTGTGCCAGGCTGCCGGCCTCATGTACCCACGCTGGCCGCAACTGATCCTTTGGTCTCGCGCGTGCGAGAAGACACTGCAGTTGTCGTCGAGCGGCGGGCTCACCGGTAGAGATTCCAGTCGCAGCCGCACGCGGACAGCTCGAGTTTGCGCGCGACCGCCAACGATAGGCCATTGCCCCATGACGTGCTGTAGAGGGGCTGGCGCCCCGTATCCCGAATCGCGCGCGCCCATGCGGCGGTCACCCGTGGAGCAAGCCCACGGCCGCGGTATCCTGCTGCGGTCTCCACGCCTGCTTCCGCTGCCGCACGGGAGCTCCGCGCGCAGAAGCAGACGCTCACCGCGTGCCCGTCTTCCACGACGCCGAGCATCGGCGAGCGCTCGGGGAGCTCATCCGACGTCCAGCCATGCAAGTGCCGTTCGAGCTGTGAGACGTCCGTGATGGCAACGACGCCGCTAGTCGCCGCGAGGGTAGGCGGAAATGTGAATACCGGGCCTGCCTCAATCCGGCCGCCGAGCAACGCGACGTAGGCATTGGCGTGTCTCGGGGGCTCAGCGAGCGTTCCGGCCGGCGGTTCACTCTGCGCGAGCGCACCGAGCTCGCGGGCCAGATGAGCCGGGACATCGACGTGGACCGCCCACGTGCAGGTGCCGCGGTCCCGGATCAGGGAGAACGCCGGGCCTGGTACGGGGTTGGGCTCGCGTGTGGAGACGATACGCCCCTCGTCGTCCAGTACGAAGAGTGTCTCCAGCTGAAGCTGCGGCGTGAATGGCGGCGGTGTTGGATGCATGGCCCGGCGCCCAAACTCGTACGCGGGCAGCCCAACAGGAAGCGGTGCGCCAGCCGACGCGATTCCTCCGGGCGACTCCGGCGACGCGAGGAAATTGTGTTCTTCTTGGATTCTCGGTGACGCACCATCGGCCAGCTCGTGGGGCGCTTCGAGACACGCCCTGGCGACTGCCGGTGCAGGCAGCAACCGGCGCAGACGACAACAACCCCAGACGACAACAACGCAGACGACAACAAACCCAGACGACAACAAACCCAGACGGCGACCGCTGAGAACGCAAGACACGACGCACGCAGACGTCGCTGGACCTGCGTT
>JANOIJ010000236.1:0-7556 GCA_031407575.1 Gemmatimonadaceae bacterium | reverse complement strand
CTGTTCTGGCGCATGCATCGATGCTCCCGCATCATCTTCTCGCAGCGTATTCACATGGGGCAGTGGTCGCCGCAGGAGTCCGTCGACTTTCTCGTCGATCGCGTGGGGCACGAACGCGAGAACGCGATTGCGGAAGTGCGGCGGTCATTCCAGGGAGGCTACAGTCCGCTGTACCAGGCCGCCTACCTGCTCGGTGGCTTGCAGTTGCGCGGTCTGCGTCGAGAGGTGGTGGACACGAAGCGCATGACGGAGAAGGCGTTCCACGATGAGATCCTGCGTCAGGGGTCAATGCCCATCTCGTTGCTCAAGCTGGCGCTCAGCAAGGATCGTCTCACGCGCGACATGTCCATCGACTGGAAGTTCTATGGCGAGCTGCCGGATCGCTGAATGCTGAGTCGTCGGGTCACCGTGTTGTTGCTTGTGCTGACATGCGCTCGCCTGCTGTCCGCACAGCAAGCGGTGCGCGAGGGCACCGTCCCCATTCGCATCGAGACGGAGTTCGGGACGATCGACGCATACCTCGATTCGGCGCGCGCGCCAATCACCGTCACCAACTTCCTCCGCTATGTCGACGCCAAGCTCTACGACAGCGCCACCTTCTTCCGCACGGTGACGCTGGAGAACCAGCCGAATGATTCGGTAAAGATCCAGGTGATCCAGGGCGGGAAAGCCAGGGGCAAGCCGGGGTTCCCGCCGATTCCATTGGAGCGCACCAGTGTCACGGGCCTGAAGCACCTCAACGGGACGCTCTCCATGGCGCGAAGCGGCCCCGACACCGGCACTGATCAGTTCTCGATCATGATAGGCGACCAACCGGAGCTCGACTTTGCCGGCAAACGCAACAGGGACGGCCAGGGATTCGCGGCCTTTGGTCAGGTCACCAGTGGATGGGATGTGATCAGGAAGATTCAGGCGCAACCCGCGAATGGGCAGTACATGACGACGCGAGTCACGATACTGCGAATCGTGCGACGATGAGGATGTTGCGAGGCCTTGTCGCGATCGCCGCAATCGCGACCAACGCCGCTACCGCACATGCGCAACGCATCTATTGGGGTGATTCGGTGCCCAGCGGTTGGAAGGGGACGTGGCCCGCATCCCTCCAGACCGTCGCCGAGCGAAGCGGGTTTACCCGGACGGTGTCGACGCTTCAGTTGCACGAGTACATCAGCGCGCTCAAGCTGCACGGCGAGAACATCCATGTGGTGAACATGTTCGTCAGCCCGCTGCGCAAAGTCGCGCCGGCGATCGTGCTGGCGAGCCCGCGCGTGACGTCACCGCTGCAGGCGAGGGCGTCTGGCAAGGCTGTCATCTACCTGCAAGGCAACATTCATCCGCCGGAGCCGGAGGCCGCGGAAGCGCTGCTCATGGTCGCGCGCGATCTCGCGACCGGCACGCGCAAGCACCTGCTCGACAATCAGGTCGTCATCATCGCGCCGATCTTCAACGTCGACGGCACCGACACCCACATGGTGCAGGACGGTGTCAACGGCAGCGAGACACCGCTCATCCTCGGCGTTCGGGAGAACGCGGCCGGTCTCGACCTCAATCGAGATGCCGTGAAGCTCAACACCACCGAAGTGTCCGGGCTGTATCGCCTGATCAACGCATGGGATCCGGTACTCCTCGTGGACGGCCACCTCATGAGCCGGGTGTCGCATGGGTATGCGAACACCTACGGCACCGTGACGGTGCCGGCCGCCCATCCTGCGCCGCGCGACTACGTCAACAGCAAGCTGTTCCCGGCGGTTCGCGACATGGTGCGGCGCGATTTCGGTCTCGAGGTGTTTACGCATGCGCTGTTTGGTGCTGGCCCGTGGCCTCCAAAGGACTGGAGCCATGACCGAGCCGCCTGGACCGTCGAGGCAAAATTCATCGTCAACGACTACGGCCTGCGGAATCGGATGGCGATCATCACGGAGACGCCAGGGCAACCCACGTTCGAACGGCGTGTCTACGCGCAGTACGCGTACTTCATCGCGCTCCTCGAGTACACCAATGCGCACGCGAAGGAGATGCAGGCGATCGTCAAGGCCGCGGACGAGGAGACGGTTGCGAAGGTGATAGCCGGCGCCGAGTCTGGCACGCTCCGCAACTGGCTGGACGGCAAGTACGTCTCGGGCGGCAAGATTGACATCCTGGGCTACCGGTCGAACGTGGCCGAGTATCGAGCCGGCACGAGCCTGCTCAGTACCCGTCCAGGCACGGCGTCCGGCAAGCCTGACGTTGCGCAGGGCGTCGAGGATCTTACTGTGCCCGTCGGCACGCGTGACGCGGCCGTGCCGCGCGGCTACCTGATTCCCGCTGAGATGAGCGACCTCGCGGCCAAGCTCCAGCTGCACAACATCAGGCTTCGGGTGCTCGACAAACCCATGCGCGCGGAGGGAGAGGAGTTCGTCGTCGAGAAACTGCGCAAGGTGCGCAGCGCCGGCTATGACATGACCATCCTCGATGGCGCGTTCTCTCCGCCAAAGGTCCAGGAGTTCCCAGCGGGGACCTACTTCCTCGACATGGCTCAACCGATGGCGAACGCCGCGTTCTATTACCTGGAACCGCAGGCTCGCGATGGATTCGTTGGCTGGGGCTTGCTCGACGAGAAGCTGCGCGCGCTCGGCGTCGATGGACGCTCGGTGGTCTATCCAATCTTCAAGTACCGGCGCGAACTTCGCTGACGCGCGACGGCGCCCGACGAGCGCGAGAACTACACATCCTCGAGAGATCATGCGCCCATCACGCGCTGGCTATCGCCGCAGCATCAGTGCAATCGCTCTCTGCGCGGCGCTCATGCCCAATGCGGCGCAGGCGCAGGCCGCGCGCCGCCCGCTGCTCGGCGCCGCGGAGGTCGGCGAGATTGCGCTTCTCGAGTTGCTCGAGGACCGACGTCAGTTCGATACCACCGAGCTCGCGCGGCTGCTGGTATCGCCACATCCCGAACTGCGACGCCGCGCCGCGTTGTCCGTTGCACGCGTCAATGACAAGCGCGGGGTTGCGCTGCTTCGCAGGCGGCCACTCGACCCGGACACCGCCGTTGCCGCGACCGTGGTCTTTGCCGTCGGCCAGCTGCGTGACAGCACGACGATTGCGTGGTTCGATTCCCTGCTGACGAATGAGCGGACGCCGCCGACAGTCTCCGCCGAAGCGGCCGCTGCGCTTGGCAAGATCAAGTCGGCATCGGCGGGCGTGGTGCTGGCGCGCTACCTCTCTCGCGCGACCGCGAATGCACGCACGACCGCCGCCATCGGCGAGGCACTGCTCGCCAGCGGCCGATTGACGTCGCGTGGCGACATCACGTCGATCGTGCGCTGGATGCGCGCACCGGACGAAGCGCTGCGTTGGCGCGCGACGTGGGCGCTCTTTCGCCGACGCGATCCGGCGGCGCTGCCAGCGCTTCTCGCGGCGAGCGCCGATCGATCGGCGCTCGTCAGGTCGTGGGCTGTGCGCGGTCTCACAAAACCGCAGGCGGACTCCGCGAACCTCGGTGCGAAGGCGGAGGCGCTGCTCCTCGCGGCGACGCACGACACCGATCGTCGTGTTCGCACCGAAGCCGTGCGGGCGCTCGGCACGTACTCCGATTCCGCGGCGATCGCGGCCTTGCTCGCGGCCCTCGAGTCGAACGACAGCTGGATCTCCGTGAGCGCTGCCGAGGGACTCGGCCGGATTCGCTCGGAGAGTATTCTGGCGCCGTTGCGCGCAGCTGCGGGCCCGAACCGTCCGTGCGCGGTACGCATCACCGCGATGCAGGCGCTGCAGGGCATGTCGCCGAGCGACGCGATGGCGGCCGCGGTCGACATCACGCGAGACAGCGTGCCCTACTGCCGCTCGACGGCGCTGTTAGCGCTGATGCGCGATACCACCGGGGCCGCAACGCGAATTGGAGGTCGCGCCGCCGCGGACGCATTGCGCGACGATCCGATGCCGGCGACGCGGCTTCAGGCGTGGCAGGTGCATTTCGTATTTGTTGACGCCGGCCTCGTCGTGCAAGCGCGCCGCTCCGCGCGCAAAGCCGGGCTCGAATCGGCGGACATTGTTATTCGAACCGCCGCGTTGCGCGCCATGTCGGTGTGGGCCGATACGACCGACCTGCCGCCGCTGCTCGACGCCTACGAGCGCGCGGCGCGCGACACGACGCCGATGGCCGCGTCCGCGGCGGTCTCGGTGATTGCGGCGATCCAGCGACGTCACGGCGTTGGCGCGGCGATGTTCCTCGCGCGCTTCTCGCCGCCCGCGAACCGTCTCCTCCGCCGTGATATCGATCGCGCGTTTGGCGCCGCGGCCCGCCAGGCGTGGCCCGCGCTTCCGCCGGTGACACGCGATCTCGCCGCGTACCGGCAGATCGTCGAGCGGTGGGTGGTGCCGGACTACAACGGACGGCCGCGTCCCACGGCACGGTGGCAGACACCGCGCGGCGCGATCGAGATCGAGCTCTATCCGGGCGACGCGCCACTCGCGGTGGACGACTTCGTACGCACGATGGAATCGGGCGCGATCATCGGTACGGAGTTCTCGCGCGTCGTGCCGGACTTCGTCAATCAGCAACGCACGATTCGCGACGGCAACGTGATTCGTGACGAAGTGAACCGGCATCGATTGACGCGGGCCAACCTGAGCTGGGCGACGGCAGGACTCGACACGGGAGCGCCCGGCTACACCATCGGCCATACGCCGCAGCCGCACAACGAAGGCGACTTTACGTCGATGGGACGAGTGATTCGCGGCATGGATGCGGCGGACCGGATCGAGCTCGGCGATCGTGTCACGGCGGCGCGCATGGTGACGGGGGGGACGAAGAAGCCCTGACGTCGATGACTGGACGGCACAAAATTCCCTCTGGCGAGCCAAATGTTTTGGCGCTAACCTCGCAGCAGCTTCCTCTCCCAGGAGACTCGACAATGAGACGGCACCTGCTACCGATATTGCTCGCCAGCGTGTTTGCGTCGCCGCTGGTCGCGCAGACGTACACGTCGTCAGCCGCGTTCTTGGGCGCCGCAGGCGCACCGAACTATGTCGAGACGTTCGAAACTGTCCCATTTGCCAAGGACGTAGCGTTCCCCAGTTTCGTCATCGCGGGCATCACCTACACGGGCCAAGCGGGCACGAACGTATGGGTCAGCTCGCCGGGCTATCCCAACTATGGCGCGGGACTCAATCCGACGACATCGAGCATCCTCACCGCCAATGGCGACGAGAACATCCTGATCCAGTTCCTCTCCGGCCATTACGCGGTCGGCTTCGACGTGTACTACAACGGCCTTGGGCCAGCGACGGCGAGCTTCTTCAACGGCGCGACGCTGCTCGGCAGTATCGGCTACAATGGAAGCGCCGTGATCGGCTTCAACGGCTTCATCTCGTCGGCCGCACCAGTGACCTCGGTGGAGTTCATCAGTACGTCTGGTGGCCAACTCAATACAGGACTCGACAACATCGCGATCGTCGAAGTGTCGGCCACGCCAGAGCCGGCGACGCTCACGCTCTTTGCCACGGGAATCGTGGGGCTCGCGCTCTTCCGGCGCCGCCGAGTGTGACGCAGGAGCCCTGACGAGTCGACGCGTTCAAGGCAGCGGCACAACCTGAAGTCGCTGCGACGCGCCGATGGGCGCGACGAGCGTCCCGGAAACCCCGCGTGTACAGCTGAACCGTGTACGCGCCGGGTGCCACGAGCGGCGTGTTGGCGCGTCCTCCCCCAAACCCGCCAAAGCCGCCCGGACCGCCAGGACCTCCTTGTGCTCCCGCGACGGGTGGGGGCGGGGGCGGGAGTACCATCTTCCTGAGATTCCAAACGGCGCGATGCAGCCCGGGTGTCACCGCAACGGGGATCTGCGCGATTGCCGCACCCGCAGCATCACTCACAGCCAGCACTACTTCAGTCTGGGTTGGTGACTGCCCTTGCTGTGCGAGCGCAGCGCCAACCTGAAATGCATCCGGCACGCAGTAGCTCAACAGCGCGCCGAAAGGCGGATTCGCTCCGCTGTAGCTGCCGTTGCCAGTGCCCCCGCCTTGCAGCGGCGTTTCGATGTACACCGGCGTGAGTCTCGGCGCAAAGAGCATGGGCGCGGATTGCTTCACTGCGTTCGCGAGCGAGGTGAACAGGTTGCGGTTCACCGCATCCTGTCCCCAGAGACGGCCCATCACCGGAATGGTGTCGCGATTGAGTTGGCGGGTGAGGTCGGGGCTTGCGGCGGTCCAACTGTCGCCGCGATCGTCGCTGCGGAAGAGCCGACTGCCGAGTATGTAGAGGCGGGTGTGCGAGTGCGGGGAGACCAGCAGCGGCACGTCCCAGTGCCAGCGAACGCGCGAGCTATCGGGCATGATGCGCGGTGCACGGATGCCCTTGTTCTCGCCGGTGCGCTTGTCGACTCGCTGGAGGCTGCCATTCTGCGAGAGAGCGTAAATGGTGTTGGGGTCTTCCGGGTCCGCGCGAGGTTGAAAGCCGTCGCCACCGGCAACCCGCATGACTTCGCTCTCTCGAATGCCGCCGCCGAACTGCGAGCGCGACGGCGTGCCCTGCGTTCCGTTGTCCTGCGCCCCGCCGAAGACATTGTAGAAGGGCGTGGCGTTATCAACCGAGATCCGGTAGAACTGCGTCACCGGAATGCGGAAATGGCGCCAATTGAGTCCGTTGTCGTACGAGTCATACAGACCGCCGTCGTTCCCGAGCATGAGGTACGTGGAGTCGGCGGGATCGAACCCGACGTGGTGGTAATCGACGTGGACGCCACGCGTGGGTGGCTGCGCAAAGGTTTTGCCGCCGTCCCTGGTCAACATCATGTTGATGGCCACGCCGTAGACCCAATCGAAGTGATGCGGGTCGGCGAAGATCTCACCGTAAAACTGCGGGTCGCCCGACACCCAGTTGCTCTGCTTGACCCACGTCTCGCCACGATCGGCGGAGCGGAAGAACCCTCCGCTCGTTCCCTGCGCGGCGATGGTCGCGTAGATGACGTCGGGATTCTGCGGCGAGATGGCCAAGCCGATGCGTCCCACGTCTCCCGTGGGGAGTCCGACCGACAGTTTCTGCCAGGTCGCGCCAGCGTTCGACGACTTGTAGATGGCGCCCTCCGGTCCGCCGCCGATCAGCAGCCCGACGTGACGACGACGCTGGTATGAGGCTCGTGTTGGAGTTCTTCGGATCGACGAGGACGCAGCACATCGAGTACGCGCCATGCTCGAACACGGGAGCGAACGTCAGGCCGCGGTTCATGGTCTTCCACAGCCCGCCGCTGGCGGTCGCGACATACCAGATGTTGCGGTTGCGCGGGTCCACCGCGACGTCCGCGACGCGACCGGAGTTCAACGCGGGCCCGATGCCGCGGAAGGCCAGCGCCGCAAGTGGGCCGTCCGATGCCGACGCCTGACGCGCGGGTTGGGCGTGAGAGGCTGCCGACCCGAGTACAAGGGCGGCCAACAGGCTACGACGAGCGAGACGAGGCATGCTGGCCGTTCGTTGAAGGGCTTGGAAGGGAGCGAATAAAGTATATAATATACGATTATCCCTCCAACCGCGCGTCCCATGTCCCATAGACTCGCTCGATCACGCGCCGCCGCGTGCGTGCCCCTCA
>JANOIJ010000230.1:0-30539 GCA_031407575.1 Gemmatimonadaceae bacterium | reverse complement strand
CGCTGAACATGAGCGGCAAGTGGTTCAAGGTGGTCAGCTACGGCCTGGACGCCAATGAAGCGATCGACTACGACGCCATGGAGCGCCTCGACCAACCTCACCGGCCAGGTCCGCAACATCGCCGAAGTAACGACGGCCGTGGCCCGTGGCGACCTCAGCCGCAAGATCACGGTGGACGTGAAGGGCGAGATCGCCGAGCTGAAGGACACCATCAACACCATGGTGGACCAGCTCAACGGCTTCGGCGCCGAAGTGACGCGCGTGGCGCGCGACGTCGGCCTGGAAGGCCAGCTCGGCGGCCAGGCGATCGTCCCGGGCGTGGCCGGCACGTGGAAGGACCTGACGGACTCGGTGAACTTCATGGCGAGTAACCTGACGAGTCAGGTGCGAAACATCGCCGACGTCACCACCGCGGTGGCCAAGGGCGACCTGTCGCGCAAGATCACGGCTGAAGCCAAGGGCGAAATTCTCGAGCTGAAGAACACCGTGAACACCATGGTGGACCAGCTCAACGGATTCGCCGCCGAAGTAACGCGAGTCGCGCGCGAAGTAGGAACGGAAGGCATCCTGGGCGGTCAGGCCAACGTGCCCGGCGTCGCCGGTACGTGGAAGGACCTGACGGACAGCGTGAACTTCATGGCCGGCAACCTGACGAGTCAGGTGCGAAACATCGCGCTCGTGACGACGGCGGTGGCCAACGGCGACTTGTCGCAGAAGATCACCGTCGAAGCGAAGGGCGAGGTGCTGGAGCTCAAGAACACCGTCAACACGATGGTGGACCAGCTCAACTCGTTCGCTGCCGAAGTCACCCGGGTGGCGCGCGAGGTAGGCTCGGAAGGGCGACTGGGCGGCCAGGCCAACGTGCCCGGCGTGGCCGGCACGTGGAAGGACCTCACCGACTCGGTGAACTTCATGGCCGGCAACCTGACGAGTCAGGTGCGAAACATCGCCGACGTCAGCACCGCTGTCGCGCGCGGCGACCTGTCGAAGAAGATCACCGCCGAGGCGAAGGGCGAGATCCTCGAGCTCAAGACCATCATCAATACGATGGTGGACCAGCTCAACGCCTTCGCGGCGGAAGTGACTCGAGTGGCCCGAGAGGTGGGTACGGACGGCCGGCTGGGGGGTCAGGCGAACGTGGAAGGGGTATCGGGGACGTGGCGCGACCTCACGGACTCCGTGAACTCGATGGCGTCCAACCTGACGGCGCAGGTGCGAAACATTGCCGACGTGACGACGGCCGTGGCCAAGGGCGACCTGAGCCGCAAGATCACCGTCGAAGCCAAAGGCGAGATCCTCGAGCTGAAGAACACCGTGAACACCATGGTGGACCAGCTCAATGGATTCGCCGCCGAAGTCACTCGAGTTGCCCGCGAAGTAGGAACCGAGGGCATCCTGGGCGGCCAGGCGAACGTGCCCGGTGTGGCCGGTACGTGGAAGGACCTCACCGACTCGGTGAACGGCATGGCGAGCAACCTGACCAACCAGGTGCGCAACATCGCCGACGTCACCGCCGCCGTGGCCAAGGGCGACCTGTCGAAGAAGATCACCGCAGAAGCCAAGGGCGAGATCCTCGAGGTGAAATCCATCATCAACACGATGGTGGACCAGTTGTCGTCATTCGCCGCCGAAGTAACGCGCGTCGCCCGAGAGGTAGGTACGGAAGGACGACTGGGCGGACAGGCCAACGTGCCCGGTGTGGCCGGCACGTGGAAGGACCTGACGGACAGCGTGAACTACATGGCGTCGAACTTGACGAGTCAGGTGCGAAACATCGCCGACGTGACGACCGCCGTGGCACTCGGCGATCTCTCTCGCAAGATCACCGTCGACGCGCGCGGAGAGATCCTCGAGCTGAAGAACACCGTCAACACGATGGTGGAACAGCTCAACGCATTCGCATCGGAAGTGACGCGCGTCGCCCGCGAAGTGGGATCCGAAGGCATCCTGGGCGGTCAGGCGCGTGTGCCCGGCGCAGGCGGTGTGTGGAGAGACCTCACGGACAACGTGAACTTCATGGCGTCGAACCTGACGTCGCAGGTGCGAAACATCGCCCTCGTCACCACGGCGGTGGCCAACGGTGACCTATCGCAGAAGATCACCGTCGAAGCGCGCGGCGAAATTCTCGAGCTGAAGAACACCGTCAACACGATGGTGGAAAAGCTTCGCGTCTTCGCCGACGAAGTCACGCGCGTGGCCAAGGAAGTGGGCACGGAAGGCAAGCTGGGCGGCCAGGCTGAGGTGCCCGGTGTCGCAGGCACGTGGAAGAACCTGACCGACGCCGTGAACGCGATGGCCAACTCGCTCACCGCGCAGGTGCGAAACATCGCCGACGTGGCCACGGCCGTGACGAAGGGCGACCTCACTCGGCAGATCACCGTGGAAGCGCAGGGTGAGCTGGACGAGCTGAAGGCGAACCTGAACCAGATGATCGCGAACCTGAAGGAAACGACGGAACGCAATCAGGAGCAGGATTGGCTCAAGACGAACCTCGCCAAGTTCAGCCGCATGATGCAGGGGCAGAAGGACCTCGAGTCGGTGTCGCGTCTCATCATGAGCGAGCTGACGCCACTCGTGTCAGCGCATCACGGGGCGTTCTTCATTTTAGACAACGAGGCCGGCATGCCGACGCTGCGCCTCATCGCCAGCTATGCGTACCGCGCCCGGAAGCACGTGGGCAACCGGTTCGCCATGGGCGAGGGGCTGGTCGGACAGGCGGCGCTGGAGAAGCAACCGATCCTGCTGCAGAACGTGCCGGACGACTACATCCAGATCACGTCCGGCCTCGGGGAAGCGCCGCCGAGGAACATCATCGTGCTCCCGGTGCTGTTCGAGGGCGAGGTGAAGGCGGCGATCGAGCTCGCCAGCTTCCTGCCCTTCAGCCAGATCCACCAGACCTTCCTCGACCAACTCGGCGAGTCCATCGGCGTCGTGTTGAACATGATCGGCGCCAGCATGCGCACCGAGGAGTTGCTGGAGCAGTCGCAGAAGCTGACGCAGGAGTTGCAGAGCCAATCGAAGGAGCTCCAGTCGCAGCAGGACGAACTGAAGCGCTCGAACTCGGAGCTCGAGGCGCAGGCCAAGACGCTCCGCCAGTCCGAGGAGCTGCTCAAGGAGCAGCAGGAAGAGCTGCAGCAGGTCAACGAGGAGCTCGAGGAGAAGGCCTCGCTGCTGGCGGAGCAGAACCAGAAGGTCGAGCAGAAGAACCGCGAAGTGGAGGCGGCTCGCATCGCGCTCGAGGAGAAGGCCGAGCAGCTCGCGCTCAGCTCGAAGTACAAGAGTGAGTTCCTGGCGAACATGAGCCACGAGCTGCGCACGCCGCTCAACTCACTGCTCATCCTGGCAAAGCTGCTCAGCGACAACAAGGAGAAGACGCTCACGCCCAAGCAGGTGGAGTTCGCGCAGACGATCTACTCGTCGGGCACGGACCTGCTCAACCTCATCAACGACATTCTCGACCTGACGAAGGTGGAAGCGGGCAAGATGGAGGTGAACCCGCTGGACGTCCCGATCGGCGACATCGAGTCGTTCACGAAGCGGACGTTCGATCACGTCGCGCACCAGAAGGGGCTCAAGTTCGACGTCGAGATCCATGCGGAAATGCCCAGCACCATCTACACGGATGGGCAGCGGCTGCAGCAGGTGATCAAGAACCTGCTCTCGAACGCGTTCAAGTTCACGGAACGGGGCGGCGTGACGCTGACGATCAAGAAGGCGGAGAAGGGGAAGCGGTTTGCAAGCCGCATTCTCGACCAGGCGGAGACGGTCGTCGCGATTGCGGTCACTGACACCGGCATCGGGATCGCCAAGGACAAGCTGCAGCTCATTTTCGAGGCGTTCCAGCAGGCAGACGGCACGACGAGTCGCAAGTTCGGCGGCACGGGACTCGGTCTCTCCATCAGCCGCGAGATCGCGCGCCTGCTGGGCGGCGAGATCCGCGTGGACAGCACACCGGGCAGCGGCAGCACCTTCACGCTGTTCCTGCCGAGCCGTTATGTGGAGCCGGATGCGCCAAAGCCCGCTCCATCCGATTCGTCGTCGAGGCGACGCGACCGCGGCGATGGCTGGGCCGGAGGCGGTAGCGGCCCGGATGGCGGTACGGCCCGCGTGGGCCCACGAGGCTCGCCACGCGTGGCGAGCAAGCGTGCCAGCACGGCCGAATCCGGCGGATGGGAGGAGTCGGGTGGCGGTGCGGCCACCACGCAGATGTCCCAGACGGACGAAGTGGAGCTGCCAGTGCCACGCGATGAGTTGCCGCGTCCCGAAGGTTTCGACGACGATCGCGACAGCATCGAGCCGGGCGACCGCGTGTTGCTCATCATCGAGAACGACGTCACGTTTTCCAAAGTCCTGCTCGAGATGGCGCGCGAGAAGGGCTTCAAGGGGCTCTCGGCGCTGGATGGCGAGGCAGGCTTGCAGCTCGCGCATGCCCTCGAGCCGGATGCCATCACGCTCGACATCGACATGCCGGGTATGGATGGCTGGGCCGTGCTCGATCGGCTCAAGCATCACCCGCAGACCCGTCACATTCCGGTGCACATCATCACCGGCATCCGCGAGCGGCAGCAGGGTCTCAAGTCAGGCGCGCTTGCCTACCTCGAGAAGCCGGTCACGAAGGAAGCGCTCGACGAGTCGTTCGCGAAGATCAACCAGTTCATCGATTCGTCGGTCAAGCGATTGCTCGTGGTGGAAGACGACGAGACGCAGCGCGCGGCGATGATCGAGCTCATCCAGCACGAGGACGTGGAGATCACCGCCGTCGGGTCCGCTGAGGACGCGCTGCGCGAATTGTCCACCAGCCACTTCGACTGCATGGTGCTCGACCTCGGCCTCAAGGACATGAACGGCTTCGAGTTGCTGGAGACGGTGAAGGCGAATCCGGCAATGTGGGACCTGCCGATCATCATCTACACGGGCAAGGATCTCTCGCCCGCGGAGGACACCAAGCTCCGCAAGTTCGCGGAGACGATCATCGTGAAGGACGTGAAGTCGCCGGAGCGGCTGCTCGACGAGACCGCGCTCTTCCTGCACCGCGTGGAGGCCAAGCTACCCGAGCAGAAGCGTCGCATGCTGGAGCGGCTCCACAACACGGACGCCGTGTTCAACGGCAAGCGCGTGCTGGTGGTGGACGACGACGTGCGCAACATCTTCTCGCTCACGAGCATGCTCGAGGATCATGGCATGCAGGTCTCGTTCGCCGAGAACGGCAAGGACGCGGTGAGCATGCTGCGGGACCGCCAGGACTTCGATCTCGTGCTGATGGACATCATGATGCCCGAGATGGACGGCTACGAGACGATGCGGGTGATCCGCCAGAATCCCGCGCTCAAGTCCATGCCGATCATCGCGCTCACGGCCAAGGCAATGAAGGGCGACCGCGAGAAGACGATTGCCGCCGGCGCATCCGACTACATCACCAAGCCCGTGGACACCGAGCAGTTGTTGAGCCTCATGCGCGTATGGCTCTACCGGTAAACCCGGACGCGGGGGCGCTTCCTGGCCCGCCGGGCGCGTACGACGCGGACCTGGAGCATCTCGAGATCGAGCTGCTCCTGGAGGGAGTCTTTCGCCATTACGGCTTCGACTTCCGCTCGTACGCCTTCGCCTCCATTCGCCGCCGCTTGTGGAAGCGGGTGGAAGGAGAAGGGCTGCGCAGCATCTCTGATTTGCAGGCGCGCATCCTCCACGACCAGGACGCGATGGAGCGGCTGCTGCTGGACCTGTCCGTCAACGTAACGGCGATGTTTCGCGATCCCGCCTTTTACCGGGAGTTTCGCGAGCACGTGGTCCCGTTGCTGCGGACGTATCCCTTCATCCGTATCTGGCACGCTGGCTGCTCGACGGGTGAGGAAGTGTTCTCGATGGCGATCCTTCTCGAGGAGGAGGGGCTGTACGACCGCGCTCGGCTGTATGCGACGGACATCAACGACGTGGTGCTCCAGCGGGCCCGGCAAGGGATCTTTCCGCTCGAGCGCATGCAGGAGTACACGGACAACTATATCCGGGCGGGTGGCACGCGCTCGTTTTCCGAGTACTACACGGCGAAGTACGATGGGGCGCTGTTCGCGCCGTCGCTTACGCGCAACGTGGTGTTCTCGCAGCACAACCTCGTCACGGACCGTTCGTTCAGCGAGTTCCACGTTATCTTCTGCCGGAACGTACTGATCTACTTCGACAAGACGCTCCAGAATCGCGTCCACAAGCTGTTCTACGAGTCGCTCGTGATGTTTGGCGTGCTCGCGCTGGGCAGCAAGGAGTCGCTGAAGTTCTCCCAGTACGAGCCGTGCTACGAGAAGCTCAGTCCGACCGAGAAGCTGTATCGGAAAGTGACATGATCGCCAATGTCGTCGGGGTCGGATACGATGTCGTGGTGGTCGGCACGTCGTGGGGCGGGCTCGCGGCGTTGCGCACGCTGGTGAGTGGCTTGCCGGACTCGTTCCAGATGGCGGTGGTGCTGGTCCAGCACCGACACAAGGATTCCGACCAGCTGCTGCGCACACTGCTCCAGGAGCGGACCGCGCTCGAGGTGTGCGAAGTGGAAGACAAGATGCCTCTCGAACACAGCTGCATCTATATCGCGCCGCCTGACTACCACACGCTCATCGAGCCGGGCCATCTCTCGCTGAGCACGGAGGCCCCGGTGCGCTACAGCCGCCCGTCCATCGACGTCGCCTTCGAGTCCGCGTCCGACAGCTACGGGCACCGCGCCGTGGGTGTGGTCCTCACGGGCGCCAACACGGATGGCAGCAACGGCATGCGGCGGATCTCCGACCGGGGAGGGATGGCGCTCGTGCAGGATCCCGCCACCGCGGAGAGCACGAGCATGCCGGCTGCCGCCGCGATCGCCGTTCCTCGCGCGCGCGTGATGCCGCTCGAGGAGCTGGTGAGGTTCATCGCCATGCTGCCCGCCGGCGCGCCGGAGCGCGCGGACCGATGAGCAAGGACGTTGTGCCCGCACCCGCCACATCGGGAGCCTCGGCGGGCGCGCTCCTGGCCAGTCTCGACGAGCCGTTGCCGCCGGTGGAAATCCTGATCGTCGATGACCGGCCGGAAAACCTGCTCGCACTAGAGGCCATCCTGGAGCCACTGGGGCAGATCCTCGTGCGCGCGGGTTCCGGCGATGAGGCACTCCGCAAGCTGCTCTCGCACAACGTGGCGATGATCCTGCTGGACGTGCAGATGCCGGGCATCAACGGCTTCGAGACGGCGCGGCTGATCAAGGCGCGCGAGCGAACCCGGTACGTGCCGATCATCTTCCTCACGGCCATCAGCAAGGACGAGGAGTACGTCTTCGAGGGGTATGCGGTTGGCGCCGTGGACTACATGGCCAAGCCCTTCCAGCCGGACGTCCTGCGCTCGAAGGTCAACGTGTTCGTGGACCTGTACCAGAAGCAGCAGCAGCTGGCGTCGCAGCAGCTCCAGCTCGCCGAGGGCCAGCGGCGCGAGCTCGAGCTGCGCCACATTCGCGAGATCTACGAGTCGGAATCGCGCTTCTCCGAAATCGTGGGCTCCGCGATGGACGCGATCATCGCCTTTGACACCGATGGCGCCATCACGCTCTTCAACGCGGCGGCCGAACGGATGTTCGGGTACCCCGCGGCCGACGCGACGGCAGGAAACTTGACGCGGCTCTTTCCGGAACCGTTCCGCTCGGAGGTGCTCGACCGGATCTGTGCGCGATGGTCCGTCGACACCACGGCCGAGATGTCGGTTCCGGCTGACGAGACGGTGTTCTCGTTCACGGCACAGCGCGCGAACGGCGACGAATTTCCGGTGGAGGCGACGGCGAGCTGTCTCGACGTCCGTGGCAAGCGCACATTCACGCTCATCGTGCGCGACATCTCCGAGCGGAAGCGCGCCGAGCTGGCATTGCAGGGGCAGGCGGCATCACTCGCGAAAGCGATGACCGAGCTCAAAGCCCTCAACGACGAGCTTGCCGAGCGGCAGCTGGAGCTCGAACGCGCAATGGCCGCCCGCAGCAGGTTCTATGCGTCGATGAGCCACGAACTGCGCACGCCGATCAACGCCGTGCTCGGCTACAGCACGCTCTTGCTGGAGAACATCTATGGCCCGCTCAACGAGAAACAGGCGGAAGGCATCACGCGCACGCACAAGGCGGCCAAGCACCTGCTCGAGCTCGTGAACGACGTGCTCGATCTCTCGAAGATCGAGGCGGGCAAGATCGATCTCCGGCTTCAGCCGGTCACGTTCCCGTCGCTCATCGAGGATCTCTTCGTCACCGTGCGACCGCTGGCGGACCAGTTCGGGTCATCGCTGTCAATCGAGCACGACGGCAAGCCGGTGAAGCTGGTGAGTGATCCCCGTCGCCTGCGCCAGATCCTGCTGAACCTGCTCTCGAACGCGATCAAGTTCGGGCGGGGCAAGCCGATCCGCGTGCGCTCCATCCCGCAGGAGGACGACGGGTTGATCATCGAGGTGATCGACCAGGGGGAGGGCATCGCGGCAGGGGATCGCGAGAAGATCTTCGACGAGTTCGTGCAGCTCGGCAAGACGCAGCTGACGGAGGGAACGGGGCTTGGCCTGCCGATCTCGCGCCGCCTCGCCGAGATGCTGCACGGCGTGCTGGAGATCGAGTCCGAGATCGGGAATGGAAGCACGTTCCGGCTGACGCTTCCGGCCACGGCGGATACACACACACCGAGAGCGACGCGCGCGCTGGAGGTCGTTGGCGACCGAGTTGCTCCGAGCGCCTGACTATCAACTCACTACCAACTGGCGACTGGACTGACACAGACAACAGAAACTGACAACAGAAAACTGACAGCAGAAAACTGACAACAGAAGACTGAAAACTGACTACTAAAAACTGAGGCTCTTCAGGGAATCCTGTGGGCAGGGAATCACAGGACTGTGACTCTGTGGGGTTCACCAATCGATCTCGACGCGACCCGCGAAACCCCGCCCGTCGGGCCGGCGCTGTCGCGAGGGACAGTGGGGCGAGTCTCTGGGAACGACGACAACAGGCCGATCTGAGCCGACTGAACGCCGAACCGACGAACGGCGCCTCTCGATCAGACCGGCAGCGTCAACGAGAGGTCGTTGGTAATGCGCATGGGACGGACGACGGCGCACGGAGTGAATCGGCTATTGTCCGCCAACACGTCCGCGCCCTTGGTCGTTCAAGAACATCGCGCCACTCGCATCACTTCAGATCTCGACGCGACCCACAACAGAGTCCGAAGAGCCAAAACTGAAACTGACTACTGATAAGGGACAACTGGGATGTGGATGGGTTCACACTCAGTCATCAGTTCTCAGTCACCAGTTCACAGTCTCAGTTCTCAGTCAATTGGGTTCCGCCGTTCGCCGTTCGCCGGTCGCCGTTCGCCGTTCGAGGGTCGCCGCTCCGAGGTAACTAGAACTCGAAGCCGAAGCTGAGACTCAGGTGGTCGTTCGCGAACTTCCCGGACGCGTATTTCGTCTCGATGCGCCGGAACTCCGCGCCGATGAAGAGCGGACCGGCTGGTCTCAGGATCGTGTACGCGGCGCACGAACCGTTGCGCAGGCGACCTCCCGCTGGCACGTCGGCCAAGCGCGGCTCGTCCACGCCACAGCCGGCACCGAGCTTCACCAGCGCATGCGCTTCGACGTTGAGTTGTGCCCAGCCGCCCACGTCGTCCAGTGGTGCGCCCGTGCGGCCAAGGTTCTGCGAGATTCCCCCACCGCCAAGCCCGCGCAGTCCGCGACCAGCGTACCCCTCCCCGCGAATCTCCACGCGCGCGAGGCCGAGCCGCGCGTCGCAGGCGAGCGCGTGCGTGCCGTGCATCTGTCCCGCTGACGCGACACGCGCAACGTGACCGCCGCACCCGATCTCGCTCGCGAACGCGTCCTCGCCCCAGCGGGCGCGCAGGCGCATCTCGACGGCGGGCACGCCGGTGCGCTCCGCGGCGTCGGCATCCGTGTCGAACGGCGTCGCGGCGTCCCCCGTGGTGTTCGCGAGCACAGCAGCCTGAAGTCCCACCCGCACGGGCCAAGACGTCTCCACGGTGCCGCGCAGTTGGGGCAGCCACAGCCACAGGTTGCCGGCGGTGGCGAATGCGGGGGTGCCGATGGCAGCGGGACTCACCGGACTCAGGCCCGCGATGAGCGGTGATTCCTGGCCCACGAGCAACTCGCCGTTGGCCCAGCGCACGGCACCGCGCGCCGTGCGAATGCGCAGCAGCGGAAACGTGCGTCCTCCACTGCTCGGCTGCTGGCCGCCAAAGAAGTCGACATCCAGGTCGCCCGTGAACTGGCCGCCCAGCACATCGCGTGACCGGACCACGAGACCGAGCGTCGTCTGTCGGATCGCGAGGCCGAGCGACGTGGCCGGCAGCGGCGACGGAGCCGCGGGCCGCACGAGCTGCGGATCGTCCACGTTGTTGACGTTCGCGTCATTCCGGAACGCGTGCACGAGCACGCGGCCGTTGATCTCCATCTGCATGCGGCTTCGCGTGGAAACGCCGGACGCCGCGTGCTCCGCGGCCTGTTGCTGGAGCATGGCGATGGCCTCCTCGGCGCGGCGGAGCCGGGCGGCGAGGGAGTCGGCGGCGGCGCGCGCCGAATCGGCCGGAGCACCCTGCGCATGCAGCGGTGTATGGAGTGCGTACGCCAGGGCCGCCGCGATGACGATCGTTCTTGACGCTGTGGCCCGTACGAACACACTGTTCAACCACACCGCCGCGTTGTGTGCGGTCATGAGGCTCACTGTGGGAGATGGAAGCATGGCAGGACTGTCGACGATGCGCTGGCTGGCGCTGCTGTTCATTCTGTCCGCGCCGCGCCTTGCGGCGCAGGGTGCGGTCTCCGGGCAGGTGAATCTACTGGAGCGAACGGGCGAGACGACCGAGGACCTGGCCGACGTGATCGTTTGGCTGGAGCCCACGGGCGCGACGAAGGCACGGACGACGCCCGCGCCGACGACCATCCGACTCGAGCGACGGCAGTTCTCGCCCCGCGTTCGGGCGGTGACGGAGGGAAGCAAGATCGAATTTCCCAACCAGGATTCGTTCAGCCACAACGTATTCTCCAAGGCCCCGGAGGGCGCGTTCGACACGGGTGTGTATCCGCGCGGCCGCACCAAGGACCAGACGTTCAAGACCGTGGGCGTCTTCCCCATCTATTGTAATATTCATCCCCGGATGACGGGCTACGTGGTGGTGCTGAAGACGCCGCATCATGCGCAGGCCGGCGAGGACGGGCGGTTCACGATCGCGGGCGTCCCGGCGGGGACGTACACGATGCACGTCTGGCACGACCGAGCGTCGCAGGCGCTGACGAAGCCGGTGTCGATTGGCACATCCGGAATGAGTGTCGGGCGCGTAGAGCTGGACGTACGCGGCTTCCGCTTCGTGCAGCACAAGAACAAGTTCGGGCAGGAGTACACCAGCGCGACGGGGGATCGATACTGACCGCCTCGATTGAACCGCTCGCAGTTCAATCGTCCGCTCCACTGGGCGCCGAGTTCACGCACAAGGAACGTCATGCCGCGGTTCGGACTCTCCCTCAAGATCTTTCTCGGTACCGCTGCGGTCGTCACGCTCCTCCTCATCGTCACGCTCGCCGTGGGCTCGCGGTCGGCGCGTGCGACGGCGGACCAGGCGATAGGGCGCGGATTGCGTGAGACCAACGTCCGCATCACGGAGCAGCTCGAGGCGCGGCAGACGGCGCTGGCGGGGAAGCTCACGGTGTTCTCGGAGAACCGGGAAGCCGTGGCCACCATCGCGCTCGACACCGTTGGCGGCGACGCGCTGGATCAGGCAGAGGTGATCGTCGAGCAGACCGGCGCACGCTGGGTGCAGGTGATCGACTCCACCGGTGTGCGGCTCGCGCGGAGCGACGATCCGGCTGCAACGCGCGACACCATGTCCGGCTCGCCCCTGGTGCGCGGCGCGCTCCAGGGGAAGACGATGACCGGCTTTGGTGTGAGCGGAGACTCCGCGGTCATCCAGCTCGTCGCCGTGCCGCTGCTGCGCGACCTGAACAATCCCCTGAGCGTCGTCGGCGTGATCATGGCGGCGCAGGAAGTCGGAGACTCGCTCGCCCTCGCCATAGGCCAGGCGACAGGAAGCGAGGTCGCGTTCTACGCCGTGGACACACTCGGCCGTCCACGCATTGCGGGCACCAGCGTGGATTCCGCGGACAGGCCAGCGCTCCAGAACGCGATTGCCGAGCGGATGATGCGCGACTCGGTCGCGATACCTTCGGGAGCGCCGGCCGCTGACACCGCCGCGAAGTCCAGCACCGCGATGGGCGCAGCGAGCGAGCGCACGGAGATTCGGCTCGAGGGCCAGGCGTACGTGGGGCAGCAGACGCCGTTGTTGAGCGTCGGAGGTGCAGCCATCGGCGGATTCCTCTCGCTGCGTTCGCTGGATGCCGAGCTCGCATCGTACAACCTCTTCCGGAAGACGCTGCTGATCACGGGCGCCGTGGGCCTCGTACTCGCGTTCCTGGTGTCCGGCGCGATTACACAGCAGATCGTGCGACCGGTGAAGGCGCTCGTGAGCGCAACGCGCCGCGCCGCCGACGGCGACTACGCGGCGGAGATTCCCGAGGGCGGCGCAGACGAAATCGGCAAGTTGGCCGAGTCCGTGCGCCGGCTGCTGCATGACCTGCGCGACAAGCAGGCGCTGGTGGACTTCCTTGGCGGTGGCCGCGCGATGTCCACGGCCACCATCATACAAGGCGGCGACCCCGATGCGACGGCGCTGCTGCCCGGTGTCACGCTTCCGCCCGGCGGCCCATTGATGCCGGGCCAGTCGCTCGGCGTGCGCTACGACATCAAGGCACTGCTCGGCGCCGGCGGCATGGGCATGGTGTACCGCGCTGTCGACCGCGAGTTGCAGGAAGTCGTCGCCATCAAGACGCTGAAGCCGGAGATGCTGTCGGCGGACACGACCGCACTGGAGCGATTCAAGAGCGAGATCCGGCTCGCGCGGAAGATCTCGCATCGCAACGTGGTGCGCACGCACGATCTCGGCGAGGCGCGCGGGCTGTACTTCATCACGATGGAATACGTCGAGGGCACGTCGCTCAAAGATCTCGTGCGTGCGCGCGGACGGCTGCCCGTCAACGTGATGCTGCCCATCGCCAAGCAGCTGTGCCGAGCGCTGGAGGTTGCGCATGAGGCGGGAGTGATCCATCGCGACATCAAGCCCCAGAACATGGTCGTGGAGCGGGACGGCACGCTCAAAGTGATGGACTTCGGCATTGCCCGGCTGGCGCAGCGTGCGCCTGCGCAGGGACTCACCGAGGCGGGCATGGTCATTGGCACGCCGGAATACATGGCGCCCGAACAACTACTCGGTGACGAATTGGACGTGCGCGCAGACATCTACTCCGCGGGTGTGGTGCTGTACGAGTGCCTCACTGGACGGCTGCCGTTCGAGGCGCCGTCACCCATCGCACTCATCGCGCGCGTGCTCGAGGATACGCCCGCACCGCCGCACACGCTGCACGACGACATTCCGCAGCCGATCAGCATGCTGGTGATGAGGGCCATGTCGCGCGAGCGGGAGGCACGCCCCGCCACCGCGGAGATGCTGCACGACGCGCTGGAGCAGATCGCGTGACGGAGATCACGAACGGAGACGCGGCGAACGGCGACCGGCCAACGGCGCTCCGCTCGCCGGTCACCGGTCGCGGAGATGAACATCGTGCCGTCTTCGAGGTATATTGCAGCATGCGACTGCTTTGCGTGGCACGACACGAATACCTATCCGATCATCTCTGCCGTTATTTCGGCGCGATGAACATTCAATGCGAAACTGCCGTCGGCGTCGAAGGCGCCCGCGTTGTCGCCCGGTCGTTCGAGCCGCATCTCGTGGTGGCGGAGTGCGAGCTCCTCAATCCATCGGTGCTCGAGACGTGGTCCATGGAGGGCGCGCTGAGCGATGTGCCCGTGCTCGCCGTGAGCCTCACGCGACGTCCCGAGGAATCCCTCACCTCCGAGCACTGCGGACTTGGCGGCGTGTACCTCCCGACGCTTGACCGCGACTCCGTGCTAGCGCTGCTGGATGGCGCCATGAAGCCGCGCGGTGTGCGTGCGCCGCAGGACGCGTCGATCGCGGAGCGGTTCACCGCAGCGACACACTAGGGCAGTAGCACGCCAGCACGTGGGCGCACGCCAGGACGACGCGTGAAGGATGCGAACCGCGACCCGGCGAGCCTGACTCGCGGCGTGCCGCCCGCGCTGCACGAGCCAAGTCCCGCACTCCTCCTCGATTCGCTTGGTGAAGGTGTGCTGGTGCTCTCGCGCGAGGGCAAGGTGGAATACGCCAACGCGCAATGGCAGCGGTGGCTTGGGCTGCCGGTCGCATTGGGGACGCACATCTCCGCGCTGCTCGACGCCGATGCGGCGCTCGTGCAGGACGAGCTGCGCGCCGTGTTCGACGACGGCGCTCCGCGTGCACTCGAGCTCTGCCTGGCGCCGCTCAGTGTCGGCGCCAGTGCGCGGCGGGTCGCATGCACGGTGGCTCGCCTGGGCGCTGGCCTCGTGCTCGAGGCGCGCGTGGACATCGACGATGTGCGCGACGCCATCCACGATGTCGCTCGGCGGCTCGCCGAGGTGGTGGACATGTCGGAGGTGCTTCGTGCGCTGTGCGACATCGCCATCACGCAGTGCGACGCCACGGGTGCGGCGGTGCTCCGCGTACTGGGCCAGCAGGGCGAGGTCGTCGCCGCGGTGGGCGACCTGTCTCCCGCAGGCGGCCACACCTTTCCGCTCGCGGGCTCGCTGCTCGCGCAGGTGTCGCGCGAGATGGGCATCGTGCGCGAGGACGACTACCGGTCGTCAGGACGCCCCTTGATGCGCGAGGTGCCGGAGCTGGCGCTCGGCCCGCTGATGGTCGCGCCGCTGCAGGCGCACGGGGAGATGCTCGGCGTGCTCGCCGTGGCGCGCGGCATGGCGGGGACGCCGTTTGGCACGCGCGACGTGGAGCGCCTGCGCCTGCTTGCGGACCATGCGGCGCTCGCGGTGCACAAGTCGCTGCTGCTGCTCCAGGCGCAGAGCGCGGATCGCGCCAAGGGGCGCTTTCTCGCCACGATGAGCCACGAGTTGCGCACGCCGCTTACCGCGCTAGCGGGTTACAACGAGCTGCTCATCGACCAGGTCATTGGCCCGGTGAGCGACCCGCAGCTCGACATCCTCGAGCGCATGCGCTCGGTGACGATGCACCTCTCGGCGATGATCGAGGAGATCCTGTCGTTCACGAGTCTCGAAGAAGGGCGCGAGATGGTGCGGCCGTCGGACTTCCTCGCCGCGGACCTCGTGCGGGCGGCAGTCGCGCTGGTGCAGCCCATCGCAGACCAGCGGAAGATCGAACTGGTGGTGCACTTGCCGCACAATTTCGTGCGGATGACGAGCGACATCGAGAAGTCGCGGCAGATCCTGATCAATCTGCTGAGCAACGCCATCAAGTTCACGGACAGCGGCAGCGTCACCGTGCGGTTGAGCTCGGGCGAGTCTGCCGTGCGCGTCGAGATCGCGGACACCGGCATCGGCATCCCCCCCGACGAGCTCGCCCGCTTGTTCCGGCCCTTTGCGCAGGTCGACACGGGGCTGACGCGCCGCCACGGAGGCACGGGGCTTGGCCTCTACATCTCGCGGCGGCTGGCCACGATGCTCGGCGGACACATCGAGGTGCACTCGGAGGTGGGCGCGGGCTCGACGTTCACGCTGGTGCTGCCACTGGTGTTGGACGCCGCGCTGAAGCACGACTGATCGCGCGGCACGCTAAACCGGCTGCCGGTGGCGACCGCAGCAACTAAATTGCCTCCAATGTCGACCTTTCCTCCCGCGACCTCGATCTTCAACGACGGCTACATCGCCGAGACGTACGAGCAATACCGGCGCAATCCGTCGTCGGTGGACGAGTCGTGGCGACAATACTTTCGCACGGCGGAGTCGCTCGTCGGCGCTGCAGGAGGCACCACCCGCACGGACGCGCGGGCGCTGCGCGTGGCGGCGGGCGCGGCGTCGCTGGTGGACGCCATTCGCGAGTACGGGCACCTCGCCGTGCAGCTCGATCCCCTCGGCACCGCGCCGCCTGGTGCGCCGGAGCTGACGCCGGAGTTCCACGGAATCACCGAGGACGAGCTGGCGCATGTCCCCGCCTCCGCGCTGGGGTACGTCGACGGCACGGCGGCCGACGTCGTTCAGCGGCTGCGCAGCGTCTACTGCGAGCAGATGGCGGTGGAGTACTCGCACCTGGGCAGCGAGGCCGAGCGCGCCTGGTTCCGCGAGGCGATGGAGGAGGGGAAGCTCCGCCGTCCGCTCTCGGCGGAGGAGAAGGTCGCCGTACTGCGCCGGCTGACGGAGGTGGATGGGCTCGAGCGCTTTCTCGGGCGCGCGTACCAGGGCTACAAGCGCTTCTCCATCGAGGGCACGGACGTCCTCATCCCGATGCTCGACGAGATCATCGCGCAGGTCGCGCAGACGGGCGCGCGCGAGGTGGTGCTCGCGATGGCGCATCGCGGCCGCATCAATGTCCTCGTGCACGTAATGGGCATGTCGTACGCAGACATGTTCGGCGAGTTCGAGGGCCGGCAGGGTGACGCGAGCGCCTACAGCAGCACGGGCGACGTGAAGTACCACCTGGGCTTCGAGCACGAGCGCGCGGTGGGCGACAAGACGGTGATGCTCGAGCTCGTGCCCAACCCGAGCCACCTCGAGGTGGTGAACCCGATCATGTCGGGGCTCGCTCGCGTCAAGCAGCGCGTGAAGGGCACCCGTGGCGAGCGCGACGAGAACGCCGTGCTGCCCCTCTGCATCCATGGCGACGCGGCGTTCCCCGGCGAAGGCGTGGTGCCTGAGACGTTCAACCTCTCGCGCCTCCGCGGATATCGCGTCGGCGGCACGCTCCACATCATCGTGAACAACCAGGTCGGCTTCACGACGGACCCCATCGACGCGCGCTCCACGCGCTACGCCAGCGACCCCGCGAAGGGATTCGAGGTGCCGGTGATGCACGTGAACGCCGACGATGCCGAGGCATGCCTCGTGGCGGTGCGGCTGGCGGCGGCGTATCGCGACATGTTCAAGAAGGACGTGCTCATCGACCTCGTGGGCTATCGGCGATGGGGCCACAACGAAACCGACGAGCCGGCGTTCACGCAGCCCAAGCTCTACGAGATGATCCGCGCCCACCCAACGCCGCGCGAAGTGTGGGGCGCTCGGCTCGTGCGTGAGCGCGTGATGACCGAGGCCGACGTGAAGGCCATGGATGCGGAGATCGGCGAGAAGCTCGCGTCCGTGCATCGCGACATGAAGGCGGCCAAGCCGGAGCCAGCGGTACCAGCGCGCGGCACGAAGCCTGTGGCCGTCATCCCCGACGATCGCGAGCCCACGACGGCCGTACACGCAGACCGGCTCGAGGGCCTCAACACGCAGCTGCTCACGTGGCCGGCGGAATTCCATGGCCACACGCGCCTGTCCAAGACGCTCGAGCGCCGCCGCGAGGCGCTGCACAAGGGCGGCATCGACTGGGGGCATGCGGAGTCGCTGGCGTTCGGGTCGCTGCTCGTGGAAGGCATCGGCGTGCGGCTCAGCGGGCAGGACGCGGAGCGCGGCACGTTCGCGCATCGCAATGCGGTGCTGCATGACGTGGAGACCGGCGGCACGTACACGCCGCTCGCCAACATTCCGGGCGCCACCGCACACTTCGAGATCTACAACAGCGCGCTCTCGGAAACGGCGGTGATGGGCTTCGAGTACGGCTTCAGCACCGGCAGCGAGAAGGACGTCGTGCTGTGGGAGGCGCAGTACGGCGACTTCGTCAACGTCGCCCAGCCCATCATCGACCAGTTCATCTCGGCGGACCGCGCGAAGTGGGGCCAGCGCAGCGGTCTCGTGCTGCTGCTCCCGCACGGATACGAAGGCGGCGGACCCGAGCACTCGAGCGCGCGTCTCGAGCGGTTCCTCCAGCTCTGCGCGGAGCGGAACATGTGCGTGGCGTATCCGAGCACGCCGGCTCAGTACTTCCACATCCTGCGCCGCCAGGCGCTGCGGAGCGAGCGCATGCCGCTCATCCTGATGCAGCCCAAGAGCCTGTTGCGCCTGCCCGCCGCGGCGGTGACGCTTGCGCAACTGGCGTCGGGATCGTTCCAGCCGGTCATCGACGACGCGTCGGCCGACGGACGCGAGACGGAGATCAAGCGTCTCGTGCTCAGCACCGCGAAGATGTATTACGACCTCCTCGCGGCGAAGGGTGACGGTGGCGAGATCGCACTGGTGCGCGTCGATGAGTTGTATCCGTGGCCCGGTGCGGATGTGGCGGCCCTCGTGGACCGCTACCCGAACCTCGAAGACGTCGTGTGGGCGCAGGAAGAGCCGAAGAATATGGGCGCGTGGAGCTTCGTCGCGCCGCAGTTGCGTGTCGCGACGGGCAACATGCTCACCATCCGGTACATCGGTCGTCCGGAACGCGCGAGCCCAGCCGAGGGTTACTCGAAAGCCCACGAGGAAGAGCAGAAGCGCATCGTCGCGGACGTGCTCACCCTCACACCAGCCAACGTCCGGCGTAAGACGAGCAAAGTGTGACATGACGGTTCGGGCACATCGATTCTTCCTGGTTCTGTTCCTCGTTCTCGCGCCGCGCCTCCTCACTGCCCAGGAGCGCGGCGCGACCGTGTTGGGCGAAGCGGTGGCGGGACTCGACGTCACCGCGCGGGTGCTGGTCATCGGCGCGCATCCGGACGACGAGGACACACAACTCATCACGTGGCTGGCTCGCGGGCGGCACATCGAGACGGGGTACCTCTCGCTCACACGCGGCGACGGCGGGCAGAACCTGATCGGCAACGAGCTGGGCGTGTTGCTCGGCATGATCCGCACGGAGGAGCTACTCGCGGCGCGCCGGCTGGATGGCGGGCGCCAGTTTTTCACGCGCGCGTACGACTTCGGGTTCTCCAAGACGGCCGAGGAGACCTACACGCACTGGGAGAAGGACTCGATCCTGCGCGACGTGGTGACGGTGGTACGCGCGTTTCGCCCGCAGGTGATCGTCGCCGTGTTCTCGGGCACTCCGCGCGACGGGCACGGCCATCACCAGGTGTCGGCGATCCTCGCGCGCGAAGCGTTCGACGCCGCGGCGGACACCGTGCGGTTTCCCTCTCGCACCACGCTCGGCATCGGTGCGTGGACACCATCGAAGTTCTATCGCGCGTCGCGCTTTGCGCCGGCTGAAGCGTCGATCACGTTCAACGTTGGCGAGTTGAGCGCGCTGCGCGGACAGTCGTACGCGGAAATCGCGTCGATCAGCCGGTCGCAGCACCTGTCGCAGGGCTTCGGTGCGCTGGAGCGCCGCGGAACGTCGCTGGACTACCTGAAGCTGGAAGTCTCGCGCGTCAGCGAGGTGTCGGCGAAGGAGACAGGTCCGATGGACGGCATCGCATCGGACTGGTCGCGCTTCGCGACGGCGGTTGTGCGTCCTGCCGTGCGCGCAGCGCTCGACTCGCTGCCGAGGGCGATTGCCGACGTCCGCCTCAGCGAGAATCTCGCGTCGCCGGCACCGATGGTTCCGCGGCTCGCGCGCGTGTTGCGCCTTGCGAGCGGTGCACGCGAGGCGCTGGCGTGTGGCTCCGGATGTCCGGGAGTGATCGGAGACCTCGACGTGTCGCTCCAGACGGCCGTGAATCGCGCGACGTCCGGATTGCTTGCTGCGGCCGGCGTGCTCGTGGAGGCGACTGCGCCGCGCGAGCTCGTCGCCGTGCGCGACACGCTGCCCGTGACCATCAGCGTCTACAACCAGGGCAGCCTGCCGGTGACGTACGAGGGCGCGTCGGCGTGGGCGCTGGACTCGTTCGGTCCGACGCCGAGTGGCGGAGTGCGCGACGTGATGCCGGATAGTGCGGGACGCATCACGGTGCCGCTCACCCCGGGTCGCGCGAGCGTTCCGTGGTGGCTCGCGCTGGGCAAGCGTGGCGACATGTTCACCATGCCGCGCAGCGGCGAGAGCGCGGCGGAGAACGTCGCACTCGGCGAGGATCGGGTGTCGGACACGCATGCGTTCGCGATGCTGCGCATCGCAGGGGTGCCGGTGCGCGTGGACGCGGGGCCTATCGTGCACCGCTTCGCGGATCCAGCGCGCGGCGAACGTCGTCGCCCTGTGTCGGCAGTGCCCGAAGTCAGCATGCTGTTCGACTCCGAGGTGGAGTACGCGCGCGCGGGCGTGGCGTTCGAGCGGACGTACAACGTGCGCCTGCGCAACTCGAGCGCCGCGTCGCGCGCGGTGAGCGTTACGCTGACGCTGCCCAAGGGTTTGCGCGCGGACTCGCTCGTGCGTCGCACGGCGATCGGCGCCTTTGGCGACGCGGTGCTCGTGTTTCGCGTGAAGGGAGCGCTGCCTGCGGGTCGTCACCTGGTGAGCGCGACCGCGGAGAGCGCTGACCGGACCTTCGTCTCCGGCTATGTGCCGCTCCACTACGAGCACATTCGTCCGCTGCGCTTCTATCGCGCGGCCAGCGTGCAGGTGGAGGCCGTGACGGCGCTGCTGCCGCCGAAGACGATGGTCGCTTACATCCGAGGCGTGGGCGACAACGTCGCCACGATGCTCGGCCAGCTCGGCATGAAGGTGACGATGATCGCGCCGGAGGAACTCGGCGATGCCGACCTGTCGAAGTTCGGATCGGTGGTGGTGGGGCCGCGCGCATTTGCCGCGCATCCCGCGCTGGTGGCGCAGTCGCCGCGGCTCCAGGTGTTCGCGCGCAACGGCGGCACAGTCGTGGTGCAGTATGGCCAGCAGGAGATGCAGACGCCGGGCATCCTGCCGTACCCGGTGGCACTCCAGCAGCGCGCGGAGCGCGTGACGGACGAGACCGCGCCGGTGACGATGCTCGCGAGCGGGGCGCGCGTGCTCAACACGCCAAACGCGATCACCGCCGCCGACTTTACGGACTGGGTGCAGGAACGCTCGACCTACATGCCGAGCACGGCGGACCCGCACTATCAGCGCGTGTTCGAGCTGCACGACCCAGGTGAGAAGGCGAACGAGCATGCGGTGCTCGTAACGCCCGTGGGGAAAGGCGCGTACGTCTACGTGACGCTGGCGCTGTTCCGCCAGCTACCATCGGGCGTGCCGGGCGCGGCGCGGCTGTTCCTCAACCTGATCGCGGCGGACGGAAAGCCGGCGATCAAGAATGACGTGGTTCCGTAATTCGCAATCACAACTGTTTGTCATCCTGAGCCACGCGAAGGATCTGCACCTGCTGTTCGCACGCTGCTACGGCGTGACACCCAGCCGTTGGAGTAGCTGCCGCAGCTGCGGGTCGTTCGGCTGGAGCGCCGCGGCCTTCTTGAGCGCATCCACCGCGGACACCGTGTCGCCACCCTGCAGGAGCAGCTGGCCCGTCGTCTGGTGGGTGACCGCCGAGTTCGGGAAGTGCTCGAGGTTGATCTTGAGCAGCGCCAGCGCTGCGGGACGTTGATTCCTGCGCGCGAGGTCGTTCGCTGCCAACGTGAGTGCCATTTCGCTGAAGTCGTACGCGGCGGATCCGTAATACCGCGTGCGGAGCGCCCGATAGAGCGCGGTCGCCGAGTCGGCGCCCTTGGCCTCCACGGCCCCCATCATGGCGGCGCGCAGCGTCTGCGGCTTGGAGAGTCCATGGTGGCACGTCTCGCACGACACCCTGTTCAGGTCCGCGATGGTGCGGCCGGTGAGGGGCAGGTACTTCGTGTTGATGTCGTTCACCATCTTCAGCATCTCGCGCGCGATCTTCTTCGTCTCCTTGTCGTCGGACGCGAAGTCGAGTGGCGGAATGCCCCCGCGACCACCGGCCGGCGCACCCGCGGCCGGCGCATTCTTGTCCTCGATGTGGCAATGCTCGCAGCGGACGCCAAGCGCCGTGGCGAACCCCGCCATCACGGCCGTCACCTGCTGCCGCGTCATGTCCTTGGGCAGGACCTGAAGATTCTTGGGCGGCTCGCCGCCGCGTCCGCCCTGCGCGACGAGCAATGCCGGCGCCACGATGCCGGAGAACACGGCGACATACACGCTGCGGAGAACGTTCATTGGAGGCTCACGCGTTTCACGGTAGACTGGTGCCCGCTGACGACCCGAACATACGACGCGCCGTGCCACGACGTCGAGAGCCGAACGGCAGTAGAGCGCCGCTGACGCGGCCTCGATACGCCGTGTACATTCGCCACCCATGACTCAGCCCACTCCCCCCGCGCCCGACGCCGAGGAAGGCGCGCGCCGGTTCCGCCGCACTCTGGTGCGCGTGATGTCCGTCCAGGTTGCGGCGCTCATCGCGCTCTGGTTGATGCAGCGTCATTTCTCCAGCTGACGCGCGCATGCACTGGATAAACTGGGCAATCGTCATCGGCTGGCTTGCGTACGTCGCCATCGATGGACTGCGCCGCGCGCGAGGCACCAAGAACATCGACGGATACTTCCTGGCGAGTCGCAGCCTGCCGTGGTGGGCCGTGGGACTTTCCGTCATGGCGACGCAGCTCTCCGCCGTCACGATGATCGGTACCACGGGACAGGGCGCGGTGGACGGGATGCGCTTCGTCCAGTTCTACTTTGGCCTCCCGCTGGCCATGGTCATCCTGGGCGTCACGCTCGTGCCGTTCCTGCACGGCGCCAAGGTGTTCACCGCGTACGAGTACCTCGAGCGCCGGTTCGACGCGAAGACGCGCTCGCTCACGGCGTTCCTGTTCCTGATGTCGCGCGGAATGTCGTGCGGCACCATCCTCGCCGCGCCGGCGATCGTCTTCTCGGCCATCTTCGGGTGGCCGCTCGCGTGGTGCGTCGCGCTGATGGGCATCCCCACTGTGCTCTATACGATGATCGGCGGCGTGCAGGCGGTCACGTGGGCGGACGTGAAGCAGATGGCGCTCATCGTCGTTGCCATCTCGGCGATGGTGATCGTGCTGCTGGTGCGCATTCCCGTGTCGCCGGGCGACGCGCTGCACATCGCGGGCGCGGCGGGCCGAGTGCGCGCCTTCGACTTCTCGTTCAGCCTCACGAACACGTACACGTTCTGGTCGGGCATCATCGGCGGGACGTTCCTGATGCTCTCGTACTTCGGCACGGATCAGAGCCAGGTGCAGCGCTATCTGACGGCGCGGTCGGTGGACGAGGCGCGCAGCTCGCTCCTCATCAGCGCGTACTGGAAGATCCCGCTCCAGGCGATGATCCTGCTGATCGGCGTGCTGGTGTTCGTGTTCTACCAGTTCCAGGCGCCGCCGCTGCTGTTCAATCCGTCGCACGAACGCCGCGTGCGCGAGGCCGAGCCCGCGGCGTTCTCGGCGCTGGAGGCGAAGTACGGTGCGGCGCTTCTGGAGCGACAGACGGCCGCTCGCGCGGTTGCCGGGACGTCGGACGGTGGCGACGCGGCGGAGCAAACCGCGGCGGCAGCATTTCGCGCGCGCGATTCCGTGGTGACGTCGGTGCGTACCGAGGCGCTCGATCTCGCGGCGCGCACCACCGGACAGATCTCGCGCGACGTCAACTACATCATCCCGCGTTTCGTCCTCGAGCAACTGCCGCTCGGTCTGGCGGGATTGTTCATCGCTGGCGTGATGGCGGCGGCGATGTCGGCGATCGCTGCCGAGCTGAACTCGCTCGCGACGGCGACGGTGATCGACTTCTATCGCCGGTGGGTGCGTCCCGTCGCGAGCGACGCGCACTTCCTCAACGTGTCCAAGGGCGCGACGGCATTCTGGGGCCTGTTCGCCTGCGTTGTCGCGACGTTTGCAGGGACGCTTGGCTCACTCATCGAAGTAGTCAACAGATTCGGCTCATTCTTCTACGGCTCGATCCTCGGCGTCTTCCTGTTGGCGATGATTCCGCGCGCGCGCGCGCTGGGCGCGTTCGTCGGGCTCATCGTGGGCATGCTGGCGGTGGCGGCCGTGAACTGGCTAGCGCCGCAGGTGTCGTTCCTCTGGCACAATGTCGTTGGCGCAGTGACGGTGGTGCTCGTCGGGATGTTGCTGAGCGCGATAGGCGGCGCTACGCCGCAACGGCAGCCGGCATCGGCCCCGCCGGGATGAGCTCGCGGTGCGCGAGTATCGATGCTGAGGTCGCCCCCAAGGGCGCCGCCGTAGGTTCGACCGCGATGGCAGGCCATCGTGGACGGCATTCCGGCCAGCAACCTGCAGCAGCAAATCAGTCAGGGATCACCAATGAATTCGGCGTCACAAATTTGGTTCTTTACGGAATATCGGGAACGCGCGCCGTCGCCAGCTCGTGAGGCGCGCGTCGAGATACGCCCAGGGGACGGCCGGTGCAGGCGGCAACGGGTCCAGACGACAGCAAGCCCAGACGACAGCAAGCCCAGACGACAGCAAGCCCAGACGGCGAACGCTGAGAACGCAGATACTGCGCACGCAGACGGCGCTGGACCAGCGTTTTGCGTTGCAAGGTCGACGGCGCCCGTGCGTCTCTCGCCGTTCCAGCGTTTTCAGCGTGCGCCGTGTCAGCGTTCCCAGCGTTCGCGGTCTGGGTTCACGCGGAGCTCGACCCTCGCGTCAAGGACGGCTTGGCGGCGGCGCTAGGCGCCATCGCCGGAGACGAGAATCTGGAAAGAGTGAGTTGAACTACTGCGCGAGCGTGGCAACGGCCCCAAGTCGCATTTTACTTCTCCGCCCACTTGCCAACTCGCCACGACCTTCGATGCGCACTTAAACGAGCGTTGCAGTAGGCACAGTGAGCTGACGGCCATCCCGCATAAGCAACGATCGAGACCGCGGCAAACTTCACAAGCCCAACACTAGCCCTTCACTGATCACCACTACGCCGCAACGGCAGCCGGCATCGGCCCCGCAGGGATGAGCTCGCGCCGCGCGAGGTCGATCCGGAGGTTGAGCCCCTCGAGCCCGATGGCGCCGAGCAAGGTCATCTCGCCGGGCCGCGCGAACACGACGAGCGTCGCCGTGGAGCGGCCGCCGGCAAAGATCAGTGCGAAGCCTACGGGTCGTTCGACAATGCGTCCGTCTGCGGTCTCGAATCGATCAACACGTACCGGAGCGATCCCCAGCTCCGCGAGCAACGCCTCGGGAATCCAGTTGTACTCACTGCCCGTGTCCACCATCACGTCAGGAATCGACGCGCGGTTCTCCGGATTCAACGTCGAGCAGATCTCGATGGTCGTACGGAAGATTCCCATGTCATCGATCATAGCAGCCTCCTGTGGTAGTACGTTGCCGATCCATTGCATGCCGTAGCTGAAACTATGCCGAGCCGAGACCATCAGTGAGTGTCGTGGACACGAGCGCGTCGCCGTGGCTCAAGGAACGCCGCAAGCCGCGCGTCATCATCATCGGCGGCGGCTTTGGCGGCCTGTATGCCGCACGCGCACTCAAGCGCGCGAACGTCGACTTGCTCGTGCTCGACCGCACGAATCACCACCTCTTCCAGCCGCTCCTGTACCAGGTCGCGACGGCCACGCTCGCGCCCACGGACATCACCGCGCCGATTCGCTGGCTGCTGCGCGCGCAGCGCAATACCACGGTGCTCATGACGAGCGTGGAGCGCATCGACGTGGAGCGGCGTCTCGTCGTCGATGTCGACGGAGTGGAGTACCCGTACGACTTCCTCATCGTGGCCGCGGGCGCCCGTCACGCGTACTTCAGCCATCCGGAGTGGGAGCCGTTTGCGCCCGGCCTCAAGAGCATCGACGACGCCATCGAGCTGCGCCGGCGCGTGCTCACCGCATTCGAATTCGCCGAGCGCGCGGAGGATCCCGTCGAGCGTGCGGCGTGGCTGCACTTCGTGATCGTCGGTGGCGGACCCACGGGCGTGGAGCTCGCAGGCATGTTGCCGACCATCGCGCGGCACGCGCTGCCGCGGGACTTTCGGCGCATTGCGCAGATGGAAGCGCGCGTCACGCTCGTGGAGGCGGGACCGCGCGTGCTCGCGAGCTTTCCCGAATCGCTCTCCGAGCATGCGCGTCGTGACCTCGCGTCGCTGGGTGTGGACGTGCGCCCGGAGTCGCTCGTGACGCGCATCGTGCCGGGCGAAGTGCACATCGGCGACGAGGTAGTGCGGTCGCACACGGTGATGTGGGCCGCTGGTAACGCCGCATCGCCGCTCGGTGCGTCGCTTGGCGTGCCGCTCGACCGCGTGGGTCGCGTGCTCGTGGAGCCCGACCTCAGCATTCCCGGACATCCGGAGGTCTTCGTCGTTGGCGACATGGCGTCCGTCACCACGCGGGGACGTGCGGTGCCCGGTGTTGCGCCTGCGGCAATGCAGATGGGGCCGCACGCCGCGAAAGGAATTCGGCGGACGATGGAGGCGCGTCCGCGCGTGCCGTTCGTCTACGTCAACAAGGGCGACCTCGCGACGATCGGCCGACATCGCGCCATCGCGGATTTCGGCCGAGTGCAGGTGACGGGCAGCCTCGCGTGGTGGTTCTGGCTGTTCCTCCACATCCTGTATCTCGCGGGCTTTCGCAACCGGCTGAGTGTCCTCATCGAATGGGGCTACTCGTACTTCACGTACGAGCGCGGCGCTCGGCTGATCACGGGCCGGGCGACGCCGTGAGCGCGGAGCAGCGTGTGTCGCAGCACATTGACATTGCCGGAGCGAGGGCGAATGCTTGAGAGCGGTCGTATGACGACGTACGTCGCATCGACATTCGCCCGCCGCCCGCCTGATGGACTCCTCCGCGCTCGACACCGTACCAGACGCAACCGGCGCCGAGCTGGCCCGCCTCGATGCACTCCTCGAGGCTGTGCCGCTGGCGTTGGCGGTGTTCGACGGGACGCTCGCGCTCATCGCCACCAACGCGCGCTATCGCGATCTCACCGGTCTCGACTCCGCACAAGCCGTGGGGCGGTCGATTTATGACGCGTTTCCCAACGCGCTGGCCGACCTGACGGAGCAGATGGACATCGCGGCGGGCGGCGTGCCCGTCGTGTCGGTGCGCGTGCCGTTCCAGCATCGCGGAGGCCGGCGCCTGGTCGAAGCCACCTTCGCGCCACTCGTGGACGCACGCGGGCGACGCGGCGTGCTGTTCGCGGGCAGCGATGTCACGGAACGCGAAGAGCTGCGTGAAGACCTCGCGCGCAGCGTGGCGCAGCTGGAGTCCATCTTCGACGTGCTCCCCGACTCCGTGCGTGTGGTGGATGTGGACGGCGGCACGGTGCGCACCAACGCGCAGGCGCAGCAGGAGCACGCGCCGGCCAAGCCGCAGACCCTCCGCGAACTGTGGCAGCTCGACCGTCCTCGCACACTGAGTGGCACGACACTATTCGTGCACGAGCACCCCACGGCGCGCGCGCTGCGCGGCGAGCGCGTGCGAGGTGAGACGCTCGAAGTGCGGCGCGGTCCTGGCGGCGCGCCCGCGGTGATCGAGGTCAACTCCAACCCGCTCTACGATCCGCATCGCCGCGTGCGAGGCGCCGTGACGGTGGAACGCGACGTCACGGAGCGGACGCGGCTTCAGCAACAGGTGCAGACGGAAGCAGAACGCCTCGAGCGCATGGTGCAGGAGCGCACGAGCGAGCTGCTCGCGCTCCAGGAAGCAGCGTCGCGCGACCGGCGACTCGCTGCTGTCGGGCAACTCGCGGCGGGCGTGATGCACGACGTGAACAACGCGCTCAACCCGATCATGGCGGCGGCGTACCTCCTCGAGATGAACGCCGAGAACCCGGTTGCGGTGCGCGACTACGCAGTGCGGATTGCGCGGGCTGCCGAAACCGGCGCGGCAACGGCGGCCCGTGTGGGGCGCTTCATCCGCCAGGAGCCGCTGCTGGGGTCGCGCGAAGAATCGGTGGACCTGTCAATCATGGTAGAGGAAGTAGTTGCAATGACACGACCGCTCTGGCAGGAGCGGGCAAAGGGCGGCGTCGTGAAGCTCGAGCAGTCGCTGGTGCCGAGCGCGCTGATCCGCGGTATTGCGGGCGAGCTGCGTGAGGCGCTGCTGAACCTGGTGCAGAACGCGCTGGACGCGATGGCGGGCGGCGGAACGCTGCGCATCCGCACAGAGGTTGCAGGCAACGAAGTGAGCGTCGCGGTGAGTGACACCGGCATCGGGATGTCGAACGAGATTCGCGAGCGCGCCTTTGAGCCGTTCTTCACCACGAAGGGGGTAAACGGCACGGGATTGGGGCTCGCCGAGGTCTACGGCATTGCCAGACGCCATCGCGGGCGGGCAGAGATCGAGTCCGTACCGGATAAGGGGACGACCGTGCGGCTCGTGTTTCCAGCGGGCGCAGCCGATGTGCCGGCGGTCGTCGAAACACCGGCGCTCCCGCGTGCGTCGCGGCGCATCCTGCTCGTGGAAGACCACACGGACAGCCGCGAGTTCATGCAGGCGCTGTTTGAAAGTGATGGGCACGTCGTGTGGTCTGTTCGCAACGTGGAGGAGGCGCGCGAACGGCTGGCAGATGATAGTTTCCTGTTGGATGTCCTCGTAACGGACATCGGACTACCGGACGGCAGCGGTTGGGACCTGGTGGCGTTCGCGCGCGAGCGCCGGCCATTGCTGCGGATCGGTGTCGTGACTGGGTGGGAGCCGCGAAACGAGCAGGATCCGGCGTGTGATTTCACGCTGCGAAAGCCTGTGGGTGCGGCTGATTTACTGGCACAGATTGCGGGAGATGTGTGACACCACCAAGATTTCGGCTTCCCGCGCTTACCACCCTCTCGGACTTACATGGCTGAATCGGGCTCCATCCGTATCCTGATCGCGGAAGACGACGACAATGCTCGTGCGCTCCTCGTCGAGCTACTGAATACCATGGGTCACATCGTGGTCGCCGAGGTAAATGGCGGGCGCGAGGCGATCGAACGTGCCAAGGACGTTGTGCCCGACGTCGTGCTGCTCGACGTGCACATGCCGGACGGCTCGGGCATCGAGGCGGCGGAGCAGATCGCGGCGCAGGTGCCGGGCGTTGCGGTGGTGCTCTTCAGCGGCGACGAATCGCTCGTGCTGTCAGAGCGCGAAGTCACGGCGACGTCGGCCATCGCGTTCCTGCCCAAGCCCACGCCGCCGCGCGTACTCGACTCCACGCTGCGGCTCGCGGTGTCGCGCGCGCGCGAGTTTGCCGTGGCCAAGAAGGACGCGCTGGCTGCACGCGGCGCGCTGGAAAATCGCAAGACCATCGAGCGTGCGAAGGGAATCCTCATGCGTCGCACGGGCTCGTCGGAGCAGGAGGCGTATCGCATCCTCCAGCGCACGTCGCAGGACCGGTCGGTGCCGATGGTGGAGATCGCGAAGGCGGTGCTCGCCTCCGAGCCAGGGTTGGCGGACAACAGCAAGCCGTAGCCGGCGTGGCGGCGCTCGACTTCGCCGCCATCGTCGCGCGCGCGCACACGGTGGACGAGATCGCGCGCGAGTCGCACGCGATTGCGCAGCACGGGTGGCCGGGTGCGATCGCGGCGCCCACCGATGAACACACTGTTCCATCGGCGTATGCGCATCGCTGACCTCAACGTCGTTGTCGCTGGCGGAGCGACCGGCGGATGTGCTGCGGCGCTCTTCCTCGCTCGCGCAGGTGCTCGCGTCACGCTCGTCGAACGTGTGGCAGAACCGCGCGCCATTGGCGCCGGCATCGCCTTGGCGCCAAATGGCATAGCGGTCCTGGAGGCGCTTGGACTCGGAGCCGTACTCGTCGTGGCGCACGAACTCCACGGCGTGCGGATCACGGACGCCGCGGGTCATACGCTGCTGTCGCCGCCGCAGCCACTCAAGGCGTGGATGGTGCGGCGCTCGACACTGCAGGGACTCCTGCTCGATGCTGTTTCCCACGAGCCGCTGATCACCGCTCGCTTCGGCTTCGAGCTCGTCCACGCGTCGCGCGACGGAGGTGTGGTGATCCAGTCGGTTGCCGATGGCGCTCGCGACGCGTTGCAGGCAGACCTCGTCGTCGGCGCGGACGGTCTGCACTCGCGCGTGCGCGACTGCGGAACATTCGGTTCGCGCGTGAGGCCGACAGGCATCCAGTACGCGCGGACGCTGGTGCGCGAGGGTCTCGCAGAGGGTGTCGAAGCGTGGACTCCCGCCGGCGTGTTCGGAAGTTTCCCCGTGGACGGCGGCACCTACATGTTCGCCTCGTGCGGCACGCCGGCCTGTCGTCGTGCCTTGGCGACGCGCGATCTCGATGCGTTGCGGAGCGCGTGGTCGCACGCGTACGCACCAGCGGACGTCCTGTTCTCGGCGGTGCGCGACTGGGACCAACTCATTTTCAACGAGGTGGTGCGCGTGGACTGTCGCCGCTGGGTGGACGGGCGGATGGTCCTGCTGGGCGACGCCGCGCACGCGATGGCGCCGAACCTCGGCCAGGGTGCGAACAGCGCGCTCGTCGATGCGTGCGTGCTGCTGGACGAGCTGCGACATGCGCCGGACGTGGCAGCGGCGCTGACGAAATACGAGCGTCGCCGGAGACCTGCCGTCGCGCGCGTGGCCAGTGCCGCGGGGCTGCTTGGCCGGATGGCGGAGTACACGCATCCTGCCGCGCGATGGGTGCGCGATCGCCTTCTCGTGCCAGTCGCCAACGCGCTTACCACGGAGCGCTCGACCCAGCAGATCCTGCAGGAGTCGCCGGAGCGATTGCGGGCGATCGGTAGGGGTCAGAGTAGGGGGGGAGAGTA
>JANOIJ010000072.1:0-35432 GCA_031407575.1 Gemmatimonadaceae bacterium | reverse complement strand
CCGGTGAGCCCGACCAGCGCCGGCTTGATCACCTGGTTGTGATAGACGAAGTGACGCCCATTCGTCTTGTCGAGCGCCATCTGCACGCGACCGCCCAACTCTGGCAGAATCATGATCCGGAGATAGGCGTTCTCCAGATAGAGCGCCGTGTACTCGCGATCGCGCCGGTCGTCGAGCACCCGATCAATGACCGGGAACGGGTAGACCGCACCACTGCTGCCCTGATACACGCGCTTCTCCAGGAACATGGGGTTCCTGTCGGGCGCGCCGGTGCCATACGTCGGGATGGTGACGTTGGTCGCCCACGCGCGAACGCCGTCTGCCTCGCCCATGATCTGTCCGGTCACCAGAACACCACAAAGAAGGCGACCACCGTGGCAATCACGGCGGCGCCAAGCCATTTCGCACGGGTCGAGCTCGCGAGATCGATGTCGGGCTGCACCGGCATCGTGCGTGGGGTGGCGAGCGGACGCAGCGCCGTGATGAGCAGCATGACGACCGTGACCGCGACGAAGGTCATCAGCATGCGGATGAGAAAATGCACGCCGCCCAGACGCCACTGGAGCAGTCCGTACACGGGCGCGCTGCCGAGGAGCGCGGTGACGCCCGCCGCGGCAGGCGCGCGTGGCACGAGGATGCCGATGAGAAAGGCGGCGACGATTCCGGGCGAGATGTAGCCCTGGAACTCCTGGATGAAGTTGAACACGCCGTGGAAGCGTGGGCTCGCCAGCATCGGCGCGAGAACACATGCGATGACGACGCACGTCACCGTGGCGATCCGCCCGACGACGACCAGCCGCTCTGGTGAGGCGGAAGGTCTGACCCTGCGCTTGTACAGGTCCATCGCGAAGAGCGTCGCCGTCGAATTGAGCAGCGCGGCGAGAGCGCCGATCACCGCGCCGGCGATCGAGGCGAGCATCACACCGCGCAGGCCGACCGGGACGAGCCGCCGGATCAACGTTGGATACGCGGCATCGGGAGTCACGAGCTCGGCGCCGTAGAGTTGGCGCGAGATCATTCCCGGAATGACGATGAAGAAGGGGACGAGTAGCCAGAGCGACGCGGCGAAGACGATGCCGAGCTGTCCTTGCGCCAGGCTGCGCGCGGCGAGCGACCGCTGCGCGATGTCCTGGTTCAGCCCCGTGTAGTACACAATCGGGATCCACATCCCCAGCAGGACGCCAGTCCATGGGAGGAGCGGATGACTCGCCGGAAGCACCATGTGCATGCGGTCGACGTTGTGCGCCATGAATGCGTCGACGCCACCCACCGCTCGCAGTCCGAGAAATAGCGTGAGCCCGCCGCCGAGCAGGAGGGCGATGCCCAGAAAGAAGTCGGCCCACGCGACGGACTTGAGACCTCCGCCAGTGGCGAGCAACGCGGCGATAGAGCCGAGTGCGAGGACGCCCGCGCCAAGTGGTATGCCGAAGATCGTGGCGAGCGTGAGTCCGCCGGAGTAGAGCACCGCCGTCATCGTGACCGTGACGTAGATGACCACGGTGAACAGCGCCATGATCGTGCGGGCAAGCGCGTTGTACCGGTACTCGAGGTACTCGGGCATCGTGTAGATGCCCGCGCGCAGGAAGCGGGGCAGCAAGGTGAAGCCGACGATGACGATGCCCACCGAGCCCGTGAGCTGCCAAGCGCTCACGGCGAGGCCCACCGAACCCGCCGCCTGGCCTGCCATGCCGACGAATTGTTCGGTCGAGATGTTGGCCGCCACGATGGACAGACCGATGAGCGGCCAGGGGAGCGCTCGGCCGGCCAGGAAGTAGTCCGTGCTGCTGGTGTCGCGCCGGCCCTTGGACAGGCTGATGCCGATGACGAGGAGATAGAACGCGACGACCACGCCGATATCGAGCCAGTTCAGCATGCGATGTCCGGCATCGGTCGGCACTTCCCTGGACGAGGCGGATGGAACATCTTCGTATCGGCGCCGACGAGCATGTCGGTGATCGCCCTCCTACGGAATGGATGTCCTTTATGGCGCATGGATAATCTTCCGCTCAAGACTCGAATGATTGAGACAGCCGCATCGGCGCCGCCGCGCCGACGGGCAGCGCCCGAGGGTGCGCTCCGGGAGGGGTTTGCGGGCCAACGCCTGACCGTGATCCCGGACACGGTAGTACGCCAGGGCCTCAAGCTGCCCATCGTGCGCGAGCTTTTCGTCACGGACATCGGCCATTTCCCTGTCGCACGTGGCCACTACATGGAGCGACCGCGCGGGTGCAAGGAAACCATCCTGATCTACTGCGCGCGCGGCGAAGGATGGTGTGAGCTCGCTGGCGTCGAGTGGCGTGTCCGTGAAGGGTGGGCACTGATCATCCCGCCCGGGACGCCACACCGCTACGGCGCCGACGCCGCCGCGCCGTGGAGTATCTGGTGGGTGCATTTCGACGGAAGGCAGGCGGCCGCCTTTCGTGAGGTGCTCGGCGTGAGCGTAGAGCAGCCCGTGCTCTACGCCCCGCATGTCTCACACTTCACCGACGCGTTCGAGGAGGCATACGGATATCTGCATGACGGCTACTCCGAGAACACCTTGCTCGGACTGTCGTGCTGTCTCACGCACATCCTCGGCTCACTCAAGCTGCATCAGCGCGCGCCTGGCGCGCGCGGGCGAGATAGCGAGGCGCGCGTGCAGCGGTCCATCGGGTACATGCGCGATCACCTCGATCAACCGTTGAAGCTCGCCGACCTGGCGGCGGTGGCGGAGATGTCGCCGACCCATTTCTGCGGCGTGTTCCGCAAAGTGACTGGCAGTCCGCCCGGTCAGTTCTTCACGCACCTCAAGGTACGACGGGCCTGCGAGCTGCTGGACTCGACGCAGCAGAGCGTTTCGTCAGTGGCGCGCGACGTCGGGTTCGCGGACCAGTTCCATTTCAGTCGCGTGTTCAAGCAGATCGTCGGCCGATCGCCGATGAAGTATCGCGAGGCAGTGAAGGGCTGACCGACGCCGTGTCGGCCATGCGGGCGTGACAAACTTCCAGGAGCCGAGCAATGTCAATCTCTGCGCGTCGAGTGAGTCTCCCTGTCCTCCTCCTCCTCCTCCTCGTCCTCCCCTCGACGCGGTCTGCCGCGCAGCGGCCGGGCATTCCGGCGCGCTGGTCGGACGGCTACGTGTACGCGAATGGAGGCCGCATTCACTACTACCGTGCCGCTCCGGCGCCATCGAAGCCGGCGATCGTGATGCTGCATGGCGCGACGGACATCGGGCTGTCGTGGACGACACTCACCGAGAAGCTGCAGGACTCGTACGACATCTACATGCTCGACGCGCGGGGGCACGGCCTGTCCGATCCATACAGCACGTCGGACGATGCCACCACGTCGTTGAAGGACGTCGTCGTGTTCCTTCAGGCGATGAAGCTCGAGAAGCCCATCCTGATGGGCCACTCGATGGGCGCCGGGACGGCCATGCGTCTCGGTGCCGACTATCCGGAGCTGGCGAAGGCGATCATCCTGCTGGATCCGGGTTTGGGTCGCACGGGTCCCCCGGGAGCCGCAGCGCCCGCGACGGCGGCTGGTGCGGGAGGTGCCGCTCCCGCCGCGGCCACTGCATCTGCCATCACTGCCCCAACCACCCCCGCGGCGCCAGCACGCCCAGCGTCGGCGCCCGACAGGCTATCCGTAAGCATGTCCGGCACTCCCGAGACGTTGGTGGCGCAGAACAACTACCGACTGGAAGATCTCGTGGCGACGTGCCGTCGGAACACACCGAAGTGGGCGTTGCTCGACTGCGAGTACTGGGCACTCTCGAAGAAGCAGTTTCACGGCGTCTACAGCGCCGAAGTACGCCAGGCGGTGTCGGGGGCGATGCGGTCGGGCGATGCATTGGCGAAGATCCCGGTCCCAGTGCTCCTCCTGAAGGCCGATGCGACGCCGGAACTGCGCAAGACGCACGAGGAAGCGGCGCGCGTGATGCAGCGAGGCCGGCTGGTGCACATCGATGGCGCGGGGCACAACCTGCATCACGACCAGCTGGCGCGCACGGTGGAGGTCATCAAGTCGTTCCTGTCGACGCTCTAGGCTATGCGTGCGTGGCAAACTTCCAGGAGCCGATCAATGTCGAACGTTCCGCGCACGGCGAGTCTCTTCCTTCTCCTCCTCGTCCTCCTCCCACCAACGAGGTCCGCCGCCCAGCAGCCGGGCGTTCCGGCTGGCTGGACGGAGGGCTACGTGTACGCGAACGGGATTCGCATTCACTACTACCGCGCGGCTCCGGCGCCAGCGAAGCCGGCGATCGTGATGGTGCATGGCGTGACGGACATCGCGCTCTCGTGGACGACCCTGACCGAGAAGCTGCAGGACTCGCACGACATCTACATGCTCGATGCCCGTGCGCATGGACTGTCCGATCCTTTCACCGCCACCGACGACGGGAACACCTTGGTAAAGGACGTGGTCGCGTTCGTCCAGACCATGAAGCTCGAGAAGCCCATCCTCATGGGCCACTCGCTGGGCGCTGCGACGGTGATGCGCGTCGGTGCGGAGTATCCGGACCTGGCCAAGGCGGTCATCATGCTTGACCCGGGGCACGGACGCATGGGTCCCCGTCCGGCGGCGGCCCCACCTGCGGCTGGCACGGCGACGCCCAGTGCGGGATCTGCTGTTGCTCCTGCCGCCGTGGCTCCCGCGGCTCCGCCACGCCAACCAGCGGCGCCCGATCGCCTTTCGTTGAGCATGAATGGCGCACCCGAGCGGCTGGTGGAGCAGAACAACTACCGATTCGACGATCTCGTGGCGACGTGCCGCCGGAACACGCCGAAGTGGCCGTTGCTCGCCTGCCAGTACTGGGCACTCTCAAAGAAGCAGTACCACGGTGCCTATTCTCCGGAGGCGTGGCAGGCGATGTCGGGCCCGATGCGGACGGCGGATGCATTGCCGAAGATCTCGGTCCCTGCGCTCATCCTGAAGGCCGATGCGTCGCCGGAGGTCCGCAAGACACACGAGGAAGCGGCGCGCGTGATGCAGCGTGGCCGGCTGGTGCACATCGATGGAGCGGGCCACAACCTGCACCACGACCAGTTGGCACGCACGGTAGAGGTGCTGAAGGAGTTCCTGTCGGCGCTATCCCCGTAAAGAGCCCGTCGGCGCCCATCGCGGTGAGGGACGCGACATCGGCCCGCTCGGTGAGGTGTTCTCGACTGGCGGACTATCGTAGCACGCGGCACCACGTGTCGTAGTCACCACCGCCCTTGCGCTACGCATGTAGCATGTGTTACACCTGTAGCAGTGGTACTTATTCACAACCCGTCCTTCTGGACCTCGATGCCGCCCGCAGACCTGTCTGATATCACCAAACGCGAGCGCGAAATTCTCGACATCCTCTTCGCCCGCGGCCGCGCATCAGCGGCCGAGGTGATGGCCGACCTGCGCGAGCCACCGAGTTACAGCGCCGTGCGCACGCTGCTCAATCGCCTGGAGCAGAAAGGATTCGTGGCGCATAAAGAGGAGAAGCGCACCTACATTTACGCGCCGGCCATGGCCAAGAACGAGGCCCGCGAGAATGCACTCGCACATCTCCTCAAGACGTTCTTCAACAACTCGACCGAAAGCGCCGTTGCTGCGCTTCTCGCGCGCCGAGGCAAGCGACCCTCCGCGCAGGAACTGGAGCGGGTGAAGAAGTTGGTCGAGGACGCGCGGAAGCGGGGTCGCTGATTTCATGGAGGCGGCGTGGCCCACCTTGCTGATCGAGGCAGCGCTCAAGGGCGCTGTGCTCTTCGCGATCGCGGCGCTCGCGATGCCCCTCCTTCGCCGCAGGTCGGCGGCGGTTCGGTATGGCGTGTGGTGCTGTGCTGTGTGTGCGCAGCTCCTACTGCCTGCTCTCGCTCTGTTCGCGCCGCAGTGGCGCGTACCGCTCATTGCGCATGCGCCATGGGCCGTTGCCGTTCTCGGGTCCCGCGACAACGCGAATGGCGCGGAGGCAGGAGATGCGCTCCGCCACATTCGCGCGGCCGCGCCGGCCGTGCGTGCTGCGGAAACGGCGGAAGAAGCGGAGCGTGTGTCACCGCCCGCTGACATCCAGGCGCGGGGCATATCCGAGCACGCCGTACGAATACTCACCATCGTCTGGCTCGTCGCCGCGAGTCTCGTCGTTCTGCATCTCGCCATCGGGACTATCGGCGTCTGGCGGCTCGCTGTGCGCGGACGCCGGGTGCTCGACGCCCGCTGGCTCGCGTTGGCACAGGAGCTTGCCGTCCGCGTGGGCATACTACGACCACTGACGCTTCTTGGCGGCGAAGCGCTCGCCGTCCCCGTGACATGGGGTATCATCTATCCCGTTGTCCTGCTGCCCGCAGACGCCGAATCGTGGGACGACGAACAGCGACGCTACGTGCTCGTGCATGAGATGGCACACATCCGCCGCTTCGACGCGCTTACCCAGGTGATCGGCCAGCTGGCCCTCGCGCTCTTCTGGTTCGATCCACTGGTGTGGCTCGCGGTGGCGCGCATGCGAGCGGAGCGCGAGCACGCGTGTGACGACTATGTGCTGCAGGCCGGCACGACGCCCTCGCGCTACGCGAACGACCTTCTCACGATGGTCGAGTCCATCGGTCTCCCCAATCATCGTGCAACTCGCTCAGCGTTCGCGGAGCTCGCAATGGCTCGCGCCTCGGAGTTCGAGGGGCGGATGCTCGCCATCCTGAAGGATGATACGGACCGCGCGTCGCTGTCACATCGAAGTATCGTCACCGGCGCCGCCGTTGCGGCTGCCGTTGCAGTCGCACTAGCCGGGTTCACGCCACTCGCTGCGCGCGAAGCGAGTCCGCAAGTCATCGCAGCCAGCCCACGCGTCGCCACGAGCTCGGCGACAACGCCCGCCGCCGCGCGGGGCAGGCTGGCAGTACACGCGCAGTCGACCGATACGCCGCTCGACAGCGCGCTTGCCTCGCTGCCCTCCGGCGACACCAAGGCCGCCGTCCTCTCTCAATACGTGGTGTCGGGCGACACGGCACACCTCGCCGCCGCGCTGCGCGCCGTGCGTTCGCTCTCGAGCGACCAACAAAAGAACGTCGTGCTGGCGAACGCCGCGCGACGCGCGCTGAGCGGTGGAGACGCGAGATTCCACGACGTGTTCTTCGCCGCCGCGGCGTCGATGACCTCCGATGACGAACTCAGCGCCGTGCTCGCCCATGCGTCAGCGAACGCCAATGGCTCTGCTGACGTCACCATGCGCATCCTCCGAGCCGCCGCGGGAATGCGCACGCCCGGCGCTGCGTCGACGGTCCTGATCAATGTTGCCGCGCGCGGTCTTGTGTCGACGGACTCCCTCCGCGCGCTCTACCTCCGATCAGCAAGCAGGCTCGACTCCGCCGATGACAGGCAGCGCGCACTCATCGCGCTACCGCCAGTCCTGCGCAGACAGTCGAGCCAACCTTAGCCGCACTCTCCAGGCTCGCTCCAGACCATCTCCGTTCGTCGACTCGATCACTGCAGTCCTCTCAAGTGCTACAGGTGTCGCATATGGGCAGGCTTTTTTCATCTCGTATTTTCGCGGCCTGCCTTCGCGTGGCCATTGCCAGCGTCGTGCTTTGCGTCGCGACGCCATTCGCGAGTACAGCAAACGCCCAGGGCATACGTCTGCCGGCCGGCCTTGCCGACTCCGCTTCGATGGCCCAAGCGATGTCAGAGCTCGCACGCGTCCTGCTCGACCAACACTCGCCGCCGCAGCAACGAGATCGTGTTCGTGCCCTCGACGCTCGCTTCCGATTGGAGATCGTCGCAGGCCGTTACTCCGATGCAGCGCAGAGCATTGCGACATTGCGCGTCCTCCGCGCTCGCGCTGCGAAGGGCGACGCCGCCGATCGTGCGGCCGACGTGCAGTACGAGATCTGGGCGAGTGCCATGGCCGTGTCTGCGCGCACCGGGAAGCCGTTCGAGGACACTTTTGTCTCCGCCTTCCGCGCTGCGTTCGCGCGGCTCGATGATCGCGCCGCGACGCTCGTCATCCGCGCGATGACCGTTGCGCCGAGAACGCTTCAAGCGACCATGCGACAGGAGATCGGACGCTACAAGCCAGGCGCGGACGTCTCAGTCACCGAGGCGACGGGAATAATCCGGGCCTATCAACGTGCGCTGACGCATCAAGCCATGTGGCCCCTCCTCGGCCAACTGTTCAACGAGGACGACGCGCGTCGCTACGTCACGGAGCGGGACATTCAAGTGCGCACGCCCGATGGCGCCACCGTCTGCGCACTCGCGATGCGGCCTCGCGCACCGGCGCGCCGTCGTCCCACGCTGCTCACCTTCTCCATCTACATGGATTCCGCGGCGACCACCTCCGAGGCGCGTCGCGCGGCTGCCAATGGGTACGCCGGCGCGGTGGGCTTCACGCGCGGCAAGGCGTGCAGTCCAGACGTGCCTGTCGCCTACCGGCATGACGGACCCGACGCGGCAACGCTCATCGACTGGATAGCCACGCGCCCGTGGAGCGATGGCCGAGTCGGGATGTATGGCGGCAGCTACAGCGGCTTCACCGCGTGGGCTGCGGCGAAGCACAGACCTACGGCGCTCCGCGCGATCATGGTTGGGTCCCCGGTCGGTCCCGGGATCGATGTGCCAATGGAAGGGAACATCGCGTGGAGCTTCGTCTACGCGTGGCCCTTCTACACGACGAACAACAAGACGCTCGACGACGCGACGTACTACGACAATGCGCGCTGGTGGAAGATGAGTCGCGAGTGGTACGTCGGCGGCACGGCATATCGCGATCTCCCGAAGATCGACGGCACACCGAACCCCGTGTTCCTCGAGTGGCTCGCGCATCCTGCCCTGGACGACTACTGGCGGTCGATCATTCCAACCGGTGCCGAGTTCGCGCGCATCGACATCCCCGTGCTGCAGACCGCGGGGTACTACTTCGGTGGACCGGGCGCCGCGATGCACTACTTCAGCGAGCACTACGCGAATAATCCCGCCGCGCGACACTACCTGCTCATTGGACCCTACGAGCACGTCCCTGCGCAACGTGGCGTCGTGAGCGCACTCGGCGACACCACAAAAACACTCGCGGGCTACGAGATCGATCCGGTTGCCCGCATCGACATCGTGGCCGATCTCCGCTACCAGTGGTTCGACTGGGTGCTCCGGGCCGGTCCGCGTCCGTCGCTGCTCGAAGACCGCGTGAACTATCAGGTCATGGGCACCAACACATGGAAGCACGCGCGGACGGTCGCAGCCATGTCGACGGAACGAAGGCGCTTCTACTTGCATCCAGAGCCGAGCGGCAAGTGGCATCGCCTCGCCTCGTCACCAGGTTCGGCGACCTCCGGCGTGTCGCAGCGCGTGGACCTGCGATACCGCGCTGACATCGACAGCATGTTCGCCGGTGGCGGCGTGCGCGATACGGCAATCAATACGTACGAGTCGGTCACCTTCGTCAGCGACCCACTCGAGGACGTCGAGGTCAGCGGTCTCTTCTCCGGCCATCTCGACTTCGTGACGAACAAGAAGGACTTCGATCTCTCCGTCGCGCTGTTCGAGCTCACCACCAAAGGCGAGTACATCCAGTTCCCACCGTTCCAGATCCGCGCAAGCCATGCGCGCGATCTCGCTGTGCGACGACTGCTGACACCCGGCGAGCCACAGACGCTCGATTTTACCGCGATCCGCCTGGTGAGCCGGAACTTGAAGCGGGGCAGCAGGATCGTTGCCGTCATTGGTCCGATCAAGGGGCCCGGCCAGCAGATCAACTACGGGTCAGGAAAGGAGGTGAGCGACGAGACTGTCGCCGATGCTGGCGATCCGCTGGAGATACGTTGGCTCGGCAGCAGTTACCTCGAGCTGCCGATTCGGCGCTGACCACTTTTCGAAGATCTCAGGCGGCCCGCTATCACGGGATGGTAGTGCTGCTTTCAGCGAGCATCGCGTGCGACCAACGGGGCCAGGGTCTAACGGAAGTGCTCGAACTCGGTGGCCATTTTCAGGCGCGCCCCGCTCACTCGCGTGGGTCGCCGGTGCGCCGACGTTCAAGCTTCCGCTAGCTTCCTGGTGCGAGCCGAGCCTCAAACGTTCTACGCGGCGCCCTATTCATGCCGACGTTCGCCGGCGCGTCGATCGATAGGCGGTCTCCGTCGAAGCGAAATGCGAGCGTGGCAGAGAACGGAGTCTCCGCCGCGACGAGCTTGAGCGTGAAGACGCTGTCCGCCGTCCATGCACCGCTCGCGGCAATCGGGGCGTTTTCCGTCACGTTGAGCACTCGCTCGATCCCCGCGCTGGGCCCTGCCTTGCTCCGCACCCACGAGCCGACACCGAACGACGTGCGCGCGTCCCCGTCCTTCGTCCGCACGATCAGCGCCGGTGCGGGCGATGTGATGTCGAACGACAGCTTCAGAATACCGAGCGCGTTGTCGCTTACGTCGTACCACCGCTTGGAGATCGCCGCCCCGACTGGAGACGACGGGCGTCCGGCCGGCAGACGGAGGCTCAACCGCGCAAGCGTGCCCTGAAGCGCACGGCGTGCGGCTGGATTCTCCGGCAGGGCCGATGGCGACACGGCCGGTAGCAACTTCTCCCACACGAGATCCAACACCGGCTGCATCTCGCTCACACCACCCGTCATTGCGATGACCAGGTCGTGCTCCGGCAACACCAACATGGACTGCCCGAGCGCGCCATCGGCGCGATAACCGTGGCGCGAGCGCCAGAACTGATAGCCGTAGCCCTGGTCCCAATCACTCCGTGGATTGGAACCGTTGGCCGTCTGCACCGCGGTCGCCGCTTCGACCCACGCCGCTGGCACAAGGCGGCGGCCCTGCCACTCGCCCTTCTGAAGGTACAGTTGGCCGAACTTGGCAATGTCCTCCGTCCGCACGCTCAGTCCGTAGGCGCCGACCGTTATCCCTTGCGGACTGGCCGTCCACGTCGGCTTCGCAATGTCGAGCGGTTCGAAGATCCTGGGGCCGAGGTACTCGAGCACCGTCTGACCCGTCACCTTCTGCACGATCGCCGACTGGAGATACGTCGCCCAGGAGTTGTAGAGAAAATGTGTGCCGGGCTTGTAGGGCACGGGATGCGCGAGAATCCGGCGCACCCAGCTGGCGTCGCGCTGCGTGGAGTCCGGGGTGCGAGGATTAGGCTCGGTCTGATGGCCGATGTTCATTCGCAACAGATCGCGCACGCGCATCGCCCGCAGATTCTCCGATGGCTGCGCCGGCGCCTCATCCGGAAAGTATTTGAGAACGGGGTCGTCGAGACTGAGCTTCCCCTCGGCGACGGCGAGGCCGACCGCCGTGGACGTGAAGCCCTTGCTCAACGAGAAAAGCGAGTGCGGCGTCGCCGCATCGTACGGAGTCCACCACCCTTCGGCGACGACTCGTCCATGGCGCACGATCATCACGCTGTGCATCGCGTCGATCAGTGTGTCCGCAGCCCGAACGAACGCCTCGATTCCCGCTGACGAGACGCCCTCGCGCTCCGGCGTGCTTCGCGGAAGCGACCGAGTCGGCTGGGCGGAGAGAGTGGTGGCCGCGAGCAGCGCGACGGTCACGAGTGCCGAACGCATCTTCATGAAAGCAGGATGAGAGGTGATGATGGACGTACGTAGTTCCTGTCCACGCTATCGCGGTAAAGTGCGCGAGACACGCGCGCATCGAGCCGGTCGGCGCCCCATCGCGGCGTCAGAAATGGTTGAACGACGCGCCGTAGTGCTTGGGCGCGCCATCCAGCTCGATCTCAATCCGGTCCAGCACGACCCCCGGGTCGAGCGCATGGATTCTCAGCTCATGGCGACCGGGCTGCAGCAGCTTGAAGGAGAGGGATCGGACGGCCGTGTTGCTCAAGACGTTCTCGCGCCATTCATCGCTGCGGCCAATGGTGGCGTAGTCGAACACCTGGAGAGGCCCGCCATCGAGGCTGACCGCGATGCGCACGCCGACGCCAGGGTGTAGTGGCCTGGTGGGCAGGGCCACGAGTTTCACCTGGCCACCCACCGCCGAAATGGTGGTGAACTCGTAGGTCAGCGGCGCGGCCTTGGCGGCATCGCGCGGCTCGCGTGACGGCAGGTCCAGCCTTGCGCGAACGACCTTGCCCTGGCTGCCCAGGCCGTCGATGGTCTCCCAATGTGGATTCGTCTTCGCCGACGTGACGGGGATGGCAATCGCGCGGTACGCCTCCGCGGGCACCGTGCTTCGCGCCAGCAGCTGCGTCCGAACGCTCATCGGACGACCACCGCACGCCAGAGTGATATTGCCCGTCGAGGTGCCACCGTCATAGGTCACCGCCAGGCGAACTTCATAGCCGTTCGACGCATTGAACATCCCGGAATCCGCCGACAGCGTCAGGCTCGCATTGTTCGACTTCGCGGTCCAGGCGAGGTCCCTCGGCGCGTATCCGAACAGGCTGATGGTTTGCCGTCCCGGCTTGCCGGTGCGGAACTCCAGGGCGCCGCTACGGGAAAGTTGGCCATTGAATGCATGCGCACATCCGGTCTTCGCCGAGGGGCTCCACGTCGGATACTTCGGCTCCTCGAACACCGGCAGGCTGCGTGGCGCATGGTTCATCATGAAGCGCCATTTGCCGTTCAGCATGCTGTTGTAGCGCGCGGTTTCCTGGGCGATCCGATCCTGTGCGGCCTTCGCCTGATCGCTGTACAGGGTCGCGCTGGCTCGGCGCTGATGGGCGTAGAGCGACGACAGATCGAGCTTCAGTACGCGCGTATTGAGGTTCGCGGTACTGCGAACCGGGTAGAGGACCATCTGGAAGAACGCATCCTGCCGATCGGCGGGGAGGGCAGCGGCGACCCTTTCAGCCCGCGACACCAGATCGCCATAGGCTGCGAGGCGGTGCTGCGCTTCCTCGCCGTCGGACTGGACATAGGCGCTGGTTCGTGTCGGCGTCGTCGGCTCGGTCTGATCCCAGCCCATGAACTCCGGCCGGCGCTCGAACGCCAGATCATAGAAGCCCATCATGATGTCGGCGATCTCGGGTGCCTGGACCGCGCCGAATTGCTTCGACATGAAGTCCTGAAGATGTTTCCGCGGGGTTTGGCCGAAAGTCGCGTGGTCGAACGCCAGATCCATGAGGTAGGTGGCGAGATACTCGCTGGGCTTGATGTCGCCGACATTGACGATCCATTCGCGGCGAGCATTCTCCGTCCAGGCTCGCCCCATCTGTTCCCTGATCAGGCCGGGATGAGTGGTCGACAGCCAGAGGTAGTCATGCGGCCGTCCCCAGTAGGAGATGTGGTAGTAGACGCCCGCACCCCCAGCGCGCTTCTGTTCTTCCGGTGAACTGAGGCGCGTCAGGTAGCCGTAATTGTCGTCGCTCCAGACCAGCATCACGTCGTCCGGCACTTTCAGACCGGCATTGTAGGTGTCTTCGACCTCCTTGTAGATCGTCAGCGCTTGCGGGATCTGAGTGACGGGTCTCCCGAGCGAGCTGTTGAGGAGGTTGCGTTGCACGGCGAGGACGTCCTGCGTGACCGCCTTGCGCGCTTCGACCGTCTCGGCGCCCTCCATGGGTCCATCGTGGATGCCCCGTAGCCCCAGGCTATAGATGCTCTCATAGGGCTTGGCCTCGACGACACGTTCCTGCCAGTATTTGATGAGCGCGTCGCGGTTCGTCAGGTAGTTGAAGGCGCCGCGGGCCCTCGCATCCCATTCGCGCACGTTGTTGCGCATCATCGGTTCGGCGTGCGAGGTGCCGACGACGATGGCGTAGTCATCCGCCACCTTCGGGTTGTCCGCGAAGGTATAGAAGGGCCTGGTGACGTCGTGCATCGCCGGCCAGATGGTGTTTGCCTTGAGGCGCCACATCAGCTCGAAGATGCGGCTGTAGGTTTTGGGGCCGATGTCACCGGTTTCCGGCTCATAGGTCTTGGCGGCCCACGGCTGCAAGCCCCAGTCTTCGTCGTTCAGGAAGAAGCCGCGGTACTGCACCGATGGGGCGTCGGACCGGATGTCGTCGCCCTTGACGACGATGCGATCGACCCGTCGCGGCGTCACGTCCGCCCACCATTCCCACGCCGATACCCCCATCTCGCGGGTCAGGTCGACGACGCCGTAGATCATGCCGCGCCGGTCGGATCCGGCGATCAGGAGATACGTCTTGCCGTCGGCCGAAACGGCGACGCGTTCATACCGTTCCCACTGGCCCTTCAGTGTTTGCGGCTTGATACCGCCTCTTGCCGCGAGTTGTCCGATGACCGGTAGGTCAGAGGTGCCGACGACCACGCAGACCCGACCGCAGTCAGCGAGCGTGCGTACGACGCTCGCGTCGCGCCCAGTGAGCGCCTTCAGGTCGTGCGCGAGCAGGCCGGCCGCGAGCTCTCCGGTCCTGGTGCCGTCATGCATGATGCTCGCTACGACGCTCCCATCCCACAGAGTGACTGTTTGCGCGGTGGCGGCGGAGGCGGTGAGCGCGAGCAACGAGACGGTGGCAACGAGGGATCTCATCGATTCTGGAAGTGTCAGGATGAAGTGAAATCAGGGCGCGACGCAGCGTAAACGACAACTCGGCTCACCCACCGGGCGACACTTCCCGAATCAGGGCCCATGGACCATCTTCGCGTCACCGTTGACGATACTCTCGCGCGCAAGCCCCTTCCGGAATGGATGATATTGGTCGCTCATGGATATTCTTCAGATGAAATGGCATCTGCGCATTGCGCGTAGGATTGTGTCGTACGCGGCAGTCGTCGCACCGTGCGCTGTGTCGGCGTGCGCCGGCACCCAGGTGGTGCCTACGTCGCAAACGACGGGGACTACCAGCGCCGCATCTGCGCCGCGACCCCTGCTTGCGCGTGCACAGCCGACCTTCCCGCTCTGGCCCGCGGGAGCGCCTGGCGCGCTCGGCACCGACCCGAGCGACCAGCCGACCATCACGCCGTATCTCCCGCCTGAGGGGAAGGCGAATGGCACCGCGGTGGTGATCTTTCCGGGAGGTGCCTATCGCATCGTATCGATGGCGCTGGAGGGAAGCGAGGTCGCCAACTGGCTCGCGGGCAGCGGCGTCACCTGCTTCGTAGTGAGATACCGGTTAGGACCCCGTTACCACCATCCGATCATGCTCGGCGACGCGCAGCGCGCGATCCGCACCGTGCGGGCGCGCGCGTCCGAGTGGAACGTCGATCCGCTCCGCATCGGGATCATCGGCTTCTCGGCGGGCGGACACCTCGCCTCCACGGCGGGCACGCACTTCGATGCCGGCTCCCCATCGAGCGGCGATGCGATCGTGCGCGCGGGATCGCGACCCGACTTCATGATGCTCATCTATCCGGTCATCAGCATGCGCGACTCCGTCACCCATCGCGGCTCCCGCTTCAACCTGCTCGGTGAGAATCCGGATCCGGCGCTGGTGCGGCTCCTGTCCAATGAAACCCAGGTCACCCGCGAGACGCCGCCGACCCTTCTGGTCCACAGCACGGACGACAAGACCGTTCCGGTGGAGAACTCCCTCCTGTTCTATCAGGCGGCACGCAACGTGGGCGTCCCGGTGGAGATGCACATCTTCGAGCATGGCGGTCACGGCTACGGCATCGCAGCCGCGGATCCGATCCTCTCGGCGTGGACGACGATCGCAGCATCGTGGATGCGTCGACATGGGTGGATCGGAGGGGCGCCATGACGCTTCCTCAGCCTGAGTCGAAGTCGATTACCAGGCGCACGTTTCCATATCGGGTAGCAGCATGTCATTCCCTTCCAGAGTCACTGTGAAAATGCTTTCCCACCGCGCTTCGCTGACGCTCGTGCTCAGCCTGTTGGCGCTGCCCGCCGGCGCACAGCAGAAATTGGCCACGCTGACAGTCAGTCTGGACCGCCCGACCAGCGGCCTCGACGTACCGGCGAGTCATAGCCTCGATGAACTGACGAAGCTCGAAGCGACAGGTCTTGCCCTCGTGGAGGTTGCCGGAAGGACCAGAACGCCGGTTGCCTTTCAGGTGGATGAATCGGGCAGCACCCGCAGGATCCATTGGATGGTCGGCAATACGTCCAACGGCGCCATGACCAGAACGTACGAGCTTGCTTCCGTCAAAGCAGGGGCGGCCGAGGCAACCGGCGGCGTCGCGATCACGGACAAGGACGAATCGCTGATTTTCGCCTCCGGCGGGCAGGATCTCCTGACATTCAAGTATGGTGCTCAGAAGATGCCGGACAACTTTGTCGAAACGGCCAGGCGCAAGGCGGTCAACTATTCGCGCGGCGGTTTTATCCATCCGCTGAAGTCGCCCACCGGACAGGTACTGACCCGGATCAACGCACCCGATCACTGGCATCATTACGGCATCTGGAATCCGTGGACACACGCGCGCCTCAACGCGGATCCCACGATCATCGATTTCTGGAATATCGGCGATGGCAAGGCGACGATGCGCCTGGACAAGACGAAGGATGTGCTGTCAGGGCCTGTGTTCGCGGAAGCGAAAGCAGATCTCAGCGCCCTGCAATTGAACCCTGACCGCAGCATCAAGACGGACGCGCTGGGCGAAACGCAGACCATGCGTGTCTATCAGCCCCAGGGCAAGAGCTCGTACATCTTCGACTTCACGAGTGCCTTGAGCCCCAGGGTCCCGTTCACGATCGTGGCATATCGCTACGCGGGCTTCGGCTGGCGCGCCGCGACGGAATGGAATGCAACGAACAGCGAAATGATCACCTCCGAGGGGATCAACGTCCGTTCGAAGATCAATGGAACGCGGGCGCGGTGGGCCATCGTGCAAGGGCAGACCGGCAGTGATTACGCGGGTGCGGTCGTGCTTTCCAATCCGGAGAATCACAGTCATCCGGAAGCGATGCGCGTGTGGGACGAGAAGAACGGCAGTGCACGCGACAGCGGAGTCGGAGCCGTGTTCTTCAACTTCAATCCGGCGATGGAACAGATTACACCGGACTGGCCGCTGGAAGTCGGCAAGACCTACGAGCTGAAATACCGTATGGTCGTGTACACCGGCAAGTTCACACCGGAAATGGCTGAAAGCGCCTGGCAGTACTACGCCAAGCCGGCCACGGTCGTCGCAAGGAAGTAAAATCGGCCCCACAGATTGTGAAAATCGCCACTCACCGAGGGGCGATTTCATCCACCGATCCAACATCACCACCCATGCTTCCTTCCCTCGTTGCACTGGTGACCGTCCTGGCGGCCTCGGCGCCACACGCCCCGGTGGCGGACACGGTGATCCAGATCAATGCCGTCCCGGGGATGCGCTTCAACCTGCCACGCTTCGAGGTAGCACCGGGCACGAAGGTCACGATCCTCTTCCGGAATGCGGACTCGCAGGCCGACATGCCCCACAACCTGATATTCACGAGACCGGGGAAGCGTGCTGCGGTGGTACAGGCCGCGCTTCAGGCGACTGCAGCGCAACAGTATGTGCCCCCCGGGCCCGATGTGCTGTTTCGCACTCCGCTGGTGGCGCGGCGTGAGAGCTTCACGCTGACCTTCACCGCGCCCGCCACCGCCGGCGCCTATCCGTACGTGTGCACCTTTCCGGGCCACGGTTTTGTGATGTACGGCGTGATGTACGTGGGTACGACACCGCCTCCGATCACCGCGGACGAGAATGTGCCGCCGGAGCAGCGCGTGGCGCCGCCCGCAGGACGCGGCGGCCGCGGCGCCGGCGCACCGGTGATCCGCCAGGCAATCTCGTTCGGCACCACCTTCCCGGCTGTTTCCCGGGGCTTCCTCCCGGAGAGTGGCCCCGCGTCGATCGCGGTGGCACTCACTCCGGAGCGGTCGTACAACTTCGACGCCGGCGTCTCCTATCTTCGATTCGCGTGGAATGGCGGCTTCGTCGACAACTTCGCTCACTGGCGCGGAAATGGTGACGCCTATACCGATGTCATCGGCAACGTCTGGTATCGCAGCAAAGCAAACTTCCCCTGGCGCATCGGCTCATCCGATTCAATTCCGAAAGCACAGTTCAAGGGGTACCGTCTGGTGCAGGGAGGGTATCCCGAGTTCCACTACCAGATTGGCGACGCCGATGTGCGCGAACTGATCACGGCTCGCGAGGGCGGACCCGGACTCGTGCGCACCTTCGAGATCACCACCACCAGCACGCTGCGATTCATCACCGACCCCGAGGGCGGTGCGAACTTCGCGGCCTCAGCAGGCCAGATGCGGGGCAGGGTGCTCACCCTCACCCCCGAACAGGCGCGTCGCTTCAGCATCACCATGACCCCAACCGCGCAGAGCCTGCCATGAGAACCCGCACGCTTTCGCTCATCCTCGGCCTTGCCGTCGCTGCGACGCCTGAGGCGGTCAGCGCCCAGGGCCGCGGCGGCGCGCCGGCACCGGCTCCTGGCGCAGTCACGCAGACACCGGCGAACTACCCCTATGCTGTCGAGAGAATCGCCACGCCAGACAGTCTCGTCGCGGAGGTAGGAGGGATGGCCTTCCTTCCCGACGGCCGTCTCGCTGCCGTTTTTCATCGCGGCGAGGTGATGATCTACGATCCGGCGAAGAAGGACTGGAAGGTCTTCGCCACCGGCCTGCACGATCCGCTCGGCCTCGTCGTCATCAGCGCGACCGAGATGATCGTCGGGCAGCGGCCCGAGGTCACGCGCATCAAGGACACGGACGGGGACGGGAAGGCAGACCTCTTCGAGACGCTGAGCGACAAGTTCGGGATGTCGGGAAACTACTCCGAGTTTCTCCATGGTCCGATCATGGACGCCGAGGGGAATCTCTTCTTCTCCCTCAACACCGCGTCGAACAATGGACCGGTCCGCAAGATCATCCGCGGCAGCTACTCGCCCCGCGGTCGAATCGGCCGGATGTTCTCGGCCGTCGACTACCGCGGATGGGTGATGAAGCTCACGCCCGACGGAAAGACGATTCCCTACGCGAGTGGATTCCGTTCGCCGAATGGCCTCGTCCTCGACAAGGACGGCGGCCTCTTCGTCACCGACAACCAGGGCGACTGGCTGGGTAGCAGCAAGCTCTACAAGGTGCACCAGGGCAAGTTTTACGGGCACCCGCCCAGTCTCGCCTGGGAGCCCGGCGTCAACACGATACCGACGACGCTCCCCATCCCCGTTCTCGACCGCATGCGCCAGCGGGAGATTCTCTTCTTCCCCCAGGGCATCCTGGCGAATTCGCCGACGATGCCGCAACTCGACTACACAGGCGGGAAGTTCGGACCGTTTGCCGGCCAGATGTTCGTCGGCGAGATGAACCATCCCCTGATCATGCGGGTGATGCTCGAAGAGGTGAACCATGAGTTCCAGGGGGCCGTCGCCCCATTCATCAGCCAGACAGCGCTCAGGCTGGGGAGCAACCGGCTCGCCTTCGCGCCCGACGGCTCGCTCTGGGTGGGCCACACCGACCATGGCTGGCTCGGCGCCAAGGGAATCACCCGGATCACCTGGAACGGGCAGACGCCGCTGGACGTCCATTCCATGAGCCTGACCACGCGCGGCTTCGATCTCACCTTCACCAGGCCGGTGGACGCGAAGGTCGCGGCGGAGGCAGCCACGTATTTATTCCGAAAGTATTCCTACGAGTACCATCTCGACTACGGGTCCGATCGCATGGACCAGGGACCAGTTCGCGTGACGAAGGCGGTCCTCTCGCCCGACGGCCTCCGCGTGTCTCTGACGCTGGAGGATCTGCAGCCGAAATTCGTCTATCAGCTCGACCTCAATGCGGTCACCGGAACCGATGGGGCCCCACTCGTGAACTCGACCATCTATTACACGATCAATCAGCTCCGTCAGCCCGGCGCGGCGCCCGCCACTGCGTCGAAACCCTGAGCGGCGCTTTCCAACCCTGAACGGATACCCAGCATGCGCACTCCACGGATAGCTCTTGCCCTGGCCTTCGTCATCGGCGGCGCGTCGGTCGCGGCCGTACACGCGTCCTCCGTCATCGACGAGCTGCTGAACACCACCGTCTTTCCCTGGGACAAGGTTCCCACGCAGCAGTCGGCGGGTGGGACCACGCGTCAATACTTCGACAGGCCCACGTCGTCGCTCCTCCAGCTCGGTCTGCGCGCGCGTACCCTGAGTCCCGGTGCTACACCACACCCGGTCGTGCCCAACTCGATCACTCGCGAGCAGGTGCTCCTCGTGAAGGATGGTGTGCTCGAGATCAAGCTCGGCGCCAAGGCCGCCACGCGGATCGATGCCGGGTCGGCCGTCTTCCTCGCGCCGAACCAGGTCTATTCGATCCGCAACCCGGGCACCACAGCGGCGACCTACTATGAGCTCAACTGGACATCACCGGGAATGGCCGGCGAACGCCAGTACTGACACGTGCATTTCGGCGGAGCGCAGGCGGCCGCGTTTCGTGAGGTGCTCGGCGTGAGCGTGGAGCAGCCCGTGCTCTACGCCCCACACGTGTCACGTCTCACCGATGCGTTCGAGGAGGCCTACGGATATCTGCATGACGGCTACTCCGAGAACACCTTGCTTGTCCTGTCGTGTTGTCTCACGCACATCCTCGGCTCGCTCAAGCTGCATCAGCGGGCGCCTGGCGCACGCGGGCGAGACAGCCAGGCGCGCGTGCAGCGATCCATCGCGTACATGCGCGATCACATCGATCAACCGTTGAAGCTCGCCGATCTGGCGGCAGTGGCGGAGATGTCGCCGACCCATTTCAGCGGCGTGTTTCGCAAAGTGACCGGCAGTCCGCCCGGTCAGTTCTTCACGCACCTCAAGGTCCGACGTGCCAGTGAGTTGCTGGACTCGACGCAGCAAAGCGTCTCGTCCGTGGCGCGCGACGTCGGGTTTGCGGACCAGTTCCACTTCAGTCGCGTGTTCAAGCAGATCGTCGGCCGATCGCCGATGCAGTACCGCGAGGCAGTGAAGGGCTGAGCCGGCACGTCGTCGGCCAGGCGAGCGTCGCACACATCCAGGAGTCGAGCAATGCCAGTATTCGCGCGCAAGGTGGGCCTCTTCGTTCTCTTCCTCTTCCTCTTCACGCCGACGGTCTCCTTCGCCCAGCACCCGGGAATTCCAACCGGCTGGTCGGAGGGCTACGCGTATGCGAACGGGATACGCATTCACTACTTTCGTGCCACGCCAGCGCCTGGCAAGCCGGCGATGGTGATGGTGCACGGCGTGACGGACATCGGGCTCTCGTGGGCGACGCTGACCGAGAAGCTCCAGGGCTCGTACGACATCTACATGCTCGATGCCCGTGCGCATGGTCTATCCGATCCATTCACCGCCACGGACGACGGGAACACGTTGGTCAAGGACGTGGTCGAGTTCGTGCGCACGATGAAGTTGGACAAGCCGATCCTCATGGGCCACTCGCTGGGTGCGGCGACGGTCATGCGCATCGGTGCGGAGCATCCGGATCTGGCAAAGGCAGTCATCATGCTGGACCCGGGACTGCGACGCATGGGTCCCCGTCCGGCGACTCCACCAGCGACCGCCGCCACGGCGACCGCGGCGTCAGCACCGCAGCCATCCGCGCCCGACCGACTTTCCGTGAACATGCGGGGCGCACCGGAGACGCTGGTGGCGCAGAACAACTACCGCTTCGAGGATCTCGTGGCGACGTGCCGTCGGAACACGCCGAAGTGGGCGCTGCTCGACTGTCAGTACTGGGCACTCTCGAAGAAGCAGTATCACGGCGCCTACAGCGCGGACGCCTGGCAGGGGATGTCGGGGCCGATGACGACCGGCGAAGCGTTGGCCAAGATCTCGGTCCCTGCGCTGATCCTGAAGGCGGATGCGACGCCGGAGGTGCGCAAGGCCAACGAGGAGGCGGCGCGTTCGATGCAGCGCGGCCGGCTGGTGCATATCGACGGGGCCGGTCACAACCTGCATCACGACCAACTCGCACGGACGGTCGAGGTCCTGAAGGAGTTCCTCTCGACGTTGTAGCTGTCTTGCCGGCCAGGTTCCGACGGGCCGAGGCTACCGTCCGTCGGAGTGGCTGCACCGCGACAACCCCCGATAAGAGGCGCGTTCGAGATGGCTCGTGGTGACCTTGGGTCGAAGTCGATCACCCGCCGCGCGTTTCTCAGCACGACGGCTGCGGCGTCGGTCATGTGCGCCGGTTCCCCGCTTTCCCGTTTGTGGGCGCTGGGTTCCGCATCTGCACATGCGGACCCGCTCTCTTCGGGCTTCCAGTCCCACGGCGGCGACGCGCGGCCCTTGACCATCTGGCAGTGGATGAATGGCTGTGCGTCCAAGGAAGGCATCACCGCAGACCTGGAGGCCTACAAGCGCGCCGGCCTCGGCGGGGTGCAACAGTTCATGATCGGCGGCGCTCAGGCGATCCTCGATGACCCGACCGTCACGATCCTCAATCCCAAATGGCGCAGCTTGATGGCGTTCGCGATCGACGAATGCGCGCGACTGGGCCTCAGCTTCGGCACGCACAACAGCCCCGGCTGGGACGCGAGCGCAGGGCCGTGGGTGACGGTCGACCAGTCCATGCAGAAGCTGGTCTGGAGCAAGACGGTCGTCGACGGCCCGGCGCGGTTCGAGGCCCTCCTTGCCCGAGCGGATGTCGATGCCAAATGGGACTACTATCGCGACGTGGCCGTGCTGGCGGCGCCGGAAGGCGATGTCGTCGCGGCCGCCGACATCATGGACCTGACGAGCCATATGACAGCCGATGGGCGGTTGAACTGGGCCGCCCCGCCCGGGAAATGGACCGTCCTGCGCTGCGGCCACACTGCCAGCGGCCGCACGAATGCCGGCACCTCGCCTCCCTCCGGCGCGGGCCTGCACTGCGACATGATGAGCCGAGACGCCGTCGAGGCGTATTGGAACACGTATCCGGCGGAGATCATCAAGATCGCCGGCGCCGAAGCCGGGCGCACGATGGTCCGCTTCGAGATCGACTCCTACGAGGCGGGCCCGCAGGATTGGACGCCGCTGATGCGCCAGGAATTCTCGAAACGTCGCGGCTACGATCTGCTTCCCTGGTTGCTCGTGCTCGTGGGGCGAACCGTGGGCAGCAAGGAGCAATCCGACCGGTTCAAGCGCGATTGGAGCAAGACCATCGCCGAGCTCTTCGCCGACAACTATTACGGATACATCACGGAATTGGCCAACCGCACGCCCGGTGTGGAGATGGTGATCGAGCCCTATGCGACCGGGCGTGGTGCGCCGTTCGACTCCCTGGCGGTCGGTGGCGAAGGCAATGCAGTGATGGGCGAGTTCTGGCAGGCGCCGGCGACCTGGGGATGGGACTCGCTCAAGCCGGTGGCGTCGGCAGCGCACAGGACAGGAAGGCGCCTCGTCTATGCCGAAGCGTTCACAGGTCAGCCGCCTTACGCGTGGCGACAGGATCCCTACGCCCTGAAGGCGACGGGCGACCGCGCCTTCTGCGCCGGCGTGAACCGCATGGCATTCCACGCATCGGCTCACAACCCTTGGCCGAGGATGAAGCCCGGCATGACGATGGGGTGGTGGGGCACGCAGTTCGGGCCGGGCCAGACGTGGTGGGAGCATGGAGGGCCGGAGTGGATCACCTATCTCGCCCGGTGCCAGTACCTGCTCCAGCAAGGAGTCTTCGCGTCGGACCTCTGCTACCTGCTCAACGCCAGCGGCACGCCGAAAATGCCAAGAGGATACGAAGGCGACATCGTTGGCGAGAACGACGTGATGACGCGCATCTCGGTTCGTGAGGGCAGACTCACGCTGCCCGATGGCGCGAGTTACAGCGTCCTGGTCCTGCCCGACAGCGATGTCATGACGCCTCAGCTCGCGCGCAAGATTCAGCAGCTCGTCGCGGACGGCGCGCTCGTCATCGGTCCGAAGCCGGTTCGTTCACCGAGCCTCACCGCGTATCCGGCCTGCGACCGCGAAGTCGCTGACATCGCAGCTGCTCTATGGGGCGACACGACTGCGGCGGTGGAGCGCGCATACGGCAAGGGTCGGATCGTGTGGGGCAAGACTCTCGATGTCGTGCTGAAGGACGCGGGAATCGGTCCCGACGTCGAGGTCGAAGCCGACGCGCCGCTGCTGTGGACGCACCGCTCTCATCCCGATGCGGAGATCTATTTCCTGTCCAACCAGAATGACGCGGCGCTCGCGACGACGGTGAGCTTCCGACAGAACGGCCTCACACCTGAACTGTGGCATGCCGACACCGGAACGATCGTGCGCCCGCGAGAGTGGTCGGTCTCGGGGAACCGAACCGAGGTCAAGCTCTCGTTCGACCCCAGCGGTTCAGTCTTCGTCGTGTTCCGCGCCAAGCCATCCGACGCGATCAAGAATCAGGAAGCGTCAGATCGCCAGGCGGTGACGCTGTCCGTCGATGGAGCGTGGGACATGAGGTTCGCCCCAGGAATGGGAGCGCCGAGCAGGATATCGATCAAGGCGCTCGCGTCCTGGTCCGAGCACTCCACGCCTGGAGTCAGATACTTCTCAGGCACTGCGACCTACTCGAAGCAAATAGAGATTCCGTCTTCCCTGGCGCGCACAGCGTCCCGAGTCGTGATCGACCTGGGCCGCGTCAAGCACGTTGCGACGGTCGCCGTGAACGGTGGCGCGTTGCAGACCTTGTGGAAGCCGCCGTTTCGTGTGGACGTCTCAAAGGCGCTCAAACCAGGGACCAATCTGATCGAAGTGCGTGTGACGAACCTGTGGCCGAACAGGCTGATTGGGGACGAACAGGAACCGGACGACTGCGAATGGGGGGAGGGGCAATCATGGCCATTCGGAGGGCGCCCGGTCATCGTCGGCCAGCCGCTCGCCAAGGTGCCGGAATGGCTTGCAGAAGGGCGCCCGAGGCCGTCGGCCGGCCGGCGGGCGTTCACCACATACAAGTTCTTCACCAAGGATGACGCGCTTCTCGAATCCGGGCTGTTGGGGCCAGTCACTCTCGAGTTCATTCCTCGGGAATCATAGGCAGCGTGATGTCTTCACATTGGAGGGCCGGCCGGATGGGCGGCGCGCGCGTGCGATTGCTCCGTCTTGTCGCAGTGTGCCTCTCGCGTCCGCATTTTCTGGGTGCAGTACGGGTTCCCAGGGCGCGAGGGGCGGGGGGAACGTTTGCGCAGGCGGGGACGGCAGCCAGCCCACGCAGACGCGGATCATCGACAACTTCGAGCAAGTGGTCGACGTTCAGGCGCCGCGATTTGCATGGGGTCGTGAACGGACTGGCTGTCCGGCGCGGTGCCAGCCTGAGCACCGCGCGCAAGACGCCGATCATCGGCGGCCTGCTTCTGTCGACTGTGATGATCGGCGCGAACTTCACCGACGACCCGAAGCTGGTCGTGATGTTCATGACGCTCGCGTTCTTCGCCAACGGCCTCGCCTCCATCACCTGGTCGCTGGTCTCCTCCGTCGCGCCCGAGCGTCTGATCGGCCTGTCAGGCGGGGTGTTCAACTTCATCGGCGGTCTTGCCTTCGTCACCGTTCCCATCGCCATCGGCTTTCTGGCGAAGAGCGACAGCTCCACGCCGGCGCTGACATTGATTGTGATCCTCGCCTTGATGGGCGCGCTCTCATACATCTTCCTCGTCGGCAAGGTTGAGCGCGTCTCGGACTGAATATCCGCGTCAGCCAGCCCGCGCGCGGCGCTCGTCGACGATGTAATTCGCCGAGCGGCTCAAGCGCTCAGCGCCTGCTCGCCACGTACGCGATGGCGAACCATGGGTCGGTGCGCGCTTACGGCCGGCGCAGGACCCGCCCCGCCACACTGGCCGTGAACGCGCCGTCCTTCATCGTCGTCGCGCCGTTCACCACGACGTGCACCATGCCCTCGGCCACTTCGTGCGGCTTCTCGTACGTGGCGCGGTCGCGAAGCCTGCTCGCGTCGAACACAACCACGTCCGCATACGCGCCCGCGCGCAACACTCCGCGGTCCGGGACGTTGTAGACACTCGCGGGCAGCGAGGTCATCGACCGGATCGCAAACGCGAGGTCCACCGCGGCGTCGTCCAGCACGTACTTGCGCAGCTTGCGCGTGAACGCGCCGTTGCCGCGCGGATGCGGCACGCCGCGCCCCGCCGTGATCAGCGCGCCGTCCGATGCCGTCATCGTCCACGGCTGCCGCATCAGGCGCACGATGTCCTCGTCCAGCATGTTGAACGAGACGATCGACGCATCGCCCGCGGCGATCATCGCGACCGCCGTCTCGAGGACATCCGTGTTCCGCGCGGTAGCAATTTCCGTGAGCGAGCGACCCTCCGTCGCGCGGTCCGGCGCGTGGCTCGCCACCCTGATGCGATCCGAGCCACCGCGCCGCGCGAGGTTGTCGCGCATCTCCGCGACGATCTTCGCACGGTCCGTCGCGTTGGCGAGCCGGGTGCGCAGCGCCGCGGTCCCACCGGCCTGCGCCCACCGCGGCAAGAGCGCCGCGGCGAGCGACGTGGAGGACGCGTCGTATGGATACTGGTCGGCAAAGACTTCCGCGCCAAGCGCCCGCGCGCGATCGATGCGTTGCACGATGGCCGCGGAGAACCCCCAGACGTTGGGGCCGAGTGCCTTGATGTGCGTCACGACGCCGCGCGTGCCCGCCTCGCGCGCGACGGTGATCACCTCTTCCACCGCGGCGAGCAGGCCGATGGTGTAGTCGCTCTCGTCGCGGATGTGACTCTGGTACGGGGCGCCGACCTTTGCGCCCACGCGCGCGAGTGCCACCAGCTCGTCGGTCTTCGCGAAGCTGCCCGGTGCGTAAAAGGGTCCGCTCGAGAAGGCAAAGGCGCCGTCGTCCATGCCCTTCTGCACGAGAGCCTCCATGCGCCGCAGCTCGTCGGCCGTGGGTGCACGGTCTTCGGAACCGATCACCGCGCCGCGCACGGAACCGTGCGGCACCATGAGCGCGACGTTGACGCCGAGCGGGTTCTTCTCGAGGTTGCGCCGCTGAGCCGTAAGGTCCACCGGGCCACCGCCGTCCGGGTTGACGAACACCGTGGTGATGCCCTGCGCGAGCAGCTGCCTCGCCGCTCAGCGCAGCGGTCTCCAGCGCGCCGCCCGCATGCGAGTGGGTGTCGATGAAGCCAGGCGCGACATACAGGCCCTCGGCGTTGAGCACCGAAGTCGCGGTCGCATTGCCCAGGTTGCCCATTGCCACGATGCGATCGCCGCGAATGCCGACGTCGGCGCGCATCCATGGATTGCCCGTTCCGTCGAACACGCGCCCGCCGCGGATGAGGATGTCGAACCGCTCGGATGGCGCTGGCGTCGCCTGCGCGTGCGCCACCGACGCGCCGACGAGCAGGGCGGGGCAGGCGAGGACAACGAGCCAGCGGCGAGCGTGTGGGCGCATGCGTGTGACTGATGCGATGAGAAATGTGCCGCGTCCGGTTCGACAACTACGGAACGGCGTGGTTTCACATTTGACGGATCTCACGGGAACTGCCGATACAAGACGTGCTTCGAGGTTTCTTGATCCGGCAATTTCCGAAGCATCCGTCAAATCCGATAGCGCGCTGTTGACGTGCGGACACCGGTTTGTCGGGCGGGAGCTGATCAGCGCGCGAGCTTCTCGGCGAACCCCACGAGACGACGCGCCTGAAAGCGAACGGCGCGCACGAGTTCCCGCGTCGCCCGCGCCCGCTGCTTCATCCGCCCGACAACCTCGAGATGATCGCCTCGGTCATGTCTGGCGTGGACGTTCCGGTCGCGGGCGACTGCACCAGGTCACGCGTAAGAATGCCCGCGTCGAGCGTCGCGTCCACCGCTTGCTCGACGATCCGCGCCTCGCGCTCCAGTGAGAGCGAATGCCGCAACAGCATTGCGACGCTCAGGATGGTGCCGACGGGATTCGCCGTCCCCGTGCCCGCGATGTCCGGCGCCGAGCCGTGAATGGGCTCGTACAATCCGCTTCGCGAGCCATCGTCGCGCGGCGCGCCTAACGACGCCGAGGGCAGCAGGCCGATGGAACCTGCCAGCACCGCTGCCTCGTCCGTGAGGATGTCGCCGAACATGTTCTCCGTGACGATGACGTCGAACGCCGCCGGCTGCTGGATGAGGCGCATCGCGCACGTGTCCACCAGCATGTGTTCCAGCGTGATGTCGGGGTACTCCTCGGCCATCACGCGTGCGGTGACCCGGCGCCAGAGCCGCGACGTCTCGAGCACGTTCGCCTTGTCCACGGACGTCAGCCGGCTCCCGCGCGTGCGCGCGAGCTTGGCCGCCACGCGGACGATGCGCTCCACCTCCGCCGTGGAATACGTGCAGATGTCCGTGGCCACCTCGCCATTGACCGTGGTCTCGCTCTTCTTCTCCCCGAAGTAGATGCCACCCGTCAGCTCGCGGACGACGACGAAGTCCACGTTGGCGAGATGTGCGGGCTTGAACGGCGACGCCGCGTCGAGCGATGGGCGCCCAAGCACGGGACGCAGGTTGGCGTACAGTCCCAGCGCGCGACGAATGGCGAGCAGGCCCTGTTCCGGACGCACCGTTGTCGTGACGGAATCCCATCGCGGTCCGCCCACCGCGCCAAGCACCACGGCATCCGCGACGCGGCACAGCGCGAGCGTCTCGTCGGGCAGCGGTGGCTGTCCGGCGTCGATCGCCGCGCCGCCAATGAGCGCCTCGTCGAAGTGAAACGTGTGGCCGAAGCGCTCCGCCACCGCCGAAAGTACCTCGCGAGCGGCGGCCACCACCTCGGGGCCAATGCCGTCGCCGCCGAGCAGGACGATGCGGGCGTGAATGTTCTTGCGCTTAGGGCTCATGCGTGCGCGGTGGCGAGCTCTGTGCCGCGCGTGTGCGGACGCACGGCCTCGAATGCGCTGACCTGTGATAGCGACTCGAGCAGGAAATCCATCTCATCAATGCCGTGCAGCAGCCGATGCCTGGCGAATGGCGCAATGGGAAACGACGCCTTCTCACCGTCCGGCATGCTGATCTGCTGCGCGTCGAGATCGACGCCGATGCTGGCGTGAGCGCCGGACGCCGCGAGCGACAGCAATCGCGCGATGGCCGTCGCGTCGACCTGCACGGGCAGCAGCGAATTACCGAGCGCGTTGCCGCGAAAGATGTCGGCGAACTGCTCGCTCACCACGACGTCGAATCCGGCACTGCTCAGCGCCCAGACTGCATGCTCGCGCGACGACCCGCAGCCGAAGTTGCGGCCGGCCACGAGGATGCGCGCGCCAGCGGCACTCGGCGCGTTGAGCGCGAAGTCCGGATTGGGCGATCCATCAGGCGAGTAGCGCCAGTCATGGAACGCATGCTGGCCGAGACCGGTGCGCTCCGTTGTCGTGAGAAAGCGCGCGGGAATGATCTGGTCGGTGTCGATGTTCTCGGCGGGGAGTGCCACGTACGTCGACGTGAACGACCGAAATGGTGCGGATGGCATGCGTGGTTGTCTCGTTACCCTCAGGACGACAGGGGACGCGGGTCCGCGACGGACCCCGCGAGTGCCGATGCGGCGGCGGTGAGTGGACTGGCGAGCAGGGTGCGGCCGCCGGCGCCCTGACGCCCCTCGAAGTTGCGGTTGCTCGTCGAAACCGCAAGCTGTCCCGGCGCGAGCGCGTCACCGTTCATGGCGATGCACATCGAGCAGCCCGACTCGCGCCACTCAGCGCCGGCGCTCCGAAAAATGTCGTCCAACCCCTCGGCTTCGGCTGCTCGCTTCACCTGCTGGGAACCCGGTACGACCAGCATGCGCACTCCGCTGGCGATGCGCCTGCCGCGGAGCAGGTGTGCCGCGCCGCGGAGGTCCGATAGGCGCGAGTTGGTGCAACTGCCGAGGAAGACGACATCGATCGGCGTGCCGAGGAGCGGCTGTCCGGCGGCGAGACCCATGTAGTGCAGGGCATGCGCGAGGTTGTCTCGCTCACTGCCCGCGGCGTGGTCCGCGGGGTCGGGAACGCGATCCGTGATCGCCATGCCCATGCCCGGATTCGTGCCGTAGGTGATCATCGGCGCGAGCGCGCTGGCGTCGATGGACACGGACGCGTCGAACTGCGCGCCGTCGTCGCCACGCATGCTCAGCCAGCGCGCGACGTTCGCGTCCCATGCCGGGCCACTGTTTTCCTCGAGGCGTTCAGCCAGGTAGGCGATGGTCGTGTCGTCGGCGGCGATCATTCCCGCCCGCGCACCAGCTTCGATGGACATGTTGCACACGGTCATCCGCGCTTCCATCGACAGCGCTGTAATCGCCTCGCCGCGATACTCGAAGACGTGGCCCGTTCCGCCCGCCACGCCAAGCTTCGCGATGATCGCGAGAATGAGGTCCTTGGCGCCAACACCCGGCGCGAGCCGGCCGTCAACGCGAATCTCCATGGTCTTCGGGCGCGTCTGGAGCACGCATTGCGTGGCCAGCACGTGCGCCACTTGCGACGTCCCGATGCCGAACGCGAGCGCGCCAAATGCGCCGTGCGTGCTCGTGTGGCTGTCGCCGCAGACGATGGTCATACCCGGCTGCGTCAGGCCGAGCTCCGGGCCGATGACGTGCACGATGCCCTGCTGGTCGTGGCCCAGCGGAATGAGCGGGACGCCAAACTCGGCGCAGTTGTCGGCGAGACGCGTGAGCTGTGCGCGCGCGTCGTCCGTGATCACAGGCAGGCTCGCGAGCGACGACACGCGCCCAGCGCGCGGCGTGGTCGGCGTGCTGTGATCCATCGTGGCGATGGTGAGATCCGGCCGTCGCACGCGGAGGCCGCGTTCGCGCAGCTCGGAAAATGCCTGCGCCGACGTCACCTCATGCACGAGGTGCAGGTCCACATAGAGCACGGCGGGAGTCGCTGCCGTCTCCGTGCGAACGATGTGCGCGTCCCAGATTTTGTCGAAGAGCGTGCGCGGCGGCACGGAACCGCGCGGCTCAGTCATGCGCACTCCGCGCCGGCACCAGGTGCAGCAGGTCCGACTCGGCGACGACTTTCTGCCGGTCCGCGAGCGCCTTGAACCGTTCGAACACCTGATGAAAGGCGTCGTCGCCGAGAGGATGGCCCAGCTCCTCCAGCCGGCGCCGCAGCGCGCCGCGACCGGAGTGACGTCCCAGCACCAGGCGCGTGCGCTCCTGGCCCACGGACTCCGGCGTCATGATCTCGTACGTCTCGCGGTGCTTCAACATGCCGTCCTGGTGAATGCCCGCCTCGTGCGCGAAGGCATTGGCGCCGACGATCGCCTTGTTGGCGGGCATGTAGACACCCGTGCAATCGGAGACGAGGTGCGATGCGCGCGAGAGCTCGGCCGTGCGCACGGCACTGTACACCTCGTAGAACGCCGCACGCGTGTGCAGCGCCATCACGACCTCCTCCAGCGACGCATTGCCCGCACGCTCGCCGATGCCGTTCACCGTGCACTCCACCTGGCGCGCGCCGGCGCGCACACCCGCCAGCGAATTGGCGACGGCGAGACCGAGATCGTCGTGGCAGTGCGTGGAGACGACCACGTTCTGTCGGCGTGCCGCCAGAGCGCACACGCGCGCGATGAGCGCGGCGTATTCGTCGGGTGTGGCATAGCCAACCGTGTCCGGCACGTTGAGCGTCGACGCACCGGCGTCCATGGCCGCCTCGAACACCTCGCACACGAACGCGGGATCGGATCGCGAGGCATCCTCCGCCGAGAACTCCACGTCGGATGTGCGGCTGCGCGCGTGCTCCACCGCGCTCGTCACCTTCGCGAGCACCTGCGCGCGCGTGAGTCGCAGCTTGTGCTCCAGGTGCAGGTCCGACGTGGCGATGAACGTATGGATGCGATGATGCCTCGCCGCAGCGAGTGCGTCGGCGCAGATGTCGATGTCGCGCGTGTTGGCGCGAGCGAGTCCGCAGATCACGGGACCGCTATCGCCACCGATGCGCTCGGCCACGGCGGCAACGGCCTCCGCTTCACCGAGCGACGCGGCGGGAAAGCCGGCCTCGATGATGTCCACGCCAAGGCGCGCGAGCTGCTCGGCGATGCGCAGCTTCTCGGACATGCCGAGCGTGCAGCCCGGTGCCTGTTCGCCGTCGCGGAGGGTGGTGTCGAAGATCCGGATGCGGTCGTGCGACGATGCAGCGGGCGGTGGCGTGATGCCGTTGGCGATGGACACGCAGGTCACGCCGCGCCGTCGGCCTGCGAGATGGCCGTGTCCGAGACAGGGATGCTCGGTGCGGGCCGGGTGCGCGCGTCCGCGCCGCCTGCGAAAGCGGACGCGGGCGTGCCGCGTGCGGCCGGCGCGTTGGAACTGGATCCGTGCGACGGCGGTTGCGAGCTCGATCGGGAAGTCATTGGAGTGTCCTGCGGCGGTGGATGAAGAATCCGACCCGCCGGGTGGCGTGCGTTCGCCGCGATGACCGACCTCTACCCGCGATGGCTGAACCACCAAATGAAAACGGCCCCTTCCACCGCGGTGGAAGGGGCCGTTCGTCGCGGTTGAGCGCGCTACCCGGGCAGTCCTTCCACGCAACTAAGCCCCCGACCAAGAAGGTCGGAGGCGTTGCTAAGGAGGAGGAGGCCGGTGCGATTCATACGTTGGCCAACATTGCGTTGAGCGCGCCTGAAGTCAAGAGCGCGCGCCGTCACGGACCCGACAACACGCGCAGCGTGAGCGTCGGCGACGGCGGAGTGCCGGTGGACCTGGGGTACGGTGACAGGTCTGCTGCTTCGAAGCGGAAGCCGCCGTAGGTCAGCGTTTTTGGCGATCGCACGAGATAGAGCGTGTCCGTGCGAGCACCGGTGTTGCCGCTGAATGCGAGAACGATGGCCGCGTCGCCCGCGGTGACGCACACGACGTCGGATGGACAGCGGGAATCGCTCGCGCCCACGAAAAGCACGCGGACGTTGCTGCTCCGCACCGCGACGGACTCCCCCACGGCGACGCCGATGGTGTCGCCCGGGTTTGCCTCGCGCGGCGCGGTGGACGCGTGCGAGCACGCCGTTGCGAGGGTGGCCAGCACTGTGGCTGCACTGCGGACGTTCATGTATGTCTCCCGGGAGTGTCTTGATTCTATTGGCCAAACCCGAGCGGTGCACGCGCCGTCACCCCGGCGTTTCGCGCCCTATCTTGCACCCTCCGCGGCGATGCGGGCGACTCACCCGAACCCGACGTCATGCTCCTGCTCGGCTACGCGCTGGCGGCGCTGATCGGACTCTCCCTCGGTCTCATGGGCGGAGGGGGCTCGATCCTGACCGTGCCGATCTTCGTCTACGTGCTCGGCTACGATCCCAAGCTGGCGATCGCCATGAGCCTTCCCGTGGTTGGCGTCACCAGCCTGGTCGGTGCGGCGGAGTACTGGCGCGCGGGCAACGTGGACTTGCGTACGGCCGGCCTCTTCGGAGCGCTGGCGATGGCTGGCGCGTTCGCCGGCGCCCGACTCGCCCTGTTCCTCTCCGGTGCCGCGCAGCTGACGCTACTCGCCGTCGTCATGCTGACGGCTGCGGTCTTCATGTTTCGTCCCGTGGAGGGCGTGATTCCCGCTGCCGCCGAGCCTGTGGGAACGGGAGGTATCTCGCTTGCGCTCCTGCTCCCTGTTGCCATCGCGGTCGGCGTGCTCACGGGGCTCGTGGGCACGGGCGGCGGCTTCCTGATGGTGCCGGCGCTCGTCGTGCTCGCGCGCGTGCCCATTCGGCAGGCGGTGGGGACGTCGTTGCTGGTGATCGCCATGAATTGCGCGTCCGGCTTCATCGGATACTCCACACACGTCGACGTGCCGTGGACGTTCCTGCTCGGCTTCACGGCGGTGGCTGTGGTCGGCATCCTCGCGGGCGCACGGCTCGTGCGCTTCGTTGCGCAGGGCACGCTGAAGCGCGCGTTCGCTGTGTTCCTCATCATCATGGGCGCGTTCATCCTTGTGAAGAACCGGCACGTGTTCAGCGCAGTCACGCACCGTCCGGCGATGAGTCGCGGTTCCGGGCTCGCGTGGCAGCGCCCTGCCTTGTCGCTACCTCGTTCCCGTCCTGAAGCGCCCAAACCAGCGTTGTCACCCCGAGCGAGCGAAGCGAGTCGAGGGGCCTGCACCTCACCACCAGGTGGAAAGTGCAGATCCCTCGACTTCGCTCGGGATGACATCCATGCCGAATCGCTCGTTTCACGATGGACACTACGTCACGTTTCCACACCCTTGCTCCTGGAGCTTCCGTAATGCGCTTTGTACTCGACGTCTTTCCTGCGCGGCTGGCGCTGGCCATCACACTCTGCGCTGCAATCGCGCCGCAGCCTGCCGCAGCACAGAAGGACGACCCGTATCTCGCGCGCGCCAAGGCGGTGCTGCGCACCACGCCGCTGGTGGACGGCCACAACGACCTCCCGTGGCGCATTCGCGAGGACACGCTGCACGCGAACGACATCGAGGCCTACGACCTTCGCATGCGCACGCCGGGCATGACCGACCTGGCGCGGCTGCGCACAGGGATGGTGGGCGCGCAGTTCTGGTCGGTGTACATCCCGGGCGAGGCCATCGAGGCGGACTACAGGCGCAATGGACAGGTGTCGAGCACGCCGGGCTATGCGCGCGTGCAGCTCGAGCAGATCCAGCTCGCCAGGCGGATGATCGCGAAGTACCCGGAGCGACTCACGTTCGTGACCACGGAGCGCGGGATTCGCAGCGCGTTTGCGCAGAAGCGCATCGGGTCGCTGCTCGGCATGGAGGGCGGGCACGCCATCGAGAACTCGCTCGAGACGCTACGCGCCTACTACGACCTGGGCGCGCGCTACATGACGCTCACGCACAACGTCACGCTCGACTGGGCGGACGCCGCGCTCGACTCGGCACGTCATCGCGGGCTGACGCCCTTCGGCCGCGAAGTGGTGCGCGAGATGAACAGGCTCGGCATGCTCGTCGACCTGTCGCATGTGTCGCCCGCCGTCATGAGCCACGCGCTCGACGTCAGCGAAGCGCCCGTGATCTTCTCGCACTCGGGCGTCCGCGCGCTGGTGGATCATGCGCGCAATGTCCCGGATTCAATCCTCCGCCGCCTGCCGGCGAATGGCGGCGTCGTGATGGTGACGTTCGTGACGGTGTTCACGTCGAAGGCCGTGCTGGCCGACAATGACGAGATCGATCGCGTGACGGCCAGCCTCACGCAGCGATTCCCGGCGGATACTGCGGTGCAACGCCGCGAGTTCGACGCATGGCGTGCCGCGCATCCCCGTCCGAAGGCGCTCCTTACCGATGTCGCCGACCACATCGACCACGTGCGCAAGACGGCCAGCGTGGACAACGTGGGAATCGGCAGCGACTTCGACGGCATCACCGAGAACGTCGCGGGTCTCGAGGACGTGTCCACGTTCCCGGCGCTGTTTGCCGAGCTCGCGCGGCGCGGCTGGTCGGACGCGGACCTGCGCAAGCTGGCTGGCGAGAACGTGCTGCGCGCGCTCAAGCGCGCGGAGACCGTTTCGGCAAGGCTGCGACGCGAGCGGCCGGCGTCGATCAAGACCATCCGCCAGATGGACGGGCGCAAGCCTATCCCGTAAGTCGTCGATCAGTTGGTTCTGGTGTGCTCTGTGTACTTTTGCTGCTCTGCGGTAAAGAGAAGACTTTGCAGACTCGGTTCCGGATCTCGGCCGGTCGACTGGCGCGTAGAACATGTTCACCGCAGAGGACGCAGAGGAGCAGAGGTACGCAGGACCGCAACAGCGAGAGAACTGCCTTCGCTATCGCGCCTGCCGCGCTCCCACCATTGCGATCGCCTCGTCGAATGCGCTGA
>JANOIJ010000204.1:0-26281 GCA_031407575.1 Gemmatimonadaceae bacterium | reverse complement strand
CGGGCGTGCCCGTGACGATGGTGCCGAACAGGTCGCGCCGCATCGACAGTTCGCGCTGCAGCAGCGTGGAGACTTCACTGCGCTCGGTCATGATGTCGTACAGCAGCACGCCCTTCGATTTTGCCGTGCGGAACGCGCGCTCGAGCCGGACGAGATCGGCCGGCGATCGCACCATCGGCTTGTCGGCCAGCACGTTGAGACCCGCCTCGATGGAACGCACGATGTAGTCGGTCTTGCGCGCGTTGTTGCCTGCGATCACCACGATGTTGCCAGGCTTCGTCTCCAGCATCTTCTCGAGGAAGTCCGGCCCCGTATAAACGCGCTCGGCCCACCGGGTAGGCGCGTCCGCGCGCTTGTTGAACGTCTCGATGCGCTGCAGGTGCTGCGCGACGTCATCGCCCGCTGGCGCGAAGACATGGACCGTGGTGTCGACGTCGCCATACATGAACTTCTGCACCAGCGACGCGTGAAAATGCCCGGGATCGAGCGTGATGATCCGGAAGGGCGGCGGTGCGATGGGTGTCTGCGCAGCCATGGGTGCGGCGAGAAACAGGAGAGCGGCGCCGGCGAACAGCGCCGGTCTCCCAACGCGCATCGGGGTCACAAGCGCGGACGTCAACGGGACGCGTATTGCTTGCTGAGTCGAAGCGCACCATACGGCGCACGCTCCGTCCGCGTCAGCATCGCATTCGCCTCGGCGTCATTGACGAAGCGCTCGGTCTTCGCATCCCAGTTGAGAGGACGCTGCAATTTCATCGCGATCCAGCTCACGATGCACGCGGTGTTGCTGCGATGCGCCACCGGCGCGGGCGCCATCGGCGTCTTGCGCGACTGCACGCACTCGAGCCAGTTCTGGTGGTGCGACACGCTGTGCGGGAGCTCCACGGTGAGCCCCTTGGGGTCGAGCAGCCGCGGATCGCTGGCGTCGAGCGACTTGAGCGCCGTCGGCTTGGACGTCGGATCACTCGCGGTGGCGCTCTGCGCATCGCGCGAGACGAAGATCCACCCATCGTCTCCGATGAACTTGATCCCGTTCGGCAGCTTGTCCGACACCGTCATGATGATGTTGCCGGGATACGTGAGCTCGATGTGATACGCGCCGTGCACGTTCCAGATCTTGTTCGTGGGGAACTCGCCCTTGCCCTCGATGCGGCTCGGCCCGGTGTGCTCCATGTTCATGCCCCAGTGCGCCGTGTCGAAGTGATGCGCACCCCACCCAGTGATCATGCCGAGGCAGTAGGCATCGTTGCGGAGCCAGCCGGGACGTGAGTTGACGTCAGGAACCCCATTGCGGTCGAGCCCCTGCGGATGCACGCGCTGCTCGGTGTAGTAGACCTCGGGCGTTGGTCCCAGCCACATCTCATAGTTGAGTGTCGATGGCACCGGCTGCTGCGAATCGTCGGGCTGGGTTGGATCGGTCGGCAGTCCGATCTCGACACGACGCAGCGTACCGACACGTCCGCTGCGCACGAACTCCACGGCCTTCCGGAACTGCTCGTTGGGACCCCACGACCGCTGTTGGCTGCCGATCTGCATGATCCGCCCCGTCTTCGCCACCGCATCGCGAAGCAGCACGCCCTCGGCGTGCGTCATCGTAAAGGGCTTCTGGAGGTAGACATCCTTGCCCGCGTGGACCGCGGCGAGCGCGAGTTGCGCGTGCCAGTGGTCCGGCGTGCTGATCGTCACCGCGTCGATGTCCGTGCGCGCGAGCATCTCGCGGTAGTCGCCATAGGTGTCGACCTTCGGTGCCGGCGCGTTGCGTGCCGCGAACAACCGCTCGACGCGCACCTTGCCGCTCGCCGTGCGACGCGAATCCAGGTCGCAGACAGCCATCACATCGGCGAGGCCCGAGTTCGCGACGCCCACGAAGTCGTGGCTCTGGCCGATGCGTCCGCAGCCGATATGACCGACGCGAACGCGATTGCTCGGGGCCGAGGCGCCGAGCAGGCGCGAGGGAATGATCATCGGCGCGGCGACGATGGCGGCGGTCACCGCACTCTTCTGCACGAACTGGCGGCGAGTGATTGCGTCGGGCTTGTTCGCGTGGTCGGTCATGGGATCCTGGCGGGCGGGTGGGCTTCTACTTGATCGCGCGAGGCATCGGTGTGTCGTCCCGATGGGTCATTTCGGACGTGCACCGCGTACGGAATACGCGCTGGCGATGCGTCGCGTTGCTGTCAGCGTCGAAATATGCGGAGCGACAGCGGCATCGCGATAGCATCCAATTGGAGACTCGGCGTCGCGCACGCACGAGCGGGCCGCTGTTGCGCCGATCGCCGCTCGCCGTTCGCCGCCCTCCGCTCGCCGAGCGCTGGAGAGTGGTCATGCCGGACTGTCCATGAGTGGCACTGGCCAGCGCGCCAACCCACGGCCACCCTGCGTGCATGACGATTCGGAAGAACGCTCCCGGTCACCCATTCATGACTGGGCTGACCAGCCTGCGGCGCTCGATGGTGGCATGCGTGCTGATGTTCAGCGCTTTGCCCGATCAGGCGCTCGCGCAGGCGGCCGCGGCCGCGCAGGAGACGCGCACACCGCGCGACGGCCAACACGACTTCGACTTCGAGATCGGCGCGTGGCGCACCCACCTGCGGCGACTGCTCAGGCCGTTGAGCGGCTCGACGACGTGGGTCGAGTACGAGGGCACGACGCTCGTCCGGAAGGTGTGGAACGGCCGCGCCAACCTCGTCGAGCTCGTGGCCGACGGCCCGGCAGGGCACTTCGAGGGACTGAGCCTGCGCCTGTACAACCCTGAGACGCGGCAGTGGACGCTCAATTTCTCGAACGCCAGTAGCGGGACCCTGAGTCCGCCGACGATTGGTGAATTCAGGAATGGCCGCGGCGAGTTCTACAATCAGGAGACGCTGAACGGCCGAGCGATACTGGTGCGGTTCGTCATCGCGGACATCACGCCCACGTCGGTACGGTTCGAACAGGCCTTCTCCGACGACGGCGGACGAACGTGGGAAGTGAATTGGATCGCGACAGACACTCGCGTGCGAGAGTGAGTCCAGTCATCCACATCTAAGATCTCCGGACCTCAGCTCCGAGTCCGCGCTCTTCGTCCGGGCAACCACGTAGGTGACGCGCGATGACAGCGCCATCCCGTTGAGGGGTAGAGCGGCATAGCGGCGGCTGGTGTAGTCGGACTGGCCTGTTGCTGGCAATCGTGCGACGCGCGTAGGTTCTCGCACGCACATCGTCACCTTCACCCCACCGGCCATGCTCCGTCACTCGCTCGTACTCGTCGCGCTCGCCGCATCGTCCGTGGCTGCCCAGGGCGCCGACCCCCACACCGCCAACGCGCGCATGCTGTGGGAGAACTCGACCAACTACCTCACGCAATCCGCCGCCGACGCTCCGGAGGCCGTCTACGCGTTCAAGCCAACACCCGAGGTCCGCAGCTTCGGCGAGATCCTCGGGCACGTGGCGGGATCGCAGAACATGTTCTGCGCCATCGCCCTCGGTGAAACCGTCCCTGCCGAAGACGCGGTCGAGAAGGCCGCGAAGACAAAGGTCGCGCTCGTGGCTGCGCTCAAGGCGTCCAACGACTACTGTGCTCGCGCCTACGCTGCGACGGACGCCGCGAACGCCCCCATGGTGGACCTGTTCGGACGGCAGCGCTCACGTCTCTACACGCTGCTCATGAACGTCTCGCACAACAACGAGCACTACGGCAACCTCGTGACCTACCTGCGCATGAACAAGCTGGTGCCACCGTCCAGCAAGCGGTAAATCGCGGGACTCAGGTTTCGCGCGTGAGCGTGCAGTTGAACATCCACTGCACGCCAAAGCGATCGGTCAGCATGCCGAACCGTGCGCCCCAGGACGCGTCCTGCAGGGGGCAACGTTACGTGGTCGCGGCAAGGACGAACGAACGAATTCCGCATCGACTACGTTTCTTCGAATGCCAACCACACTGCAGGAGCGCGTCGCCAAGGCGCTCTCGAACGTCCGCAACGCGCGCACCGGCGCTGACGTCTATTCCACCCAGCAGGTCCGCGACATTGCCGCCACCACCGACGGCAAGGTCCACCTCACGCTGCTCCTCACCAAGGACGACGATCCCGCGCTGGCGAAAGCCGTGCGCCAGGCCGTGACCTCCGTGGACGGCGTGAGCGACGTGCAGCTGGAGATCGCGCCCGTGAAGATTCCCGATGCCCCCAAGGCCCCGCCGAAAAGCCGGATGCTGCCGGTCATGGACCAGGCGCCCGCAGCGCCCGCGCGGCCGGCAGCACCCACGCCGAAACACTATCCGAATCTCGGAAAGATCATCGCCGTGAGTTCGGGCAAGGGCGGCGTCGGCAAGTCCACCGTCGCCGTCAACCTCGCCGTCGCACTCGCCGCCACCGGCGCGCGCGTCGGCCTCATGGACGCCGATATCTACGGCCCCAACATCCCGCGCATGATGGGGGCGAGTGGCCAGCCGTCAGTGATCAACGAGAAGATGATTCCGCTCGAAGCGCATGGCGTGAAGCTCATCTCGCTCGGCATGATGATCGAGCCTGACCAGCCGGCCATCTGGCGCGGGCCCATCGTCATGAAGATCATCACGCAGTTCATCGCCGATGTGGCGTGGGGGCAGCTCGACTACTTCTTCGTGGACATGCCACCCGGCACTGGCGACGCCCAGCTCTCGCTCGTCCAGGCCACGCAAGTCGACGGTGCGCTCATCGTCACCACGCCGCAGGATGTCAGCGTGGGCGACGCGCTGCGCGGCGTGAAGATGTTCCAGCGCGTCGGCGTGCCGGTGCTCGGCATCATCGAGAATATGAGTTGGTTCGAGTGCCCACACTGCGGCAAGCCCTCCGCGCTGTTCGGCTCGGGCGGTGGCGAGAAGCTCGCGACCACGGTGGACCTGCCGCTCCTCGGCCAGGTACCGCTGTATCCCCGCGTCATGGAAGGCGGTGACAGCGGCATTCCCATCGTGACGGGCGATGCCGGTTCCTCGGCGGCCAAGGCTCTCGTGAAGATCGCGACGCGCGTAGCCGAGGCGACGCAGGCGCTCAAGCAGCCGGTGTGATCGCGCCGCCGCCCAGCGGAGATCGGCTCGGCGGCTCATTGCCGCTCGAGCCGCACGAAGGGCTCGCCACCGTCGCCGTCACCAGCGAGTGGGAGACCGCGAAGCTCGTCGGGGACCCGCTTCCGCGCACCATCGCTCGCTTCGCGCTGCCAGCCGTCGCGTCATCGCTGCTGATGACGCTGTTCTTCTCGGTGGACATGTACTGGATCGGCACGCGTGTCGGCTCCGAGGGACTCGCTGCGGCGTCCACGGCGATCTTCTACGTGTGGCTGCTCATCTCCGTCGCCGAGATGGTCAACGTCGGCCTCACGGCCGTGGCGGCGCGCAAGTACGGCGAGGGCCGCTCGGCTGACGCCGCTCGCGTCGCGGGCGACGCGCTCATGCTCGCGCTGGCGCTCGGCGTCGTCTGCGCGATCGTTGGCCTCGCGCTGCTGCCGCACTTGTTCGCCGTCATGCACGTGCCTGCGGCAGTTGGCGCCATGGGGACCCGGTATCTCGGCACCTATTTCCTTGGCGCGCCGCTGATCTTCGGTTTCTTTGCCGTGGACGCGGCGTTTCGCGCCGCCGGCGATACGAGGACGCCGTTCCTGCTGCTCGTGGCATCGGTGGGCGTGACGCTCGTGCTGGACCCGATCCTCATCGTGGGCTGGGGACCGATTCCCGCCCTCGGCATGACTGGCGCCGCCATCGCGACCATCGGCACACGGGCCGTCGCGTTCGCGCTCGGACTCACCATCGTCGGGCGGCGCGGCGTGTTGCGCGTCGGCCGGCCGGACTGGGAGACCATCGGGCACGTCGTACGCATCGGTCTGCCGACTGCGGTCACCGGGGTGGTGTTCTCGCTCATCTATGTGCTGGTCACGCGGACCGCCACGCAATTCGGCACGCCGGCGCTTGCGGCGCTTGGCATCGGGCATCGCGTGGAGAGTTGGCTCTACATGATCGCGGTGGGGTTCGGGGCAGCCACTGCCGCCATCGTCGGCCAGAACCTCGGTGCGGGACGCGCCGATCGCGCTGCGCAGGCCGGCTGGCTGTCCGTGGGGTTCTGCTCGCTATTCGGACTCGTCGCGTGCGTCATCGAGTTGCTCATCCCCGAGCGATTCGCCGCGATCTTCAGCAGCGATCCCGCCGTGATCGCGGAAGCGGCGCACTACCTTCGCATCGCCGCGTTCTCGCAGCTCGGCATCTGTGCCGAGATCGTGTTGGAGGGCGCGCTCGGCGGCGCCGGCTACACCTTTGCGCCGATGATCACATCCACGATCATCACGGCGAGCCGTATTCCCATCGCCGTGTGGGCGTCGGACCGCTACGGCAGCGCGGGCCTCTGGTGGACGATTTCGCTGACCGCGCTGGCGCGGGCGGTGGCCATGATGGCAATCTGGAAGTCCGAACGTTGGAAGCGGCCCTCGTAGCACCGTGAGTCTCTCGAACGACATGACACGCATCATCACGCTGCTCACCGACTTTGGCACCGCGGACGGATACGTCGGCGAGATGAAGGGTGTGCTCGCCACTGGCGCGCCGGGCTGCGCACTCGTGGACATCGCACACGATCTTCCAACCCACGACATCGAGGCGGGACGTCTCGCGCTCGCGCGCTACTGGCGCCGATTCCCCGTGGGCACGGTACACGTCGCCGTTGTCGATCCCGGCGTTGGCGGTTCACGTGCGGCGCTCGCCGTCGAGAGCGAAGGCCGGATGCTCGTTGGACCTGACAACGGAATCCTGTCGCCGGCCATGCTGCATCCGGGCGCACGATGCGTTGCGCTTCCGGTACCCGCCACCGCGTCGCCCACGTTCCATGGGCGCGACGTCTTTGCGCCTGCGGCGGCACGGCTCGCGCTTGGTATCGCCATCGACACACTCGGGGCGGTCGTCACAGAGCCGGTGCTTCGTCGCACCCCAGAGGCGGTTCGCCGCGCGGACGGAGCCATCGAGGGAGTCATCATCACGATCGACCGCTTCGGCAACCTCGTGACGAATCTCGTCGCGCGGCATGGAGGCGCCATCGAAATCAGGGGTCGAACCGTGCCGCTGCGGCGCATCTACGAGGACGTGAAGCCCAACGAGTGTGTCGCGCTCACGGGCTCGAGCGGCCTTGTCGAGGTCGCCGTGCGCGATGGATCGGCCGCATCGGCGCTCGGCGCCGCGCGCGGTGACAAGGTCGTGTTGCTGGCCGTCAGCGCGACGGCTTGACCTTTTCCATGGACGATGTGCCAGGGCCCTGCTCGGACACGATGCGGCCGAGATAGATCGCGCCCTTCAGCGGATCGATCGCACCGCTGCCGTGATGCAGCTCGGACGCGAGCTCGCCGCCCGCGAGGAACACGAACATCGTGTAGTACATCCACGTCAGCAGCGCGATCACTCCGCCAATGGTGCCATAGGTCGTGTTGTACGCGCCGAAGTTCTGCACGTACACGCGGAACAGGATCGTCGCGAGCACCCACAACAACGTCGTGGCCAGCGCCGCGATGATGACGTGCGGCCATCGCTGCGACACATTTGGCAGCAGCCTGAACAGTGCGGCGCAGAGCGCCGCCACAAGCACGAAGGCGAGGAGCGACTGCGTGATGATCCACAGCGTCGTTCCCGCGCCGCCGAGTTGCAGCGAACGGGTGGCCCATCGCGCGAGGACCTCGCCATTCAGGAACACGAATGTCGACGCGAGCACCACCGCGCCGGCAAGGAGCAGGCAGGTCAGCCGCAACACTTGCCGCCTCCACCACGGACGCGTCTCGCTGACGTCGTATGCGACGTTCAGCGCCGTCATCAGCGAGCCAAAAATGTTGGATCCGGACCATCCGGCGATCAGTGCTCCCACTGACATGACGCCCGCGTTGCCGCTGGCATCGATGATCTCGATCAGCGTGCGACGGATCAGCGACAAGGCATCGGCGGGCAACGTCGCCGTCATGCGGGAGAGCAGGGACTCCATCAACTCGCGCCCGTTCCCTACGAGGCCGAGCATCGGCGTGAGGAACAACAGCAGCGGGAACAGCGAGAAGAAGAAGTAGTACGCCGTCTCCGCTGCCAGCGAGGGAATGCGGTCCTCGCTGATCTCCTTGACGGTCTTTCTGGCGAGCGGAGCGACGTTGTAGCCCTTGATGATCATGCCGGCTCGTGGGGGCAAGCCATGGGCCAGCGGGCTGAGAGCCGAAGACTACTGCGTCGCGCGCTGGATCTCGAGCTGGCCGAACAACGTCTCTGCCTTGAGCCGCAGCTTGAAGGGCGCCGCGTCGAAGTTCGGCGAATACCACCCGTCGTCACGCTTGACGAGGCCAGCGTGCTGGAAGCCCGCGACCAGGCGGTGCAGCTCCACGCGCAACCCCACTTCGGCGGGCACGCGCAGCGTGAGTTTTCCAACTGCGAGACGCGTCGAGACGTTCACGTCGTGCGTCCACGTGCCCGAGAAGTCGAGATCCACGCTGCCGACACCGCCGCGGATACGGATCTGGTCCGCGTTCGCGTTGCCGAGCTGCCGAGCAGAAAAGTCCGCCGCGCCCACGTTGACTTCCAGTTCGCGCATCCGCAGCCGGTTCGGGCGCGAGAAGAGCAGCGTCGCGTCGGTGGCTCCGCTCTCCAAGCGCAACGACTGGAGCGACATGTCACCGAGGTCGAGGACGGACTGCGTGCCCCCGAACTCGAGATCGAGATCCAGCGGTATGGATCGCGGCAAGGCGAGCCTCAGCTCACCCGACTCGGTGCCAGGCGAGCGCCGCATACCCTTGCCGAGGGCTTCGACGCCGAGGGTGGTGGTGCGTTGGTCCGCGTCGTGCCGGTGCAGGGGCACCGTGCGACGCTCGTCGTAGCGCAGGTGCATTGCGTACAGCATTGGATCGCTGGTGCCGCGGACGTCCACGCGACCGGCGCCGTACTGCACGCGAATCCGCTGCGCCGACGTGTCACGGAGCTGCCGGGAGATATCCACATTGCGCCAGAGCTCGTCCTGCGCGTGCGCGGCACCCGGCATCAGCGTGGCAAGGAGGGCGGCGATACGGAGGGAGCGCACTAGCGGACCTCGCGGCCGGCGGCGACCGTCCGGCGTGCCGCCACCACGCCCGCCACGGGCGTTGGCGTCTGCCACGCCGCGAGCTCCGCGGGTCGGCCAGCGGTGGCACCCGCAACTCGACGGTGTGTGCCAGCACGCGAGAGGATCGCGGCGCCAAGCCCCAACGTCAGCGCAGCCCATGTGGCCGCGAGCGCGGCGGCACGAATGATCGTGGCCGCAAACGGTGCCCAGGTGAACAGCGCGGCGACCATCCAGAGAAGGAAGAAGACCGCGATGCCAATTGCCAACGCCGTCAGCGTCCGGGCGCGCACCGTCGCTGACGTATCGCGCCGGAGCGCTCCGCCAATGAGCCGCGTAACAGCGAGGAATCCGAGCATCGCGAGACCCGCCGCGGCAATGGCGTAGGCCACGATGCCGAACGGAATGAGCAGGATGCCGATGATGCTGAGCGCGAGCGCCAGGATCACCACCAGCAGACCCGGAAGTGCCACGAGCTGGCCGAGGACGCCATACCAGAACGCGCGAACGAACTGGCTCTCGATGGTGGCCGCGACCTCGTCGAGGTTCGGGCCGGCGAAGAGCAGGACACCCAGCGCGATCACGAGCAGAATGACGAACGTGCCGCAGACGATCTTCGCGGCATCCATCGTTCGCTGGGCGGACGTGCGAGTATCTGCCGCTGCGGGGGCAGGTCCGACGAGGCTCGGCAACGAGGTCATCGTGCGCAGCTCACCGAGCACGCGGCCGCTGTCCGCCGTCACGCGGCCGCCCACGGAAATGGCGTCGCCAGTGACGATGCCGCCCGCATGCACCGTCACATCCCCGCGAAGGCTGACGACAGACCCTTCCACGCGGCCGTGGACATCCACGGGCCCGCGAGCGACCACGCTCCCCTTCACCACTGAGCCGGCCGGCACGGCACGCGGGCCAGGGTCAACGGCGCTTGCCGGGGGCAACCCGCTGATGCGCTCCCCTTTTTCCAGCCGCTCGAGGTCTCGGCTGAGGTCGGCACTGCCCGCGCCCTGTGCGACCAGCACACCAGGGAGCAACGAGAGCAGCGCGGCGACGAGAATCCGTAGCCGGGCCAGCATGCTAACGACGGCCGGCTGTAGCCAGACGCCGGATTCCGGCGACCGTTCCGAAGGCGGTGAGTACGAAGGCCCCGAGCAGCAGGGCGACGCCAACCGCCCCCGCCGATTGGAAGGCCGACAACGCGGATTCGCCGAGCAGCGCCACGGCCAGCTCGCGTCCGCCCTGCACAACCACACCTCGCAGGCGATCGCCGAGCAGTTGCGTCATGAATACGGCGGCGTCGCCCTGCGTGGCCAGCCAGATCATTCCGAGTGTCACGATGCCCGTGGCCGAGGCAAAGACTGCCGCCGCGGCGATCCGGGCGGCTCCGGCCCGCGGAACCCACCGCGACACCGAGTCTCGCGCGGCCACGTGTGCCGGCACGAACACCGGCACCCGCGCCATCACGCGCTCCGCGAGCCGCGAATCCGGCGCGAAGTGCGGGAGCGATTCCACCGCGTCCACAACGATGCGGGCGTCCTCGAGCCGGAGGCAACACTCGGAGCATTCATCGACGTGCGCGCGAAGAGGGGCGACGCCGAAACCGGCTTCGCCGTCGACCAGGAGGTCGATCTCGTTGGGGAGGAGGTGTCTGTGGTTCATGGCGTCTGCACCTTGTACGGGAGGCGAGGAAAGTTGGTTTCAACGGGCCGGAGGCCGGCGGTGACGCGTGCGTTCATTCCCTGGTGTGCTCCAGCGCTCGACGAAGCTCGTGCCGCGCGCGGTGGATGTACGTCTTCACGGTCCCCAGCGGGAGGTCGAGCATGCTGGCGATCTCCTCGTACGAGCGCCCCTCGACATGCCGTAGCAGGATACAGGATCGATATTCAGGGCGAAGGCCGGCAATCGCCAGCTCGATGGCTGAGCCGAGCTCTTTCGCCTCCATTTCTTCCAGCGCGTTCTCGGCATCGTCGCCAATATCGAAGCGCGACGACTCCACAGCCTCTGGCGTGGTGGCATGCGGCGAGCCATCCAGGCTCACGGTGTCCAGCTGCCGCCGTCGCAGGTGATCGATGGCGACGTTGTTGGCGATCTTGAACAGCCAGGATGAGAACTTGAAGTCCGTGCGGTACCGGTCCAGGTGGGACAGGACCTTCACGAACGTGTCCTGGGTGAGGTCCTCGGCCAGCTCCCGGTTGCGCACCATGCGGAACACGAGGGAGAAGACGGGACGCTCGTAGCGCTTGATCAACTCGCGATGCGCGGCGTCCTTGCCCTCGAGGGCGAGGGCGACAACATCCGCATCGGGAAGATTTGCGAGGTCGAGGGCGCGGAGCATCCAGGGGAAGACGGGGACCGCGCTGCTCGGGGCGAGCGATCGTCGCGCGTGAGAATAGTATCCGTGGCTCACGCCGCAATCCAGCCGCGTGCTTGCACCGGTTCCGGCCCGCGGCGACTTTACGAGGATGCACGGAACCGATGTGGACGCAGTACGCGCCGAGCTGGCGGCGGAGGGCGGCGTGGAGAAGCGGGCGTACGTGCGCACCGTCTTCGAGGAGATCGCGCCGCGCTACGATCTGCTCAATCACCTGCTCAGCCTGAACATCGATCGCCTCTGGCGGCGGCGAGCGCTGCGCACACTCGAGTGGACGCGGCGTCCCGGCGGCACCTACCTGGATCTTTGCGCCGGAACACTCGATGTCGGCGCGGAGTTGATTCGGCACGATGCCTTCCGCGGCTTTGTGATTGGTGCGGACTTCGCAGTGCCCATGCTGCAGGCGGGCAAGGGGAAGGCGCCGGCCACTCGGCTCGCACCCGTGGGCGCCGACGCACAGCTGCTTCCGCTCGCCGATGCATCGATGGATGGTGCCACTGTTGCGTTCGGCATCCGCAACGTGGCGTCACTCGACGTTGCGCTCCGCGAGGTGCACCGCGTGCTGGCCCCCGGCGCGCGGCTCGTCATTCTCGAATTCACCACGCCGCGCTCGGCGGTCGTACGAACGTTCTATCATTTCTACTTCCACCAGGTGCTACCGCTGGTGGGCGGACTGATCAGCGGCCACCACACGGCGTATCGCTATCTACCGAAGTCGGTCGCGCACTTTCCGGCCGAACCGGAGTTGGCGCGTCGCTTGACGGCAGCGGGCTTCTCGGACGTTCGCTGGGAATCGCTGTCCTTCGGCATCGCGGCGATTCATGTGGGGACTAAGTGACACAGGCCCCGTCGCTGCGCTCGGGAACAGTCATCCTGAGCGAAAGCGAAGGATCTGCACCTGTTGTTGCGCCACTCGTGAAACGCCCTGCCGTGCAGATCCTTCGCTACGCTCAGGATGACAACCTTTGACCTGACGACGTGCCCCTAGACACTCTCCGTGAATTTGTAGACGCCATCGCCGCCGCCGGCGAGCTCGTGCGCATCACGCAGCCGGTGCGCGCGCACCTCGAACTCTGCGAGATCGCCGACCGCGCCATGAAGATGCCGGGCGGCGGGCCTGCGCTCCTGTTCGAGCACGTCATCCTGCACGACGGCTCGCGCTCGGCCTATCCCGTCGGTATCAACCTCTACGGCTCCATGTCGCGCATGGCGTTGTCGCTTGGCGTCGAGAAGCTGGACGACCATGGCGATCGCATCACCAAGCTGCTCGATCTCAAGGTGCCGGAAGGAATCATGGGCAAGCTCTCCATGCTCCCCCGGCTCATGGAGGTCGCGAAGTTTCCACCGCGCATGACGACCGCGCCGCGCTGCCAGGAGATCATCTGGCGCGGCGACGAGGTGGATCTCGGCAAGTTGCCGATCATCACCTGCTGGCCCGAGGACGGCGGCCCGTACATCACGCTGCCGATGGTGATCACCAAGGATCCCAAGCGCGGCATCCGCAATGTCGGCATGTATCGCATCCAGCAGCTCGGGAAGAACACGCTGGCGATGCACTGGCAACGTCACAAGGTGGGCGCCGCGCACTGGCGCGAAATGGCCGAGCGCGGCGAGACGATGCCGGTGGTGATCGCAGTGGGCGCCGATCCGGCATCATTGTATTCCGCCAGTGCGCCGCTGCCGCCCACGGTGGACGAGTTCATCTTCTCCGGATTTCTCCGCCGCAAGCCGGTCTTGCTCGCCAAGGCCGTGACCTGCGACCTCGAGGTGCCTGCCGAGGCGGACTTCGTGATCGAAGGCTACATCGATCCCGCGGAAGCGCTCGTGACCGAAGGGCCGTTCGGCGATCACACGGGATTCTATTCGCTCGCCGATCTCTATCCGAAGGTGCATGTCACGGCGATCACCATGCGTCGCGACCCGATATTCCCCGCGACGATCGTCGGCCGTCCGCCCATGGAGGACTTCTACCTTGGCCACGCGACCGAGCGGATCTTCCTGCCGTTGCTCAAGCTGACCGTGCCGGAGATCGTGGACTATCACATGCCCGCGGAGGGCATCTTCCACAACCTCGTGTTCGTCAGCATCAAGAAGGAATATCCGGGCCAGGCGTTCAAGGTCATGAACGCCATGTGGGGGCAGGGGCTGATGTCGCTCGCCAAGGTGCTCGTCATCGTGGACGACTGGGTGAACGTCCGCAATCCACAGGAGGCGTGGTGGGTGGCGCTCAACAACATCGACCCCGAGCGCGACGCGCGCTTCACCATGGGCCCGATGGATGTGCTCGATCATTCGTCGCGCGCGTTCACGTACGGGTCCAAGATGGGACTCGACGCGACGCGCAAGCTGCCAGAAGAGGGATTCACGCGCGACTGGCCGGCCGTGATCGTGATGGACGATGCGACGAAGGCGTCCGTGGACGCGATGTGGCCGTCACTGGGCATCGGGTGAAGAGATCGTGACGCAGACGACGCAGCTTCCTCCCCGCGAAGGGCAGACCTTTGCCGGCGGCTCACGTCTCGCGACCTATGCGAGCTTCGTGAAGCTGCCGCATACGGTGTTCGCGTTGCCGTTCGCCCTGGTGGGCGTGACGCTCGCGTCATACCGCCACCCCGTGACGCTCGGCATGGTCGGCTGGGTTGCGCTGGCTTTCACGGCGGCGCGCTTCGCCGCGATGGGCTTCAACCGCATCGTGGACCGCGAGTACGACGCGAGGAACCCGCGCACGGCGAGTCGCGAGATTCCGCGCGGCGCCCTTGGCGTGCGCGAGGCGTGGATTGCGGTCGCCATTTCGTCCGTGGTATTCGTTGCGGCCGCGGCCGCGCTGAATCCGCTCTGCCTCATGCTGTCGCCGGTCGCGCTGGGCTGGATCTTCTTCTACAGCTTCACCAAGCGCTTCACGTCATTCGCGCACCTCGTGCTGGGGCTCGGACTTTCCATTGCACCGGTGGGCGGCTACCTGGCCGTGGCCGGCGCCTGGAGTCCGCAATGGTGGATGCTCTGTGCACTGGCCATCGGCGTTGCGTCGTGGGTTGGCGGCTTCGACATCCTCTACGCCCTGCCGGACACCGAGTTCGATCGTGCCAACGCGCTGCACTCCATTCCGGCGCGACTCGGCGTGGCAAAGGCCATCATGGTGTCGCGTGCGCTGCACCTGCTCACCATTGCGATGCTCATCGTCACGGGCATCGGCGCCGGGAGCATGGGCATCTACTTCGCCGGAGTGCTCGCCGCTGCCGTCGTGCTGGCCTACGAGCACTCCCTCGTGCACGCCAACGACCTGTCGCGCCTCGGCGCGGCGTTCTTTACGCTCAACGGCGTGATGAGCATCATGTTCTTCCTGTTCGTGGTCGCCGAGCGTCTCTATGCGGCGGCCTGGTTTCGCGCGGCGCTGCTCAGCGGCTCGTGAGCATGCTGCCCGTCGTCATGGCGGTGACGGGTGCCTCGGGTGCGCTGTACGCCGTTCGGCTGCTCGAGCAACTCCTGGTGGCAGGCCAGCCGGTGCAGCTGATTCTCTCGTCGCATGGGCTGCGGCTGATTCGCACGGAGACGGCCATCACCAACGTGGAGGATCTGCGCATCGCGGTGGGCGCCGAGCGGTGGGACGCGCTCGTGACGTTGTGCGACGACAGCGATCGCGGCGCCGCGCCAGCGTCCGGTTCGGCGCGCAATCGCGGCATGGTGATCTGCCCCTGCTCGATGGGGACGATGAGTGCGATCAGCCAGGGAACCTCGCGCTCCCTCGTCGAACGCGCGGCGGATGTCGCGCTCAAGGAGCGCCGCACACTGGTGCTCGTGCCGCGCGAGACGCCGTATAGTGTGATTCATCTCGAGAACATGCTGCGACTCACGCGCGCAGGTGCGGTGGTGTTGCCTGCGTCGCCCGGTTTTTATCATCGGCCTACCACCATCCAGGAGCTGGTGGACTTCGTTGTGGCGCGCGTGCTCGATCACCTCGGCGTCGCGCATACGCTCGGCCACCGCTGGGGGGAGGACGACGCGTGAGCGAGGTCCACCGCATCGGACTCATCTCCGACACGCACGGGCTGGTACGTGCCGGGGTCCACACGGCGCTCGCTGGCGTCGAGCTGATCCTCCATGCCGGCGACGTGGGTGGCGATGCGATCCTGGATGAGCTCGAACTCATCGCGCCGGTGCTTGCGGTGTACGGAAACACTGACGCTGTGACGGACTCGCGGCTCACCGAATCCGCTGAGTGCAGGGTCGGCGGCATGCGCATCCACATGTCCCACGGCCACGAGCTGGGCGTGCCCACGCCAGCGAAGCTGCTCGAGCGCTACGACGCGGACGTGATCGTCTACGGGCACACGCATCGGCAGCTCGTGATGCGTGGCGATGGGCGGCTCGTCGTCAATCCTGGTGCGGCGGGCGCACGTCGGTTCAAGCTGGAACCGAGTGTCGGCGTGCTGACCGTCGCGAACGGTGTGGCCGACGTGGAGATCATCGAGCTGGCTTGAAGCCGGTGTCGTCCCGACAGGAGCGCCGAGGCGCGACCGAGGGACCTGCTTGTCGGCGATGCGTGCAAATAACAGGTCCCTCTCGTCGCTCGGGACGACTTGTGCACGCTCGGGACGACCTAGACAGCCTTGAAGTGTGAGGCCGGATAGAGGTAGTCATCGCCCGAGTCATCGAGGATCCGATAAAACGATCCCTGCGCCTCGATGCCCATCAATTCGTAGATGCGCCCAAGCGTAAGGTCGTGGCACCCGCCGGGCTCATCACAGCCAGGGTACGTCAGCCACGGCTTTACGCTCACGCACTTCACCAATGTCGTCGGTTGCCACGTTGTTGCCATCGCGTCTCCGCCAGTGGCGCTCGGTCATCGAGCGAACGCGGGCGAATGTGCAAGACACTCGCCATGCTGTCAGTGACGCGGGACACTGTTACGCCGCGGAATTTGCGAGTGCGCAGAGCTCGCCGGCCGCGGCGACGAATGCGGCGGCCGGACGCGAGTGGCCGAGCTCCGCGGGGAAACGGCGGAACCACGAAGAGAGCAGCAGCAGCTCGTCGATTTCGTGCGCGGGAACCTGTGCGCTGTCGCGTTCGACGGGATGAAAGACGTTCTCGACCATTTCAAGCAGGCGCGTGCGATCATCGTCGGATCGCGGCACCGCGTACTCGCCACGCACGCGGCCGCGACGAATGAGATAGATGCGATCGTCGCCCTCGTGGCCCGGTACCGTATACAGGAAGGACAGGGACTCCACGGCGAACCGAAAGCGACTGAACTGCTCGCGCAATGCCTCGAGACGCCCGAGCTTGTCGCGGATGCTCCCGGCCCGCTCGAACTCGAGACGCTCGCTCGCGGCGATCATCTCGTCGCGCAGCACCTGCATCGGTCCGTCGTCCGCACCATCGAGGAACTGGCGGACGAGCTGCACGCGCTCAGAGTATTGTGACGCGGTGCACCCGCCAACACAGGGGCCGAGGCATTTCCTGATCTCATGCCGGATGCAGCCGGGCGTGCGCGGGAACTGGTGAAAGAGCTCGGGCTGATCTGCGAAGAACATCGGCTGGTCCAGCCGGCAGTCACGCAGGCCGAGTGCGTCATTGAGCTCGCGCACCGCCTCGCCGACACGCTGTGCGCCGTGGAAGGGGCCGTAGTACACCTGCGCGTCGTCGGCGCCGGCACCGCGCACGACAAGCAGCTTGGGCGCCGCACCGCGCGTGAGCTTGATGAACGCGAAATGCCTGACGTCACGCTTCATGGCCACGTTGAGCCGTGGGCGAAACCGCTTGATCAGCCGCAGCTCCTCGAGCAGCGCCGCGAATTCACTCGGTGTGTAGTCCCACTCGATCTTCTCGGCTTCGCGCACGATGCGCGCACCCTTGTCCTCGGGAAACGAGCAGCGGAAATAGCTCAGGAGGCGCGTGCGCAGCTTCTTGGACTTGCCGACATAGACGATCTCCCCCTCGGCAGAGAGCATCCGATAGACGCCCGGCCGGTCCTTGGCGAGGGAGCGAACGGCGGCGCGCATCGTGGCGAGCTGCGCGTCGGATGTGGGAGGACGCGGATGGTCCACCGTGGACCTGGCGCGCTTCACTCCACCGTCTCGTGCTGGTTCGTGGCCATCGCTCGCAGCTGGGTGACACCCGAAGAAGTACCGATAGATGCGCCCCGACGGCCGCTCGGTCAAGGGCCACTTCGCCGGGTTCGTCACTACCGCTGGCAGCGCGCACAGAGCACGGTGGTGCGCCCGTCGATTGCGTGGGTCTCGACGAGGCGCGCACCGCAGCGCAGGCAAGGCTCGCCGCCGCGGCCGTACGCTGCGAGCAACCGCTCGAATCCGCCCTTGCCGCCCGACGCATCCACGTAGTCGCGGAACGACGTACCGCGCGCAGCGATCGATTCGGTCAGGACACTCACGATGCCCGCGTGAAGCGCGATTACTTCGTCGGCATTCAACTCATGTGCGACGCGCGACGGGTCGACACCGGCACGCCAGCAGGCTTCGTTCGCGTAGATGTTGCCGATGCCCACCACGACGCGCTGGTCCATCAGAAGCTTCTTCACCGCCTGCCGCGAGTCGGCGAGCATGGCGGCGAGCGCCGCAGGAGTGAACTCGGGGGCGAGCGGCTCGGCGCCCAGCGCACTGTCGTATGCGTCGAACCGCTCGGACGACATCAGCGTGACCGTGCCGAGTCGGCGGATGTCGCGATAGTGGAGGTCTCGGCCGTCGTCGAGCGTGAAGTGAAGCGTCGAGTATGCGGCTTCGCGCTCGGGCAACGCGCCGAGCACCAGGAGGAGCGCACCGGTGAAACGCGGCTGCACCACGATGCGGTCTCCCGTCTCGAGGTCGAGGACGACGAGCTTGGCGCGACGCCAGCACCGTACGATGGAAGCGCCCGTGACGCGCGTCGTCAACGCGGCGGCATCAACGTCGCGGAGCACGTCGCCCTTTCGCACCACGACGCCCGTGATCGTGCGTCCGCGCAGCTCGCGATCGAGGTCGCGAGCAATCGTCTCAGTCTCCGGCAGCTCGGGCACTGGCCGCCTGTCGCTGCCGGGCGATCTCGCGCCAGCCGATGTCGGTGCGCAACTGCTTTCCTTCGAACTGAACCTCGGTGGCGACGGACAGGCTCTTCTGCTGCGCAGCTTCGACCGTGGCCGCCACAGCGCTCACCGCGAGCACGCGCCCGCCCGCGGTGACGAGGCGCCCGTCCGCATCTCGTGCCGTGCCCGCGTGAAAGAACGTGACGCTCGCGTCAGCGGCAGGAACGTCGATGGGATCTCCCGTGCGTGGCGACTCCGGATAGTTCGCCGCCGCGAGCACGGTGGTCACGCACGCGCCGCTGAGCGATGCTGTTGCCTTTGGTAACGGCTGGCCGGTGGCAACCGCATGCATCAGGTCGAGCAGGCTGGGCGCCAGCGTGAGAATCGGCAGGAGCGCTTGGGTCTCCGGATCGCCGAAGCGGCAGTTGAACTCCACCACGCGCGGACCTGTGGGCGTCATCATGAGGCCTGCGTAGAGAAGCCCGGTGAACGGACGGCCGCGATCGGCGAGGCCCTTCAGTGTGGCCGCGACGATCGAGCTGACCCGCGCCATGTTCTCCTGCGACGTATGCAGGTCCACTGGAGCGTACGCGCCCATGCCGCCGGTGTTGGGCCCCGCGTCGTCGTCGAGTAGCCGCTTGTGATCCTGTAGACCGGGCAGGAGCACAAATGACTTGCCATCGGTGATGGCGAACACCGACAGTTCCTCGCCCGTCATGAACTCCTCGATCAATAGCTCCGCTCCCGCCGCACCGAACCGATTGCCCTCAAGGATCTCGTCGATGGCGTGATCGGCTTCGGCGAGCGTCCCGCAGACGATGACGCCTTTTCCAGCCGCGAGGCCCGACGCCTTGATGACCACCGGCGCGCCGAACCGGCGCGCGGCGACCTTGGCCTGCGCAGTATTGACGTGGATCTCGGCGCGCCCGGTGGGGATGTGATCCTCGAGCATCAACCGCTTGGCGAACGCCTTGGACGTCTCGATTTCCGCGGCGGCGCGCGTGGGTCCGAAGATGGGAAGGCCGGCGGCGCGGAAGCTGTCCACGATGCCGTTGGCCAACGGCGCTTCAGGGCCAACGACGGTGAAGTCGACTCCCCGATCCCGGGCGAGCGCGGCGAGCGCGGTGTGATCGGTGACGGGAACGGCGACGCACTTCGCCAGCTCGGCGATGCCGGGATTGCCTGGCGCGGCGATCAGCTCCAGGGAGGGATCGTCCCGCTTGAGTTTCCAGGCGAGGGCGTGCTCGCGACCACCCCCGCCGATGATGAGAACGCGCATCGGCGGAAGATAGTCGGAGACTCATGTGCAGTTACACCGGCGGCGTTTCGTCGCTCGGCGTGGCGGGCGGCTCGTCGCGCCCGCGGAACGCATCGTTGAACGCGTTGCGCGCGCGGCCGAACGCATCGCTGACGCCGGACATGCCTTCGTTCGCCTTGCCGGAGTAGTAGCGAGCGGCGTCGGAGAAGTCGTCGCCAAGGCCCTGACCCTTCTCGTCGCGGCGCACATATGCACCCGCGATGATCGCGTCGTACTCGCCGCTGGTGCGCCACCGCTCGAGCTCAGCAGCGCGGACGGTGTGGAACGGATGGTCGCGGAAGGCGGTGTTGAAGAGCTTGAGGATCTTGTCCCACGTGTCTCCACCACTCTCGTACGCTGCGGCTTGCGTCATGAACGAGTCGACGCTGCTGGTATCTCCGAAATCGCGCCCACCGGCCAGGCGCATGAACGTGCCCTGCGCCGCCACCTTGTCCTGCAGTGCCAGCAGCGCTGCGCGGTCGCTGGAGAACTCACTCTTGCGGTGCCACTCGAGCAGCGCGAGCTGGAAGGGCAATACCGCCAGGCCCACTGGGAACATCGCGAGCGAGCCCACCGACAGGATGACCAGCGCAATGGTGCGGTAGGTCATGTGGTCGCTCATGATGTGCCCCAACTCGTGCGCCAGGATGAACCGGCGCTCGTCGTCGCTCTCGAGCAGTTCCAGCGCGCCCGAGGTGAACACGATGAACGGGTTCTCGTATCCGATGGCGTACGCGTTGACTTGGGAAGACTGCGTGACGTAGAGCTCCGGGCGCTTGGGCCAGTCCATCGTAGTGCACACGTCCGTCAACAGCGCGTCCAGCTTTGGACGCTGCACCGGATTGACCTGCACGGCGTTGGCGAGGAACAACTGCCGTACGCGACGCTCGGTGAGGAAGGTCGCCACCTGGCGCACGACTTCATCAAAGCCAGGGATCGCACGCAAGGTGTTAAGGGCGGCCTTGTCAGCGGGATGCTCCCAGGCGCGGGAGGAGATCTGTGGCAGTGGGGTCGGCATGGCGGACGAGGCTCCTGAGCGGGTTATCCTTTGGAATACGAGGGCAACGTCCGTTCTGTGTCAACCGGCCCACAGCAGACGAGGGAGCGCCGAAATGGCACTCCCTCGCCGTGCTCCGCTCCGCTCGGGTTCAGACGCGTCTGCGGCGCGCCGCTGCCAGCACGCCGAGGAGGCCAGTGCCGAGGAGCAGGACGCTCGCCGGCTCGGGGGTAGCGGTCACCGATGTCACGGTGACCGAGAAGTTGTCGATTCCACCCTCGGCCGAGTAGAAGCTCTGTGATCCCGAGTTAGCCGACTCTACGCCGAACTCGATCAGCCCGCCGGTGGCCGAAAAATTGAGCGTGGCGCCGCCGCAATTGTAGTTGCCGTTGTGGCCAAAGGCCGCATAGATCTCGCACCAGCCGCTCAGCGATTCCGACACGTTGCCCATGTGGCGCCATCCCTGCCATCCGCTGGCGATGTTGTAGTCCGACGCATCGGGCGACACGAAGTACTTGCCCGACTGACGGACGACGGTCAGGAACGCCATGTCGGCTGACCCGATGGACCGGTAGTCATACGAGACGGCGAGGTTGGTGACGGCGCCTTGCGTCGAGGGATTCCAGCTGAACGGGCTGAGGTGGGCGTTCCCGGAGTATCCGTAGTACACGAGGTTGTACACGTGCCGGTAAGCCCCCGCGTTTCCACCGGGTGCTTGCGACGTCGTGTACGCGTCGCCGGTGTCGCAGCAGGAATGATGAACCACGAGGTCCCGAGTCCAACCGGTGGCGAAGTCGCCGTCGAAGTAGGTGGCCTGGGCGCGGGAGGTCGTGGAGATGGCGATTGACATGATCGCGGCAATGGCCGCAGTTCGCATCATGGCGCGGACAACTGGCAGGTAAGTCTTCAAGGCGGGCTCCTCGGCGTCGGGGATGTTTCCGGAACGCCGGCCAACAAGGCAACCGAGGTGCCACGTCTGGAATAGCGTTGCGGACGCGCCTAAGGCGCCCCAGCCACGCGGGCGATCGAGATAACGGCGGCGTAACGCGCTATAGCGCAACAACTTGTGGCAACGAACCGACAGCCGAGCCAGATCAGACGACGTGGAACGCGTGCTCGAGATCGGCCAGCAGGTCGTCGACGTCCTCAACGCCGCAGCTCAGCCGGATGAGCCCATCCGTAATACCCAGCTGAGCGCGTCGAGCGGGTTCGACGCTCGCATGCGTCATGGACGCGGGATGACTGATAAGGCTCTCCACCCCGCCCAGCGATTCGGCCAACGAAAACAGCCGGCACCGTCCGAGCACCTCCGCTGCGCGCGCCTTGCTTCCGAGCTCCACCGATATCATGCCGCCAAAGCCGGACATCTGTGACTTTGCCAGCTCGTGCTGCGGATGCGTGGGCAGACCCGGATAGATGACCCGCTCCTCGCCCAACCGTTCCGCGAGCCATGCGGCGATCTGGCGTCCATTCTCGTCGTGGCGCGGCATGCGCAGGTGCAGGGTCTTGGTTCCGCGGAGTGCCAGCCATGAGTCGAACGGCCCGGGGTTCGTGCCCGCCGCGTTGAGGATGAACTGGAGGCGCGCAGCGATGTCGTCGTCGTTCACGATGGCGATGCCGCCAATCATGTCCGAGTGGCCGTTGAGGTATTTCGTGGTGGAGTGATAGATGATATCGGCGCCGAACGTGAACGGGCGCTGGAAGAACGGCGAGGCAAACGTGTTGTCCACGAGCAGGAGCGCGTTGCCCTTGTGCGCGATGTCGGCTGCCGCGCGCAGGTCGCAGAGGCGCATCATCGGATTGGTGGGCGTCTCGACAAAGACGAGGCGTGTCGCCGGCGTCATCGCATCGGCGATGCACTGCGGGTCGCGCGTATCCACCCATGAGAACGTCAGGCCAAAATTGCCGAGCAGCTTGTCGAAGAGACGGAAGACGCCGCCATACATGTTCTCGCCGCAGACGATATGATCGCCGGAGCGAAAGAGCTTCATGATGGAATCGACGCAGCCCATTCCGGAGCTGAATGCGAAGCCGTGCCGCCCTCCCTCCAGCGCCGCAACATTCCGCTCCAGGGCTTCTCTCGTCGGGTTCTTGCCACGCGCGTATTCGTAGCCCTTATTCTGACCCAATGCGTCCTGCACATACGTTGATGTGAGGTACACCGGTGTCATGATCGCGCCCGCCAGAGGCTCCGGGCGCTGGCCCGCGTGGATGGCGCGAGTTGCAAAACTCGTTTCGAGGTCCTCGTCGTATACACGCGTCATTCCGATACTTCTCCCTGTGGTGTGGAGTCGGGCAAGATAGCGGGCGGGATCAGGGCGAGCGAGGCGCTCGGTCCTGCACGGTTTCACGCGATTCACGGGGTCCGGCAACACGATGCCAGTCGACGACAATGCCACGCAGTACTGCCTGATCGTGGACGATGAGCCGCGCCTGCGTCTGGTCCTCGTGCACCTGATGCGCAGCGACGGGTTCACGTGCCTCGAAGCGGGCAACGGTGAGGACGCGCTCGCGCTGCTGGAGCAGCACACGGTCACGCTCGTCATGAGCGACCTCCGCATGCCCAAGATGGACGGCCTCGAGCTGCTGCGGCGGATTCGCGGGCGCTGGCCGGACACCGCCGTCGTGATGATCACCGCCGTCGCCGACGTCGAGGTCGCCGTGAGCTGCCTGGCCATCGGCGCCATGGACTACCTCACGAAGCCGTTTCACCTCGAGGAGGTGCGCGCGCGCGTGGCGCAGGCGCTGGAGAAGCGACGGCTCGTCGTGGAAAACCGCGGCTATCAGGAAAGCCTTCAGGAAAAAGTCGCGGTGCAAGCGCGGCGGCTGGAGGAGCTCTTCCTTGCGAGCGTGCAGTCGCTGGCTGAAGCGCTCGAGGTGAAGGACCCGTACACGCGCGGCCACTCGATACGAGTGAGCCATTACTCCGTGATGATCGCCACCGAGCTGAGCCTCGGCGGCGAGGAACTGCGGCAGATCGAGCTCGGCGGCCACGTGCACGACATCGGCAAGATCGGCGTGCGGTCGGAAGTGCTGAACAAGCCTGGCAAGCTCACCGATGCGGAGTACGAGCACATCATGACGCATCCGGTGGTGGGCTGGCGCATCCTGGCGCCGCTGCTCGGCGAGACGCCGCTGGCACTCAACATCGTGCGATCGCATCACGAGCGGTACGACGGCCGCGGCATCCCAGACCGCCTGGCGGGCGAAGGCATCCCGTTCGAGGCGCGCATCGCCGCCGTTGCCGACTCGTTCGACGCCATGACGAGCGACCGTCCCTATAGGCCCGACGGCATGAGCATCGAGGCCGCGCTCGCCGAGCTCGTGCGCTGCAGCGGGTCGCAGTTCGACCCCACGATCGTCGCGGCGATGGTGAAGGGGTTTGAAAGTGGCCGCATCACGCTGGTACCGCGCGCTCCCAACTACCCGGGCTCACCTCCCCGCTAACGTCGGCGAGTCATCGCCTCACGTCGGCCTGTCAGGACACGTCGACGACGCTCGGCTGCTTGTACGTACTGAGGCGCGCCTTGCACCAGCGCTTGACGTCCTCGGCGGTGACGGCCCCCTGCACACGAAGGAGGATGTCGTTCTCCTTCACCGGCTCGGGAATGGGGAGTACCTCAACGCGCGACACGCCCGGCAAGGCGCCAACCGCTTGCTCGAGCTCTCGCGGATAGATGTTGAACCCGTTGCGCGTGAACATCGGTTTGAGCAGGCCGAGGAAGCGAATGTGTCCGGTTGCGTCGCGCACGCCGGCGTCGCCCGTACAGAGCCATTCGCCACGCCGCGGCAAGCCGTGCGCACCGCCGACGTAGCCAGGCGAAACGTTGTCGCCCCGCACGCAAATCTCACCGTGCGATCCGTCGGGAACCGCTTCGACCTCACCATCGGCGACAGGCACGGCGTCGTCGTATCGTGCCGGCGGAAAGATCGCGACGTCCACATCCGGTAGCGCAGTGCCGAGCGTCCCCGGAACGTTCGGCAGGGACGGACGGTTGACGAGGCACACGGGGCCGCCTTCCGTGAGCCCGTAGCCTTCGCGCAACTCGATACCCGTGACATCGGCCCATCGCTGCTGCAACGCAGCGGGCAGCACCGCACCGCCGCACACGCACAGTCGTAGATCGCTTTCCATGAGGTTGATCTCGCGCCGCTCGATGGCGCCGAGCAATGCGTGGTACACCGCCGGCACACCGATCAGCACCGTCACTCCTGCCGCGAGCACCTCTCCGGCCTTCACCGGATTGAAGCGAGCGACGGTGGTGACGCGCCCCCCCGCGAGCAGGGGCATGCATCCCGTGACCGTGAGCCCGAACAGGTGCGCATACGGCAGGAGCGCGAGCACGTGGTCATCGCTCGAGAAGTCCAGCGCACGCGTGACGGACCGCGCGTTGGCGATGAGGTTGCGATGCGTGAGGATGGCGCCGAGCGGCGTGCCGCGCATCGCCGAGGTGTAGACGATCGCGGCCTCTTCGTCGCGGCCCGCGACGTCCCGCTCGCCGGCGATATCCAGCCCGTGATGCGAGCCGAGGTCCACGTCCTGCGTGCGGCCGGCGGCGATGACTCGCGCATGACGCGGCGCATCGTCCATGAGTACGCAGGGCATTCCCTCCGGCAAGCGACTCGCAAACGCGCTAGTCGTGAACACTGCGCCGACGTTCGCATCGGCGCACTGAAACGCGATCTCCGCTGACGCGGCGAGCGGATTGACGAGCACCGCACCGCGACCATCGCTCGCCGCAATTGCCGTGAAGAACGCGGGCGACGTTGGCAGCAGGATCGCCGAGCGCTTTCCGCTCAGCGCGCGGACGAGTGGCGCGCTGCGCTGAAGCAGCGTGAGGCCCGCGGCGACGAGTTGTTGCCCTTCGTACTCCTCGTTGGCGCCGAGTGCGCGCATGCGACCGCCGCCGCCGGCGAGTGCAAGCGGAAGGAGGGCGAGCGGATTGCTCACTGGGCTGCGGGAGTGGCGTGCGTCAGATGCCGAAGTTCCGCAGCGACGCCTTGAGGCGTTCCGCCACCTTGGCCAGTTGCAGGCTGGAGGCGGCCACGCCGCTCATCGCGGCGGTCTGCTGCTGCACGACCGCGCTCACTTGCTGCGCGGTGGCGGCGTTCGTTTCCGCGGTGGTCGCGAGTGCGGCGATCTCGCGCGCCAGCGCTTCCGCCTCGGCGCGTTGCGCCTCCGCGGCGTCGACGATGCGGTCCACGGCGGCTCGCGCGCTCGAGATTTCGCGATCGATCTGCGTGAGTGCTTCGGCCGACGCGCGGATGATGACTTCTCCCGCGGAAACGCGATCACTGGCCTGGAGGATCTGCTCTTCGGTGCGGACGGCGCTCGTGCGGATCTCCGCGGCGAGCTGGCGGATCTGCCCCAACGCGCGTGTGCTCTCCACGGCGAGCTTGCGCACTTCGTCGGCCACGACGGCGAACCCCTTGCCGTGTTCGCCGGCGCGTGACGCTTCGATGGCGGCGTTCAGCGCGAGGAGGTTGGTCTGGCGCGCGATGGAGCCGATGACGTCGGTGATCTTGCCGATGCGTTGCGACTTCTCACCCA
>JANOIJ010000166.1:0-12224 GCA_031407575.1 Gemmatimonadaceae bacterium | reverse complement strand
CGCGGAGCGGCGGTGGGAGTGCACGCAGCGGCGGCGGTGCCGGCGGGCGCGGCGGTGCGGGCGGCGGCGGCGGACGTGGCCGCGGCGGTCCGGGCGGTGGCGCGGGCGGTGGCGGCGGTGGCGGCGGCGGTGGTGGTCGTGGTCGCGGCGGACCGGGCGGTGGCCCGGGCGGCGGGCGCGGTGGTCCTGGCGGCGGCCCTGGAGGCGGTGGTGGTCCTGATCGCGGACGTGGCGGCGGCGGTGGCGGCGGACGCGGCGACAGCCGTGGCGGCGGCGATCGTGAAGGCAGTGACCTGATCGAGAACGTGGTCGCGATCAACCGCGTGGCCAAGGTGGTGAAGGGCGGACGTCGCTTCAGCTTCAACGCGCTGGTCGCCGTGGGCGACGGGCAGGGGAAGGTGGGCTTCGCGAGCGGCAAGGCGAACGAAGTCTCCGAGGCGGTCCGGAAGGCCGTCGAGGCAGCGCGGCGCAACCTGGTGAGCGTGCCGCTCACGGGTGCGACGATTCCGCACGAAGTCACCGGCAAGCACGGCGCTGGCGAAGTGTGGATGAAGCCCGCGGCGCCTGGCGCCGGCGTGATTGCCGGTGGTGCGGTCCGCGCGGTGATGGAATGCGTGGGTATCACGGACATTCTCACGAAGAGCCTCGGCTCGACGAACCCGCACAACATGGTTCGCGCGGCAATGGACGGGTTGGCGCAGCTGACGACGGTGGACCAGATCGCGCGCGAGCGCGGCATCGATCCGGCGAAGCTGGGCTACCGGTCGCGCGGCAAATCGAAGGTGACGGTGTAACATGGCGCGCACATTCGTCTGGCACCCGAGCAAGGGGCCGAAGACAACAGGCAAGAACACGCTGACCACGGGCAAGGTGCGGATCACGCAGGTCCGCTCGGGCATCGGTCATTCGTGGAAGATGAACCTGACGCTCAAGGCGATTGGGCTCAAGCACCACCAGGACGAGGTGATCAAGCAGGATTCCCCCGCTCTCCGTGGACAACTCAAGCAGGTGCGCCACCTCGTTGTGGTCGTGCCCGTCGAGGAGTAAGACAGTGACGACGGAAAAAATCGGCCTTCACAACCTCTCGCCCGCACCCGGTTCACACCGGAACCGGAAGCGGCTCGGACGTGGTCCGGGCTCCGGCACGGGCAAGACGTCGGGCAAGGGTCACAAGGGCAGCAAGGCACGCGCGGGCCATCACGGTCCGGGCGGCGGCAAGCCACAGTTCGAAGGCGGCCAGATGCCGCTGACGCGCCGGCTGCCGAAGCGCGGCTTCACCAATCCGTTCCGCGTGGAAGCGAACGTCATTCGCCTCGACCAGCTCGGGCTGCTCGAGGGCGAGGTGACCCCCGACACGCTGCGCGCCGCGGGACTGGTGAAGCGTCAGGGTCCGGTGAAGGTGCTGGCGAACGGCGACCTCTCGTCGGCGGTCACGGTGCGCGGCCTCAAGGTCAGCGCGTCGGCCCGCGAGAAGATCGTTGCCGCCGGTGGGACAGTCGAGGAGTAACGCCGTACCCCCCAAGGATCACAAATGGCTCAGAATAATGCCGCAGCGGCGGTATCGAGTGTGTTCCGCACGCCGGAGCTGAAGGACAAGATCGTCTTTACGCTCCTGTGCCTGCTGATCTACCGTATTGGCGCACACGTCACGGCACCCGGCATCGACACCGCCGCGCTGATCGACTTCTTCAAGAACCAGTCGCAGGGCGGCAGCGGAAGCCTCCTCGGCCTGTACGACCTGTTTACCGGCGGACAGTTGTCCAAGGCGACCGTGTTCGCGCTGGGCATCATGCCGTACATCTCGGCGAGCATCTTCGTGCAGATCGCCGGCGCGGTGATTCCGACCGTCGAGAAGATGCAGAAGGACGAGGAAGGCCGGAAAAAGATCAACCAGTGGACGCGCTATGCCACCGTGTTCCTTGCCGTGGTGCAGGCGTGGGGCTTCGCGTTGTTCACGGAGTCGCTGGTGGGTGCGGTCGCGAGTCCGGGCCTGGCGTTCCGCATGCAGATGGCGTTCTTCCTGACGACGGGCGCGATCTTCGTGATGTGGCTCGGTGAGCAGATCACGGAGCGCGGCCTTGGAAACGGCGCGAGCCTCATCATCTTCTTCTCCATCGTCGAGCGCGTCTGGCCCGGCATCGGGGAGACGTTCAACTTCGTGAACACTGGCGCGATCGGCACGTTCTCGCTGTTGGTACTGGGCATCCTCATGGTTGCCGTGGTGGCAGGCGTGGTCACCATCACGATGGCGGCGCGACGCATCCTCATCCAGATCCCGCAGCGCACCATGGCGCGGGGCCGGATGCGTGAGGCGGCGCGAAGCTTCATCCCGCTGCGCATCAACACGGCGGGCGTGATGCCCATCGTGTTCGCGCAGTCGATCATCGTGGTGCCGGGAGCGTTCGCGCAGTTCACGCGCAACGAGACCGCGCAGCGCATGGCTGAGCTGTTCACGCCCGGCAGCGCGTGGTACCTCATCCTCTCCGCCATCCTCATCCTGTTCTTCACGTACTTCTACACGTCGATCATCTTCAACCCGATCGACCTGGCGGAGAACCTGAAGAAGCAGGGCGGCTTCATTCCGGGCGTGAAGCCGGGCGCGAAGACGGCCGAGTACATCGACCAGGTGGTGTCGCGCATTACGCTGCCGGGCGCGCTGTTCCTGACGGCCATCGCGCTCTTGCCGGTGCTGGTCTCGCGCCTCGTCAACATCCCAAGCAGCATCTCGTTCGGCGGCACGTCGCTGCTGATCGTCGTGGGTGTCGCCCTCGACACACTGGCGCAGATGCAGCAGCACCTTTTGCTGCGCAAGTACGACGGCTTCATGAAGAAGGGCAAGCTCAAGATCCGCGGCCGCCAGCAGCCGGGCCCGGGCGGGTTCTAAACGGTTCACGCCGGACACATGATCATCGTTCTTTTCGGAAAGCCTGGTGCCGGAAAGGGAACACAAGCGCCGCTGCTCGCAGCGGCGCTTGGCGTTCCGACACTGGCGACGGGCGACGAGCTCCGCGCCGCGATTCGCGCCGGCACCGCGCTTGGCCTCGAGGCCAAGGCGTACATGGATCGCGGCGACCTCGTGCCCGACACCGTGATCCTCGGCATCATCAAGCAGGCGCTGGGCGAGCCACGCAACGCGAGCGGCGTGCTGCTCGATGGCGTGGTACGCACCGTTCCACAGGCCGAGGGTCTCTCGAAGGTCACGGACGACCTGGGCATGCGCGTGGACGCCGTGCTCGTATTCGACATCGATGACGACGAGATCGTGCGTCGCCTGGCGGGCCGCACCGTGTGCGAGGGCTGCCAGACGCCCTACACGGGACGGGAGCCGGGCACGGTGTGCGAGAAGGACGGCGGAACGCTCATGCGTCGCAAGGACGACGAGCCCGACGCCATTCGCAACCGGCTCGACGTCTACCGCAAGCAGACTGCACCCGTGCTGGCGTGGTATGAGCAGCACGGCACCAAGGTCGCCGTGATCGACGCGGTAGGCCCCGTTGACGATGTGACCGCCCGCGCGCTCGGCGTGCTGGCGTCGTAAGAGCAATGCGCGAGGCCCGGATGATCCAGCTCAAGAGTGCTCGTGAGATCGAAGTGATGGCCGAGGGCGGCAAGATCCTCGCGGCCACCGTGATGATGCTGCGCCGCGAAGTGCGCGCGGGCATCTCGACGCAGGACCTGGACGCAATCGCCGAGGCATTCATTCGCAGCCACAAGGGCGCGACGCCGGCGTTCAAGGGCCTCTACGGATTTCCGGGCACGCTCTGCACGTCGATCAACCAGGAGATCGTGCACGGGATTCCGTCGAAGAAGCGTGTGCTCATGGACGGCGACATCATCTCCATCGACGTGGGCGTCGGGTTCAACGGCTACTACACCGATTCGGCGACGACCGTGGCCGTTGGCGTGGTGGACGAGGTGACGGCGCGCCTGCTCGAGACCACGGAGCGCTCGCTCGCGGCAGGCATCGCGGCCGCGGTGCCAGGCAACCATGTCGGGGACATCGGCGCGGCCGTGCAGCGCGTGGTGGAGGACGCGGGCTTCAGCGTCGTGCGCGATCTCGTTGGCCACGGTATCGGCGTGGAGTTTCACGAGGAGCCGCAGGTGCCAAACTACGGCAAGCCGAAGCGCGGTCTCAAGCTCGTGCCTGGACTCACGCTGGCCATCGAGCCGATGGTGAACGTCGGCGGGCCGGCGACGCGCACGCTGCCCGACAAGTGGACGATCGTCACGGTGGACGGATCGCGCTCCGCGCACTTCGAGCACACGGTGGCGATCACCGCGTCCGGGAACCGGGTGCTCACCGCCGCCTAACACTCACGACATTCGGGACATCGAACGAGGGCTGGCTCCGCGTGGGGATGCCAGCCCTCTTCATTTGCATCACACCGCGAAAGTGCGAGGCCGGCGCGCTACGCCGATGATGCCTGCCAATCCCGTTGCCATGAGCATCAAGCTCGCCGGCTCCGGCGTGGGGACGACGGGGACGGCCGTCGAGGCGTACTCACGGAAGGCCAGGTCATCATTCGGGTAGCCGTTCACGTACGGCGAGGTGTCGCTGCCACCGTTGTAGTTCTGGTACACGAAGAAACCGCCCGGATAGGGATTTCCACCCATGCCGTAGACGGCCATGGTTCCCGGCTGCCCACCGGCGGTGAAGGCGAGAAAGTATGTCGTACCCGGCGTGACCGCGACGGCGTTCCAGAAGACGTCCACCCACGATTTCTGGTAGCCGGCGAACGAGTACGCCGTTGTGCCGGAGGCGAGCATGCTCGCGCCGAGGTTCGAGGCAATGTCGGTCCACAGCTCCACCGTGAAAATGCCGGTGTTGGGCTGGGCGTTGTTTTCAAGATAGAAGCCTGCGCCAGCCGAGTTGGTGAGCGAAGGAATGAATTGCTGGCCTGCCCAGCCATTTGCGGAGACCTCCGCGTACGGGTTGAGGAGCTGTGACTGGTCTACGACGACCTGCGCGCCTGCCGTCGAGTGACTGGCGGCGAGCAGGGCGCCCGCCAGTGCGAGAGTTTTGAGTCCACCGTGCATACAGCGTCTCCGTGTGAGTGGGGCGACGAACTGTCATTCCGCTCGAGCGCCGGGGGTTGTATGATCTGGCGGCCGAGACCGGCGGCCGATGTCGCGAGTGACGGCAAGAAACACCTGCGCGCGCAGCGCTCCGTCAGCGAAATGCAACTCGTTTCCCACCAGTCTGTTGAGGCTCACGTGCTGCACCTGACGACGCTCGGCGGACTGAGACTGAGCGGGCCTGACGGCAGTGTTCTGTTGCGTCGGCGCAACGATTTGGCCGTGCTGGTCGTACTCGCTGACCGCTCCCCGGCTGCACTCCGGCGCGACGAGGTGCAGGCGCTGTTCTGGGGTGAGCGCGCGGAAGATCGGGCCCGACACTCGCTGCGCCAGGTCGTGCTGCAGTTGCGTCGGGTTTGCGGTGCCGCACTCGAGGTGGACGCGGCATCGCTCCGTTTGGGCGGAGGCCACGTCACCTACGACGCACGCGAATTCAGTGAGGCGGCGAATCAAGGCCGATATTGCGACGCCATCGATCTCTGGGTCGGCGACTTCCTCATGGGATGCGAGGACGTGGGAGCGGAGGGGTTTCGCGCGTGGCTGGACGTCGAGCGCGAGCGATTGCGTCGGCTCCTGGACTTCTCGTACGAGCGCGCGGTGCTCGAGCTCGAAACGAGCGGCGCAGTGGACGGGGCGGCGACGTATGCGCGCGGCTGGACGGAACGCTTTCCCTTGGAGGAGCGACCACACCTGCGCTACATCGAGCTCCTGTGCTCCATGGGCCGCGTCGCCGACGCGATGTCGGTGCGGGGCGCGTTCATGCGGCGCGTGCAGACGGAGATGGAAGACGATGCGAGTGCGGATTGGCTAGGCGCGACTGAGCGCATGGTGCGCGTGGCCAGCGACGCTGACGTTGCCGGCGTCCGCGCGCGTTCGGCCAGGATCGTTGCATCGACCCGAGCGGCGGCATCCGTCGCCGCGACAAGGCAGGAGCCCGCGGCTCGCCCTGCCGCGGCAGTCTCGACGCGGCGCCGGCGGTGGATCCCGCTGCTGGCCGCCGCCGTGGTGTTCGTCATTGGCGCAACGGCGGTGCTGGGGGCGCGCATCGCGACTGCTCGGCCCGGCAAATCGCCGACGCTTGCGGTGGGGAGGATCGGCGTGACGTCCACGTCCGATTCGCTTGATGGATTCGGGACATTGCTCACCATCACGCTCGCGCGGATCCCCGGCCTCGACCTCATCAGCGAACGCCGGATGAGCGAGGTAGGCGCTGGCACGCGCTCCGCCGACCCGGCCGTCGTGGCGCGCGCGGCGGGCGCGCAGGAGATCATCGACGGCGTACTCACGCGGCAACGGGACGGATCGCTGCGCGCCGACCTGCGACGGAGCGATCTCGCGACCGGCAAGACCCGTCGCGCATATACGGTAGAGGGCACGGATCTCACCCAGCTCGCCGACTACCTCACCGAGCAAGTCGCGCGCGACCTGAACGTGCCCGCGCCCATCGCGCGCCGCGAGGGTACGACGAATTCGATCGTCGCGTACCGATTCTACGAGCAGGGGCTGCGCGCCTACTCCGTGAACGACGGCTTTGCGGCGCGGCGCCTGTTCGCGGCGGCGCTTGCGGAGGACTCGACGTTCGCGATGGCGGCGCTGTACCAGGCGCTCATCGGCGGCGACAGCGTCGATGCGAACTTTGCGCGGGCGCTGCGTCACGCGCGCGGGAGCAGCGAGCGCGAGCGCCTGCTGATCAACGTCGAGTGGGGCCGACGGATGGCCGATCCGCGCGTCCTCTCGTGGGCTGATACGCTCCTCACGCGATACCCGTCGGAGCCCGACGCGCATCTCGCGTACGCGCAGGGGCTGATGCTCGGCCGCAATTACGTCGATGCGCTGGTGCATTTTCGTCGGGTGGTCGAGATGGATTCCGCGAGTGCCCGTGTGTCGGCGCGCTGTCGCGCGTGCGACGCGGTGTCGGGCATGATCGACATCTATCGCAGCATCGATTCCTTGTCCGTGGCCGACCGATGGGTGCAAACGTGGCTGCGATGGCAGCCGCAGTCCGAACGGGCATGGTCGGCCTACAGCAGCGTTCTTGGCGAGAGTGACCGATTCGCCGACGCGCATGCCGCCATCGATTCGGCGAACAAGTACCAACGCAACGACAACCCGCTGTCCCACACCGTCTGGTGGTTCCGCAACAACGAATACGACGCGGTGGATCGCGCGTGGCGTTACGCGGAGCAGTCGCACGTGCCCGACCGTCGCCTCGATGGACTGTGGACGCATGTCATCGCGTCGCGGACACAGGGCCGTCTGCGGGACGCACTCGCGGCGGCGCGCGAGTATGCGCGCTACCGGCGGCAGACCGGCACCTCCAACGCGGTCGACGCGCTCCCCGAGGCGGTGGTGCTGGCGGAGATCGGCCACCCGCGTGTGGCGGCCGCGCTGTACGACTCGATGGCGCGTTTGCAGCGCGCGCCGTCAGCGTCGCGCTCCAGTGCGGCCCGGGCGTGGTACTGGACGCACGCGGCAGGCGCCGCGGCCGCCGCGGGCGACACGGCGATGCTTCGTCGTCTCGAGGATTCCGTACGCGCCAACGGCGCGTTGGCGACAGAGCGCTACAAGCGACTGCACCACTACGTGCGAGGGCTTCGGCTCGAGCTGGAGCACAGGCCGGCGGACGCGGCGGCTGCATTCCGCCAGGCGCTCTGGGACCGGCAGAACACGCACGTGCGCATCTACGCAGGCCTCGCGCGCTCGCTCGTCGCGGCGGGTCGTCCGCGCGAGGCGATCGCACCGCTCGTCGAAGCGCTCAAGGGGCCCGTGTCGGCCGCCGGGCTCTATGCCACGCGCACCGAGCTGCAGGAGCTGCTGGCGCTCGCATACGACCGGAGCGCGCAGCGGGACAGCGCGCTCACCCAGTACCGGCGTGTCTCGCACGCGTGGCGGCACGCCGATCCGCAGTTCGATCAGCGTCGCGCCGTTGTCGATGCGCGCATTTCGGCGCTGACGTCGTCCGCTGCGCCAGGAGTTCAACGGTCGTTGCCTCGCTAAGGTGTCCGTCGACATCGGACGTCTTCGGTTCGCGCACTACAGGACGCGGCGCGTGATGCTCAGCCGATGAGTCCTCGCCCCATCCTGATGGGAGTTCCGTACGACGCGAGCTCCTCGTTCCTTCGCGGTCCCGCGCTCGCGCCGGCCCTCATTCGGTCTGCGCTGGCGTCGCCGTCGTCAAACCAATGGTCGGAATCGCTGCGCGACCTGTCGTCGCTTGGCGACGCGGGTGATGTCGAGCTCGCGGGCGACATTTCCCCCGTCGTCCCGACAGGAGCGCGCAGCCGCGACCGAGGGACCGGCTTTGCATCGGTGCGACACGATCGGGAAAGCAGGTCCCTCCCTTCGACTTCGCTCAGGGCAAGCGACTCCGCTCGGGACGACGCGAGAAGGGACGGTGATCCGCGCGCGCTCATCACGGCGGCGGCCGAGGAGATCCTGAAAGCGGGAGACTCTCCCCTGACGCTGGGCGGCGACCATTCGATCACGTATCCGCTACTCCGTGCGTTTCGCGCGTCTCACCCGCGTCTCACGATTCTCCACATCGATGCGCACGCAGACCTCTACGACGAATACGAAGGCGACCGGTTTTCACATGCGTGCCCGTTCGCGCGCGTGATGGAGAATGCGTTGGCGGATCGTCTCGTGCAGGTGGGCGTGCGCACGCTCAACGCGCACCAGCGAGCGCAGGCCGCGCGTTTCGGCGTGGAGGTCATCGACATGCGCGCGTTTGCATCCGGTCAGCGGCCGGACGTTGATGGCCCCGTCTACCTGTCGCTCGACCTCGACGCGCTGGACCCGGCATTCGCACCCGGCGTCTCGCACTGGGAGCCCGGCGGGCTAACAACGCGCGACGTCATCACGATGATCCAGACTATCGGTGGACGGTTGGTGGGCGCGGACGTCGTGGAGTACAACCCGCTGCGCGATCCCACCGGCGTGACCGCAATGGTCGCTGCGAAGTTCGTGAAGGAGATCGCGAGCCGCATGATCAATGATGACGATCGTGGCCACAGCGCCTAGCGGCGTCGTTGCGCTGTGGCCGATCGCATGTCTCGGGCGACGCCTACCGCGCGACGTCCTGAAAGAATTCGCGCACGTCGCGCAGCCAGATGTCTGGTGCGCGCATGACCGCATAGTGCCCGCCCGCCGGGTACTCGGTCCACCGAACGATCGTGTTGGCCTCCTCGGCATACCGCCGGATGGCGATGTCCTCGTCCTGAAACACGGCGACACCCGTGGGCACGCCGGAGTTGGCCTTCGGCGCCCACGCGGCGGGATCATGCGCGCCCTCGTAGTACATCCGGATCGATGACGCGATGGTTCCCGTTGTCCAGTAGATCACGAAGTTCGTCAGGAACTGCTCCTCCAGTCCTTCGGGCGCAAAGAGCTGGGTCATCCAGGCCATGCAACCGACCGGAGAGTCGGAGAGGGCGTAGGCGGCCAGCTGCGGCTGGTTGGACTGGAGCAGATTGAAGCCGAACTTGACCTGCATGAAGTCCTGCAGGCGCTGCAGGCGCTCGAGCTCGGCCGGAGTGAAGGTGGCCATCTCCGCCTCGTCGACTGCGCCCATCGGCATGAAGCCGAGCGTTGCTGCGTTCACGTGCACGGCGATGATCCGCTTTGGAGCAAGGCGCGCCATGTCCGGCCCGAGCAGCGCACCCGCGTCTCCACCCTGAATGGCAAACCGGTCGTATCCGAGCTGCGTCATCAGCTCCAGCAGGGCGTGCGCGATGCGATCGTGGTTCCAGCCCGTGCTGCTGGTGGGTCCCGAGAACGCAAATCCAGGCACGGAGGGAACGATGACGTGGAACGCCTGCTCGCCCTCCGCGGGGTTGGTCAGCGGCGCAATCACTCCGAGAAACTCGACGAACGATCCGGGCCATCCGTGGATCAACATCAGTGGAACGGCATCGGTTCGACTGGACCGGACGTGTATGAAATGAACGTTTTGCGAGTCGATGTCGGTGGTGAAGTGTGGAAGGCGATTGAGTTCGGCTTCCTTTTTTCGCCAGTCGAATTTCTGCATCCGTTCGGCCAGCGCCTTCATGCCGACAATCGGCGGCCCGCCATAGTCGTGGCCATCGATGACGCTCGGCCAGATCGTGTTCGCCAGTCGCTCGCGCAGGTTATCGAGCTGTGGCTGGGGAACGTGGATCGTGAACGGTGCGATCGAGGTCATGTCATCTCCATGAGGTTCAGGGCGGCAGTGCGAGGGTGCACGTCGATATTCGATCGGATAACGCAGGAACCGACGCCGTGCAATCACGCCGAACGGCGCAACGGCAGGCGACAGGCTATGGCGATGCACGGTTGCGTACGATGCACCTGGGGTCAACACGCGGTCCAGCGGGGCGAACCCACTCTCCGGCGGGACGGTCACAAGTGAGCGGATCCCGGAATGGCTCGACCCGGCGCAGGCGCCTACTCTTGCCTCGCATGGCGACCACGACGCACTCCTCGATCCCCGACATCTCCGTGGCGCGACGGCGCGTTCCACTCGTCTGCATCATTGTCGTCTGGACACTCTGGGGACTGTGGTCCGCACAACAGTCGCTCCATCTCGGACGCGCGGTTGCGCCGCGTGCGGCCACGTTCCAGCTCGCACTCGCGACGGCGTGGACCTGGGTGCTCGTCACGCCGGCCATCATGTGGCTCACCCGCTGGGCGCGAGACCGGCTGGGGTGGCGCGGCTCGCAGATCGCGGTGCACGTCGCGGCCTTCGCTCTACTTCACGTTGTGGATGCTGCCGCGTACTCGGCTGCCAGCATGCTGATCGCAGGCGCCCCGCGCCCGTTCACATCCCTCCTGTTTTCGACGCTCACGTTCAACACGATCGTGTGGACGGCCATCGTCGCGGTGACGTTGGCGATCGATTCGCGCGACACGCTGCGCGATCGCAGCATCCGCGAAGCGCAGCTCGAGGCGCAACTCGCGCTCGCGCAGTTCCACGCCCTGCGCGCGCAACTGCATCCGCATTTTCTCTTCAACACGCTCAACGCCATCTCGGCGCTGATGCACACCGATGTCGCACGCGCCGACCGGATGCTGGCGCGCGTGGGCGAGCTCCTGCGCATCGCGATCGACACGGCGACCGCGCCAGAAGTCCGGCTCGTGGACGAGATCGACTTCGTGACGCGCTACCTCGAGCTCGAGCGCATGCGATTCGGCGATCGTCTGGACGTGCGCGTCCATCTCGCCGACGACACGCACGACGCGCTCGTCCCGAACATGCTGCTCCAGCCGCTGGTCGAGAACGCCGTGCGCTACGGCGTAGCGCCGTTCATGAAAGCCGGGCGCGTGGAGATCCGGGCATCCCGAACCGGCGACCGGCTTTCCCTCGTCGTGAGCGACTCGGGGAGCGGTGTGACGAATGGCGACTTCGCGGACGGCGTGGGACTGGCGACCACTCGCGCGCGGCTCGAGAAACTGTACGGCGTCCATCAGCACCTGACGCACGTGAACGTTTCAGGAGGACTGGAGACGCGCGTGGTGCTTCCATTCCGCCAGCGAGGGGAGGTGCTGCGTGAAGATCCGCTGCTTCGTCGTTGATGACGAGCCACTCGGCCGCGACCGGATCACGTCGCTGCTGAGAGGCATCCCGGATGCGGTCGTGGTCGGCGAGTGTGGCGACGGGAGCACCGCCGTGCGGTCCATCGAGGCGTTGTCACCTGACCTGTTGTTCCTCGATGTGCAGATGCCGGAGCTCGACGGATTCGGCGTGCTCGCGGCACTTCCCCAACCGCTGGTTCCCGCCGTCATCTTCGTCACGGCGTACGATCAATACGCGCTCAAGGCGTTCGAGGTGCATGCGCAGGACTACCTGCGCAAGCCCTTCGATCCCGATCGCTTCACCGACGCGTTCCACCGGGCGGCTCATCGCGTGCGCAGGGATCGCTCAGGCGACCACAACCTGCGGCTCGTCGCGCTGCTCGAGGACGTCGAACGGACCCGCCGCCGGCGTACGCGCATCCCGATCAAGGCAGGCGGCCGCATCGTGTTCCTCGCGGTGGACGACATCGACTGGATCGAGGCGTCGGATAACTACGTGAAGCTGCATGTCGGGCCAAGGACGTGGATGGTGCGTGAGTCGATGCGCGACATCGAAAAGCAGCTCGAGGGGAGCGGCTTCGCGCGGGCCCACCGCTCCG
>JANOIJ010000151.1:0-5311 GCA_031407575.1 Gemmatimonadaceae bacterium | reverse complement strand
CCGACCGCGCTCGGGTGTTCCTTTATCGGTCCGCCGTGTTGGCGGATAGCACCACGCTCGCGGCGGGCCACTGGCACCGCGGCCGTTGGGAGGCACGCCCACGGCGGGAGGCTGTTGGCTGGCATGCTGTCGGCGCCGTGTGCCGATCTCGACGTCGCATCGTATGTCTGCGATGGCGCCCCACCATTTCCCGGTATTCCGCGATGAACCAAAATTTTGCCTGTCCGTTGCCGAAGTTAGATTGACGAGGCCAACACCACGCGTGAATCCGTGACCATTCCACCTCTCCGCCAGGACCTCTCGCATTCGCTGGAGGCGCTGCTGGTCCGTTTCGGGCGCATGCTTCGGTCGGTTGGCGCACGCCAGGGCGTGCCCGATGACGATCTCGATGCGCTCGTTCAGGAAGTGCGGGTGCGTCTTTGGCAGGCCCAAAGAAAAAGTGAGGAGATTGAGCGCCTTCCAACGTCATATGTGTACCGGACGGCGATGGCGGCGGCAGTGGACATGGTGCGAAAGCGCCGCCGCTCATGGAGTCGGGAGGGGGGAATCGAGTCGGTCGCGGCCGGCAATGTGGCGGCCATCACGCGCACCGATGACAGCCTGATGGCGGCAGACCTTGGCAAGGCAATAGCGAGCGCCTTGGCGACGATGCCCGAAGCGCGGGCCATCATCGTACGCCTGCATCTCGCAGGCTATGAGCGTGACGAGATCACGTCTCTGCTTGGCCGATCCGAGGGCAGTGTTCGCAATCTCTTGTATCGTGGAATGCAAGACCTGCGCGACCACCTGGTTCGCGAAGGCTACCGTTGGCCGGAGGGCGGATGAACAGCGATCCGTTGCGCGACGCCTACGCAGCACATACAAGAGCGAATACGGGGGCCGATCGATCGAACTGCCCGTCACCGGAATCGCTCGAGGCAGTGGCCCGGGGGCTTGGGCATTCTGGCACTGAGCACGCGCGTGATGTTGCGACGCTCGACCACGTGCTGTCGTGCGCACATTGCCGACCAGAGTTCGACCTGCTTCGCACAGTCACGGTTGCCGCCGAGAAAGCGGAACTCGCGCGCCCTGCAACCCGCGCTGCGTTCCCCCTGTTTGCGGGATGGTCGCGCTCGCGCGTTCTCGTGGCTGCATCAGCGCTGCTGGCCGTGGCGCTCGGCGGCGAGGCTTGGCGACGCACTCGCAGCACAGGCAACGACCAATTCGTGGTGCGTGGTACGGACGGTGAGGTTACGCTGATCGCACCTGTGACTACGACAGGTGGTGACGCGATGCCCCTCGCATCCGTCCGGGCGTTCACGTGGCAGAGCGTGCCCAACGCGAGCGCGTACACGATTGAGTTGCACGATACGGCCAACGCGGTGCTCCTGTCGCGCATTACTGCCGACACCACCATCTCATTGAGCGATGACGAACTCGCTCGGGTCAAGGCGGCGAGCACCTTTGACTGGATGGTGACCGCGCGACGAGGCGACGGTAACGAGCGGCGTTCGGCGTTGACACGCGTGCGCTTGGCGAACGGACCTTGACGATGGCGTCAGCAATCAGTGAGCGAGCGTCACCCGTCGCCACGGATCGCCCACAATCGTGAACGCGCCCCACGTTGACGCTGGCGCACCGCGACGCATCGCGGCCAGCCGCGCCTGACGGAGTGCTGCGCCGGCCGGCGCGCCACGCGCCAACGCATCGTAGAACTCGCTGACCAGCGGCACGACCGCACGATCATTCACACGCCATGAGGTCGCCACTACCGTACGTGCACCTGCTTGCAGAAACGCGGTCGTGAGCCCCCGCACTCCTTCACCGGCCAGTACTTCACCGCCCACGGTCCTGCACGCCGACAAGACCACGAGCGACGCGTTCAGGTGAAGGCCGGCAATCTCCCCGCTGTCGAGCAGCCCGTCGTCGCCTTCGCCTGCCGTGAGCACCAGTGCCGCGCGCGCTCCGGACCACTCATCAACGACGGCATGCGTCGCAAAGTGGAGCACATCGTACGTGGCCGCTTCGCGTTTGAACATCGACTCCAGTGCGCGATCCCCCGTACGAATGGTGGTGCCGGGCAGTGCGCGTTGTACGTGAGCGACTTCGTCCCGAGTCCCCGCCAGCACCGGATACGCGCTCGTGCCGAACACAGTAGCCAGCAATCGTGCGCCGAACGACGAGTCCGCGCCGAACGCACGCTGGAGTGACGCGCGCGATGACGCTCGCACGCGAGTGGAGGGGTCAGCGATCGCCAACACCTGCGGCACCGGTCGCGTTCGGGATCCCGATTCACGAAGTCGAGCGAGTACCGTCACCGATGGGGCCACTGCAGTCTCGAATCGTTCGAGCACAGTGCGTCCGTCGGGGAGGCGCAGCGCATCGAATGGTAGTCGATGCAGGACGCCTTCGGGAATGAAGACGATGCGCGTAATGCCGGCCGAAGTGAGTCGCGGCACGATGGGCGCAAGCAACATGTCGCCAAGTGCCTGAGCCTCGGTCGTCGCGTCACGACCTGCTTCAAGCAGCGATACCAACCGGCGAACTCGGGGAGCAAGGACGTTCAGGGATGCGATCGCGTGACCCGTCAACGCTCCCCGCGTGAGCACGAACGCCGTGCCGCGCTCACCGCCTTCCCCCGCACCCATGGTGACGAGCGCGGTTGTCGTATCGGGAATCGTCCGCTGCAACGCGGCAATGTCTACGGAATCCGTTTCGCGCCACGTCTGTGATTCTGGTGTGTTGTGTGCGGAGCTGGGCTGCTGCCACGCCGTGGCCAGCAAAAGTCGGTCGCGTAAGTCACGCGCACGCATTCGTTCGGTGAGTGAAAACGCGACGTCCACCTCGCCGCCGTCGACGAGACGCGCAATCAACGCCGACAAAAACGACCCATTGTCCCGCTGCGACTGGACTGTGAAAAGCCTGAGGGTGCTGTCACTGAGCGAGGCGCGCCACTGATCAAACGACTTCGCGGCATCAGTGGCGACACGGGCCGCCCCGCGCATGTTGCCGTTCAACGCCATCGCCAGCGCACGCTTGACTTCGAGTTCATGCCGATATCCATGCTGCGAGGGGTGCGCGGCGTCGATGATCGGCACAAGCAAACGCTCCGCCTCGCGCCCCTTTCCACGCAGCAAGAGCAGCGAAGCGCGTGCGGCGCTCGAGGCGGAGCGCCAGCCGCTGAGCGCATTTTTTTCAATGAACGCTTCTTCGGCAGTGAGCAGTGCATCGGCCTCGTCCAAACGCATTTCGCTCATGGCGAGCTGCGTTCCCGACGCCATGAGCCCCATCGTCGTATTGGGTTCTCCGAGTCGCTCCGCCAGGGCCGTCGCATCGCGGAGATGCCTATGCGCCGAGGCCGTATCGCCGGTGGCCATGGCGAGTCGTGCGCGCATCCGCATCACTTGGAAGCTGCCGCTGAGGTCACCGAGCACGCGCATGAGCGAATCGGTCTGTCCAAGCCAGCTCTGTACGGCAGCACCATCGAAAAACGAAAATGCGAGCGACGCGCGGTTGAGGGCCGTCCATGCCTTCCCGTCCACGGAACCGGCGCGTACTGCCGCGTCCCACGCAACGACGAGATAGCGCTGCGCTTGTTGGTAATGACCAGTCACGATTGCGTAGTAACCGGCCCACTGGCTCGAGGCGGCAAGGCCAGTCATGTCGCCGGTGCGTCGCTGAATCTCCATCGTGCGAAGGATGTGTGGTCGGAGCGAGTCAGAGAGTCCGGTGCGCGCAAAATCCGTCGCCAATGTGAAGAGACAGTTGCCTGCCTGACGTTCGAGACCGGCGCGCAGGGCAATCGCTTCGCCTTCGCGGGCCAGACGTCGTGCATCGTCACGCGCACCCATGCGCGATCGCACGGTTGCCAGTCGGCATCGCCAGGCGGCATCGAGTGCGGGTTCGCGTTTCCATGACAGTGTGTCTCCACGGGAGAGCACCGCGGCTGCCGCCGCGGGACCATTGGACCGCAAGACCAAACCGGAGTGAAAGAGCAGTGCGTCCAGCGCAGTGAGTGTGTCGGCGCCGCTCAGCGCGGCCTGCGCAATCGCGAGCGATTGCTGTGCGGCCGAACCTGGAGTCCCCTGCACCACGGTCATCGACAGGCGCGTCAGTTGCGCCTGACGCGCGAACGCGTCGTCGGCACCGAGCGCAACCACACGCGCGTAGAGTGAATCGGCCCGCTGGTAGCGATAGCGCAATCGTTCCGCAGACGCGACGGCAAACAGCGCCGGCCGATCGTTAGGTACGCGGCTCAGCTGCGCGCGCCAGGGTGTAGCCCATTGGTCTAACGTACCCTTTTCGGCCGCGCGCAACGCTGCTGCTGAAATGGCTCGTGCGCCAGGCACCGGCGCGCGAGCAGGAAGGCTGGTCGCCACGCCAAAGCTCAGCCCAAATAGGACAACCCTATTTACTCGCATCCGCTGCGACCGGTTATGTACCAGCGCCAACCTACAATAAGCAGCTGGCTCGGGTGAGCCGCGCACGACGCGGCGAGGGTCTGCAGGTAGAAGGTGTGCGACCGGGTGTGTTGCAGCAAGGCCAGTTGCGTGTCGACCTATTCATAGGCAGAAGCGTTGTGCAATGTGTTGCGCCGTCGCACTCATTCGCGCGCTTCGCACGCGTGATGACCTCGCTCGTGAGGCGCGCCTCCCTATCGCCGACAAGACTGTGCTATGGACGCTCCGCCCGACGTTCAACTCGTATTGGACCCACGGCGGCAGTGGATGCAAGGTCAGCCCTCGCCACGACTGGGACGAGCATGCCGCCGTCAAGAGAGACACGAACAAAACCGTGGTCGAGGCAGCGCTCGTAGGCGACCATCGCCCCCGTTGCCGCCCGGACATATCGTGTCGGAGCACGACCTTCTCGACTTGTTGAACGCCTACCAGCGCCAATCAGCGCCCCGACTCAGCGAGTTCGCCGAGGCTTGAGATCCGAACCTCCCCGTCCGGAAAGGTCGCGACAATATCAAGTCGTCCCCCCATTGCCTCGACGTATCGACGGAGAGTGCTGACAAGCATGTCGGCGCGACGCTCGAGTTTCGAGATCTCGTCTTGCCCACATTCCATCGTCTCGGCGAGCGTCGCCTGAGTAAGTTCGCGCGCGTGCCGTAGCTCCTGCAACCGTAACTCAGCGAGCATCGCCTTTGTGGCCTCCGCATTCCGAGCTCGACGCTCGGGCGAGATCTTTGCGCGCAGTTCGCTGAAGTTTCTACGGCCGTTGATGGCCACCTTTCCCGCCGTCTTTGTCACGCTTTCCCTCACGGAGTAAGGTCTCAAGATGCTCGTCGTACAAGTGTCGGCGAGGGCGACCATGCGCTCGTAGAACA
>JANOIJ010000115.1:0-8554 GCA_031407575.1 Gemmatimonadaceae bacterium | reverse complement strand
CCCTCAAACCGGCGCCTCATTCCAAAACAGGAATGGGGCGCCGCCGTTGTCTCTTGCAATCGCGGCGCGAACGCGGTCGCGATCGTACCCTCCAGACTCCGAGGAACATGAGGCGTGTTCGGATGGTGATGCTCGCCGCGCTGCTCATGCCGGCGGCGCTCGCCGCGCAGCAGCCCGAGGCGAACCCGATCGCACAATCGTTCAGGGGCTTCGGCTATTTCGGCAGCTGGTCGGATGTCGTCGCAAATTGCTCGCGTAGAATTGGCGTTGGCCAGATCCCACACATCGATGCGCACGCCCATGGGATGGCCTGAACTCCTCGAAACCGATCGCCTCATCTTGCGGCCGCCGGCCGAGGCTGATGCTACGGCCATCTTCGAAGCGTATACGCAGGATCTGGAGGTCACGCGATACCTCATGTGGCGTCCGCATCAGCAACTCGCGGACGCCCAGGAGTATCTCGATCGTTGCCGGCTTGGTTGGCGTGCGGGTACCGAGCTGACATGGATACTGGCCCGCCGCACCGACCAACGAGTTCTCGGCGCGATCTCCCTCCGCCCCCATGGCCACAAGGCGAGCCTTGGCTACGTCCTCGCGCGCCCGTTTTGGGGTCACGGCCTTATGCCCGAAGCCGGGCGCGCACTCCTCAGCCAGGCCGGCCACGTCGACGGACTCCATCGAGTCTGGGCGGTCTGCGATGTCGACAACCACGCCTCGGCCCGCGTCATGGAGAAGGTCGGCATGGTGCGCGAAGGGACTCTGCGGCGCTGGGTCATTCATCCCAACGTCAGCGCACTGCCTCGCGATGCGCTGTGCTATTCATGGATACCGCCGATACCGGCCCCGCGAACTTGATGAGTCGGGCTTCTGCCTCGTCCCGCCGACTGGCAGAACGTACGTTGCAGCAGTCAAGGCGCTCAGGTAGATCGCTGCGCTCGCATCCTGTGTGATGCCTTGCTGCTGAACTTTCGCGTTGGCCCTCGACACGGTCCGGAGACACTCATGCCTTGGTTTGCTGCGCATGTGATCATGTACTTCAAGCGGAAGCAGGGTCCCCAGGCGGACTTCGCGGTGTGGGACAATGTGCACCTGATCGAGGCGCCCAATGCGGATGACGCGTGGGCACAGGCGGAGCGGATCGGCCACGCCAGTGAAGACGATGACCCGACCTTGCGCGAGGTCGGACCCGATGGCGTATTCCCCTCAAGGTGCGTCTTCGCAGGAGTCCGGAAAGTCCTCACGGTCAGCCATGAGCGAGGCGGGGACACACTCGGAAGCGGCGACGAGATCACCTTCTGCGAGTTCATCTTGGAAAGCGAGGAAGCAGTCCGGCAACTCGCTGCCGGCGCATCCACCGTCGTTACGTATACCGACCGGTAACGGGAGGATATGTTGGGGAAGCGCGCCCCTGAACCTTGGTGTAGGCGGCACAAACCACATTGCAGGAGAGCCCGACGTCATGAAGACGCAGTACTACACCGCGACGAGTCTCGACGGATTCATTGCCACGGAAGATGACTCGCTGGACTGGCTATTCCCGCTGGGAGACCTGAACGACACCAGCTACCCTGCATTCTTTGCAGGTGTCGGTGCCCTGGCAATGGGGTCAGCAACCTATGAATGGATGCTGCGCCATCCCGACAAGGTCGCCGCGGAAACAGGGTCACCGTGGCCCTACACCCAGCCAACCTGGATCTTCTCCACTCGCGTACTCCAATCCATTGAGGGCGCGAACACGCGCTTCGTCCAAGGTGATGTGCGACCCGTGCATGCTGAAATGAGGACGGCGGCGGGCTCGAAGAGCATCTGGATCGTCGGCGGCGGAGACCTTGCCGGCCAATTCTTCGACGCTGGCCTGCTGGACGAGCTCATCGTCCAGGTCGGTTCTGTCACCTTAGGGAAGGGCAAGCCTTTATTCCCGCGGCGAGTCACGAACCCGCCTCTTCGTCTGGTTTCGGTTCGACAGGTCGGTACGGGCTTCGCGGAGCTGCACTATGAAGTAGGTAAACGGAAGTGACGCCGCCGGTGCCCCGAGCCCAAGTCCGGTGAGTCCATCGCCGCGGGCATCGCCTTCCGGGAATGTGCATGAAGGGGGGACGACGCGCGTCACCCGCGACCGCGCACAGCGAAGTCATTGTCGTACCGTCACTTCCGGTATCTCCACACGCCCAGTTCGTGCTCTCCGCCCCGGCTGCCGGATCGTCGGATGCTTCTCCCCGGAGAAACCGGCTGACGCGGACCATGGTCGGGGGGTCTGCTCGTTCGCCTCGAATGGCAGGCATCGCGGATCGCATTGCCTTCCAATAGGGTAGCACGTCTTGCTGCGCCGCCACGTGTGTGCCGCGACGCAGCCGCAGCTCCGTCGGTTCACCCTTACCCCCTGTCGCCCGTCGCGCGACAGAGGGAGGAATCATGTCCAGCCCCTGGATGCAGTGGACCACTCGCGCAGTCGTTGGAGTGGCTCTCGCAACGGCGCCGCTCGGCGCGCAGCCGCAGGTGCAGCCGTTGCCGGCGATGCTCGTGGGCCAGGTTCGGGACTCCGGCGGCAAGCCCATAGGCGGCGTGGAGGTGTGGATTCGCGGCTCGGACCTCTACGCCATCACCAACGACATCGGCGGCTTCCGCCTGCCAGGCGCACCGGTTGGCGCGACCAAGGTCTCCGTACGCCGCATGGGGTACGAGCCGGCGACGTTCGACGTGCTGCTCCGGTCGGGGCGCATCGATTCACTCGTCCTCGCGCTCACGGCAGTGGCAACGTCGCTTCCGGGTGTGCTCGTGGAAGACGAGCGGATGACGCGCTCCAAGCGGATCCTCGCTGGTTTCTGGGATCGCCGCTCCCGTGGGTTTGGCCACTACTACACGCGTGACGACATCGAGAAGCGCGACCCGCGCGACTTTACAGACATCGTGCGCATGACGGCCGGCGTGCAGATCGTAACGGTGCAGGGTCGCAAGGTGGTGCGCTTCTCGCGGTCGCCCGGCATTCGCGGCGACTGCCCTCCGCAGTACTTCGTGGACGGCATGCGCGTGGACAACGCGTCGCCAGACGAGTTTCCGCCGATGGATGTGGAGGCGGTGGAGCTCTACGCCGGCATCTCGACCACGCCGTCGCAGTTCTCGTCGCGCGCGATGTCGGTGCGCAACCAGACCTGCGGGGCAATCGTGATCTGGACGCGGCTGCCGGGCAGCTAACTCCGAGCATTGCGCTGTCAGTAACTGCGAGCTTGAGCTTGAGCTTGAGCTTGAGCTGCTGGTTGCCGGCTACCGGCAGCACAAAGCTCCTCGGTTCATCAGGGTGGGGATCGTGCTGAGAAGTGTGTCTCCAGTGACAAGTAATTGGCGTACGCCTGCGCCGCGCTTGCTCCACTTGCGAGACCACGATGACCGTCCACCCAGCACGCATGCTGCTCACCGCGCTCGTGGCCAGCGCGTGCGCCGATCTCAACACCAGCACGATTTCTGCACCGCCGCCGGTCATCACGGCGCAGCCAACACCGCAGATGGTCGTCGCCGGTACGCCAGCGACGTTCACGGTCTTCGCAACCGGAGACTCGCTCACGTACCAGTGGTACAAGAACGCTGCGGCGATCAGCGGCGCTACCGCGAATGTGTTCACCATCGGCTCCGCCGCACCCGCTGATGCCGGCGCGTATCAGGTCGTGGTCAGCAACTCCGCCGCCGCCATCGCGAGCGACACGGCGGCGCTCACCGTCGTCGTGCCGCAGGTCATCATCGGATACAAGTTGGTCGGCGGCGTCGCGTCGTCCACGAACCAGAGCTTCTCGTCCGCCGCCGCCGACGAATCGGCGGTGCTGGTCTCCGCCGGCGGCGACCTCACGCTGATCAACGGCACCGTATCAAAGACCGGCCACGCCAGCTCGTTGAGTACGAGCCGAGCCACGGGCGCCAACGCGGCCATTCTCGTCGCGGGCGGATCGAAGGCCACGCTCGTGGGCACGACCATCACGACGGATTCCATTGGCGCCACGGGGTTGTTCGCCACTGGAGCGGCATCGACCATCGCGGCCTTTCGCGGCTCCATCACCACGACCAGCTCCACGTCGTACGGACTGGCTGCCACACTCGGCGGAAGCGTGCGTGTCGAGCGGACGAGCATACGCGCCGCGTCAGGAGTCATCGCATCGGCAACAGGAGCCAGCTCCATCGCGATCATCGCCGTTGCCGACTCGCTTGCGGGCACCCTCGTCGCCGATGCGACGAGCACGCTCGCGGCAACGCTCTCGGACGGGACGCGACTCACTGGCGCACTCCAGGGCGTCGCGCTCGCGATGGACTCCACGAGCACATGGACCGTGACGGCGACGTCCGCGCTCACCACGCTCTCGCTGCCAGGCGGAATATCGGGATCGTCGATCAGCAACATCGTCGGCAACGGCTACACCGTGTCCTACCGGGCGGATCTCGCCGCCAACGCGACACTCGGCGGACGGACGTATGCGCTCGCAGGTGGGGGATCGCTCGTGCCCAGGTAGTTTTTGCGCGGAGAACGGAGAACGGAGTTCTCCGCTCGCCGCGCGGCGCGCAGCGCGCGATCTTGATGCTCTGCCTCAACCCCAGGTTTCGCAATGCGCTTCACTGTCCGCCGCGCCCTCGCGGTGCTCGTCCTTCCCGTATCGCTCGCGGCACAGGCCCGCCCCGCGGACCTGATCGTCACCAACGCGCGCATCTATACCGTCGACGACTCGCGCCCCATCGTCGCCGCCATGGCCGTGCGCGACGGACGCATCGCGTTCACCGGCTCCACGCGCGAAGCGATGGCGCTCAAGGGCACGTCGACGCGCATCCTCGACCTGGGCGGACGCACCGTCATCCCGGGCATGGTGGACGCCCACGCGCATCTCCTCGGGCTCGGCCAATCGTTGCGTACGGTGAACCTCGTCGGCACCAAGTCGTACGACGAGGTGATCGCGCGCGTGGTGGCGCGCTCGAAGGACGTCCCGGCCGGACAATGGATCGTGGGTCGCGGATGGGACCAGAACCAGTGGGGCGACACGCGCTTCCCCACGCACGACGCACTCTCGCGCGCGCTACCCAACCATCCCGTATACCTCGAGCGTGTCGACGGACACGCCGGTCTCGTCAACGCCGCCGCGATGCGCGTCGCGAACGTCACCGCTGCATCGAAGGACCCCAGCGGCGGCAAGATCGAGCGCACCGCCAGCGGCGATCCAACCGGCGTCTTCATCGACAATGCGTCCGCGCTCGTCGAGCGCTCCATCCCCGCCAGCTCGCGTGAGGAGACGCGGCACGCCATTCGCGCGGCCATTCGCGAGTCGCAGCGCTGGGGACTGGTCGGCCTGCACGACGCCGGCGAGTCGCGCGCGACCATCGACCTCATGGAGGAGATGGCGAAAGCGGGCGAGATTCCCTTCCGCCTCTACGTCATGATCGGTGACGACAGCGCCGCCGTCTCGCACTACCTCGCGCGCGGCCCGCAGTCCGGTCTCTACGATAACCGCCTCTGGATCCGCTCCATCAAGCTCTACGCCGACGGTGCACTCGGCTCACGCGGCGCGGCGCTGCTCGAGCCGTACGCCGACGACGCGAACAACAGGGGCCTGCTGCTCTCGCCCCCCGCGCACATCCAGGACGTCGCAACGCGCGCGCTGCGTGCTGGGTTCCAGGTGAACGCGCACGCCATCGGCGATCGTGGCAACCGTATCGTGCTCGACGCATTCGACGCCGCGCTCAAGGTGAATCCCACCGCCGACCACCGTTTTCGCGTCGAGCACGCGCAGGTGATCCATCACGACGACATCCCGCGCTTCGCGCAGCTGGGCGTCATTCCGTCCATGCAGGCCGTCCACCAGACGAGCGACATGTACTGGGCCGGCAATCGGCTCGGTGCCGGCCGGCTGCTTGGCGCGTACGCATGGCGCTCGCTGCTCGAGACCGGTGTCGTGATTCCCAACGGCAGCGATTTCCCCGTCGAAGCGGTGAATCCGCTGTTGAGCTTCCACAGCTCGGTCGCGCGCCAGGATGCCGAGAACTGGCCGGCGGGTGGGTGGCTGCCGGAACAGAAGATGACGCGCGATGAAGCGCTCAAGAGCATGACCCTCTGGCCCGCGTTCGCCGCGTTCCAGGAGTCAACCATGGGGTCGCTTGCCGCTGGCAAGCTCGCCGACTTCGTCATCCTCGATCGCGACATCATGACCGTGGCCGACCGCGACATTCTCGGCACCAGTGTCATCGCGACGTATATTGGTGGCAAGGCCGTGTACGAGCGGGCTCCGCTGCCTTAGAACCCCGGATGGAGTGCGCATCGTGGTTGTCGATCCGGCTGCAGACATCAAGGCACGTGCGCAAGACGCGTCCATCCGTTACGCGTGGCTGACGCCCGCCCGCCAGACACAACTGCGCGGCGTGCTGCTCGGCATCACGCTGTTCTTCGGACTCGTCGTCTGGGTGTGGCATTCCCTGGTCGCGTCGTCACCGCTGGCGGGTCCATTCGTGGGCAAGCTGCGCGTCGTCGGCATCATGACCTGGCTGTACGCGCTCGTGCAGCTGCTGGACATCCGCTTCTGGAGGAGCGCCATCGCGCTCAAGCGCCGAGCGGCCATGGGAATTCCGGACAGCTTGATCGCGTGGCTGTTTGGGCAGATGCTCGCCTGGTTCGGGATCATCTACTACGGCTTTACGGAAGACGCGCGCTGGTTCGTCGCGGGCTTCGCGGTGCAGTTGATCACGTTCGCGGCGTTTCCGGTTCGCCAAGGCGATTAACCTCGAGGTGCAGATCCTCAGGATGACAACCGCGCAGTGTTGTCATCCTGAGCGCAGCGAAGGATCTGCACGTCTGACACGATGACACGAGTCATTTCACTCCTTCCAGCAGCCACGGAAATCGTTGCAGCGCTCGGCGCGACGGACATGCTCGTCGCCATCTCGCACGAGTGCGACTATCCGCCGCAGGTCACGCGTCTTCCACGCGTGACGAACAGCGCCGTCGACCGGGACGCGACATCTGCGGCCATCGACGGCGCGGTGCGCGCGCTGTCGGCCAGCGGTCTACCGGTGTTCGCGATCGATGCGGCGCAGCTCGCGCAGCTTGCGCCGACGGTCATCCTCACGCAGGCGCTCTGCGAGGTGTGCGCGGTGAGCGACGGCGACGTGCGCGACATCGCACGCGTGCTCACTCCCGCGCCGAGCGTCGTCACACTTGGGGCCACCACGCTCGACGGCGTGTGGCACGACATCAACGCCGTCGGCGTGGCGATCGGCCGCCAGCGGCAGGCGGAAGCGTTAGTGGCCTCCATTGCCTCGCGGCTGCTCGCGGTGCACCAGACGCTCAAGACGGCGCGCGCGCCGAGACCTCGCGTCGCCGTGATCGAGTGGCTGGATCCGCTGTTTACGGCCGGTCACTGGACACCGGACCTCGTGCGGCGAGCCGGCGGCGTGGACGTGCTGGCGGTGGCGGGGGCGCACTCCGTTCGCGTCGCCGTGGACCACGTTCGCGACGCGGCGCCCACCCTGCAGCTCTTTGCGCCGTGCGGCTTCGACGTGGAGCGCGGCGCGCGTGAAGCGCGGGAGCTTCTCGCACGCGACGAATGGTCATGGGCGCGCGGCGTCGACGCATGGGCGCTGGACGGCAACGCGCTCACGAGTCGGCCCGGGCCTCGCCTGGCCGACGCAGTGGAGGCCATGGCGGCCATCGTCGCTCCAGCGCTCTTCCCACCGCCACGCGAGGACTACACGAGGCGTCTGCGCGGCTGACGAGGTTGCGCGACGACGGTCTTTTTCGTGGAGATCCACGCGGCGCGCGTTTGCACCGCGCGAAGCTGTTTTGGACTTCCACGGGTCGATGGCGCGGACTAGCATTCGTTCCTCCCTCATCACTCCCGCTACATGATCAGTCCGTCCTCGCTCAGTTTCCTCAAGCGCCTGCTCGATGCGCCCGCGCCCAGCGGCTACGAAACCGCAGCCGCACGCGCCTGGCGTACCGAGGCGGAGTCCTTCGCGACGAAAGTCACCGTCGACGTGGCCGGCAACAGCATGGCAGAGGTAAACCCGGACGGTTATCCGACCATCATGCTCGACGGGCACATCGACGAGATCGGGGTGATCGTCCAGTACATAGACGACGACGGCTACATCTACATCGGACCCATTGGCGGCTGGGACCCGCAGGTCCTCGTGGGGCAGCGCATTCGCTTTTTGGGCACCGAGGGTGACGTGCTGGGCGTGGTCGGCAAGAAGCCGATCCACCTCATGAAGGCGGACGACCGAGAGCACGCCAGCAAGTTCACGGACCTGTGGGTCGACATCGGCGCGACCAAGCGCGACGAGGCAGAGCGGCGTCTGGGCATCGGCGATCCGGGGGTGGTGGATTCGCGCACGCTGGACTTCCCGAACGACCGCATCGTCTCTCGCTCCATCGACGACCGGATCGGCGCGTTCATCGTGCTCGAAGCGTTGCGCCGATATGCCGAGCAGCCTGGCGCGGCGCGCGTGGTCGCGGCAGCCACCACGCAGGAGGAGATCGCGTGGCACGGCGGTGGCGCGCTGGTTTGCGCGCACTGCATCAATCCGCAGGTCG
>JANOIJ010000078.1:0-33006 GCA_031407575.1 Gemmatimonadaceae bacterium | reverse complement strand
GGTCGGGAAGGCTTACGCGTGCCTCTCGCCGTTCAGCGTTTTTCAGCGTGCGTGGTGTCAGCGTTCTCAGCGGTCGTAGTCTGGTCCCCACGCGGTCCGCTCCAGATCCGTGCCTACGCGGCTCCGCCCTCCGGGCGCCCGTGGCGAGACAACAGCAAACGCCCGACAATTCCGGAGTTCCCCAAAGAACCGGAATTTATTGCGACTTCGAGCGCCCGGCACCAACATACCGTATCCAATATCCCATTCGCGCTCGATTGCCCGGCACACGCGAGGCGTGGACATGCGTCTTCATTACACGGCATCCCGCGGCGCGGTCCTCGATCGTCAATCGACGACAGTCATTCCCACCTGAGAGGCCGTCATGGCGCCATCGTGGTTCGTTCGCTCCTGTGTGACGTTGCTCGCACTCTGCATCCTCGCACTGGCCTCGCGCGCCGAGGCGCAGGCGACGCGCAGGGCCACCGCCGCCGATACGCGTCTCCGCGCGCTCTATACGACGGAGTGGGCCTGGCGGCAGCGCGAGATGGCTCGTCGGAGCGACGCGCCCGGCGAGGGCGGTGGCAGCGACCATTTCCCGCGCGTGGACGCCGCGGCGCAACAGGCGCGCTTCGCGTACTGGACGCGAGCGCTCGCGACACTCGACAGCATCCCGTTCGCACAGCTCTCGCCCGAGGAGAAGGTGAACGCGCAGGTCTTCGGCACATCCATTCGGGCGCTCGCCAACGACGTGACGTACAAAACCTATGAAGCGCCGTTCAACGGCGACACGTTCTTCTGGACCGACTTTACGCCGCGCCAGGGGTTCACGTCCGCGGACGTCTATCGCAACTATCTCGCGCGGCTCCGCGATGTGCCCCGCTACTTCGATGAGCACATCGTCAACATGCGGGCGGGGCTTGCCCGGGGCTTCACCGTCCCGCGCGTGTCCGTCATTGGCCGCGACAAGACGATCGAGCCCTACGTCAAGGGCGACTCGACTAACCCGCTCTACACACCGTTCGCGCAGATGCCTGCGACGATCTCCGCAGCGGACCAGGCAACGATGCGCCGCGAAGCCGTCACAGTGCTGCGGGACGTGGTGGCGCCGGCATACGCGCGGTTGCTCACGATGATGCGCGACGAGTACCTGCCCAAGGCGCGAACCTCGCTCGCCGCCGCGGCAATGCCCGACGGCCAGGCGTACTACAAGGCAATGATCGAGAAGTTCACCACGCTCGACCTCACGGCCCAGCAGATTCACGACATCGGTCTGCGCGAGGTCGCTCGTCTCGAGGCCGAGATGGAGGCGACGAAGCAGAAGGCAGGCTTCTCGGGATCGATGGCGGAGTTCTTTGTCTTCTTGCGCACCGATCCGCAGTTCTACGCCAGGACACCTCGCGAGCTGCTCTCGTACTCGGCCTATGTGTCGAAGAAGGCCGACTGGAAGCTCCGCGAGACGATCGGATTCCTTCCGCGGTACCGCCATGGGATCCGCCCCGTGCCCGATGCGCTCGCGCCGATTTACACCGGCGGTCGTGGCGGCCTCGAGACGTGCCTGATGAACACGTACAACCTGCCGGCGCGCCCGCTGTACACCCTCGCGTCGCTGACGCTCCACGAATGCACGCCGGGCCACAGCTTCCAGGCGGCGCTGGCCCTCGAGGGACCGGAGCGTCCGCCGTTTCGGCGCGGGACGTCGTTCTCGGGCTATGGAGAAGGGTGGGGACTCTACACCGAATGGCTGGGCACCATCATGGGGATTTACGAGACGCCCTATGAAGACTTCGGCCGGCTGACGTACGAGATGTGGCGTGCCTGCCGGCTCGTCATCGACACGGGGATCCATCAATTCGGCTGGAGCCGCGAGCGGGCGATGGACTATCTTCGCACGCGCGCGCCGCTCAGCGAGCATGAGATCACCACCGAAGTCGAGCGCTATATCGCCTGGCCCGGACAGGCGGTGGCGTACAAGCTCGGCGAGCTACAAATCCGTCGGCATCGCCGAGATGCGGAGCAGAAGCTTGGCTCCGCGTTCGACCAGCGAAAATTCCACGACGCGATCCTGGCACTCGGCTCGGTGCCGCTGACGGTGCTGGAGGAGCGAATGACGAAGTTCATCGCCGATGGCGGCAACAATCCGCCGGTGTTGCCGCGACCGTGACTGAGCGGGTGCGCCGTCCACGGTCAGTCACCGGTAGCCAGTCACCAGTCGCCAGTATCAGTCAAAGCGAGCATGACGCCTGACGCCAGCGCGCGGACGTCGGGCTGGGTTAGAAGAGCGATGCCCGCCGAGTGCCGCCGCCCCATTGTTGAAACGTCACTGCGCCCTGCCACAGGTGGTCGAGCGCCTCCATGTTCCGCATCTGCGCTTGCGGGGTTGCCTGCGACCAGTGGCAGGCAACCGAGCGCGCGGCCGCTTCGCGGTCCACGGCGTCGAACGTCACCGTGGCCGTGAGCAACGCGCTGCTCACCGGGTGCAGTTGCTGGCCGTACCATGGCGGGGCAGCGGACGTTCGCGTCGCGGGAAAACCCGCGGTGAAGAGCAGCGTCGTGGAGGGGAGCGATCCCGACTGAAAGACCTGCGTCACCACATTCCCGGTGAGGCGGTGATCCGAGTGTCCGTATCCACCGTCCGGCCCCCACGTCAGCACCACGGATGGACGGAGGGCGCGCAGCACGGAGTCGATACGGGTCGCGAGCGTATCGAGTCGCTTGCCGGGCCATGGTGCGAAGTCGGCGAGGCCGGCGTCGGGAAAGCCCAGGAGGATTGGGGGCTGGAGTCCGAGCGCACGAGCGGAGCATCGTGCTTCGTCGGCGCGGACCTTGGCGAGGGAGTCACCGGCGGGAATGCGCGCGTGCGCATTGGCGCCTCGTCGCCCGTCCGTTGCGATGACGAGGAACACCTGCGCGCCGTCGCGGGCGTAGCGCGCCAGTACGGGCGCGACGAGGGTTTCGTCGTCGGGGTGGGCGAAGACGGCAACGAGCGTTCGCGTCATCGCCGGCGCGGCAGCCACCGTTGGCGCGTTCGGCGCGCAGCCGGTGAGGACGAGCATCGACGCGACGGCTACCAGGAGCCGCACGCGGCATGGAGGACAGTCAGGCATGATCTGGATTCCACGAAGCGCGGAGACGGACGTGTGATGTCTGTGCAGCGCGAGAGATGGACGCTGTCGCCAGCGCGCGAAGGTCGCCATCGCGTAGTTGACGCGATAGAGGCCGCGGGCGGAACTGCAACTACGCGTCGCGATGACGTGTGCCAGTCGCGATGCCGCGAGGGGTCCCTCGCACAGCCAGACCTCGCGCTGGATCGCGGAGAACCCAGAGGGCTGACTCGTCAGGGTCAGCGAAAAACGTGGAAATCACGACACCATTGCTGAAGGCGGCTTCCAGCGCGTGCGTGGCAGTATCCACGCGCAGCGCAACGAGACGCTCGCCGACGAGTGCGTTCGAGTCGTTGCTCGCCTTGGTGATCGTCGCGCTGGCCCGCTCCATTTCCTCGTTGTCGTTGAAGGTATTGGGGCCCTCGATGGTGCCCGAGCCGGTGACGATGCCCGCTGCGGTGCGGATATGCCAGCACGGTTCGCACCATATCTCGAACCCACGCTGCTCCGATCCTTCCGGCGCAAAGTAGACCTGCAGCGTGAAGAGGAATATTCTGGTCCACTCAACGCGCTGGCCGACAATACGGGCGGCGAGCTCGTGGTACAGCGTATCGGCTGTCGACATGAAGGCTGTAAGCGGGTGACAATGGCATCCCTCGATTCACGGCGCTTCGCGTTCGCGTCTCGCGCAGCGACCTGACGCGCGATCGCTTACGTCCCCTGGGGTGGTTGCGCGATCTGACGCGGGACCCGCCGATGGCCCGCGTCGTGGTCGGTTCGGATGCGCGGGCGGCGCTCCTGCTTCGTCGGACCGTCTGACGCGGATGGAAGGTACACGTCGAACGTCGACCCGCGCCCCCATTCGGTCGACACGACAATGGCGCCACCGCTCCGCGCCACGAAGTCGCGCACGGTGGACAGACCAAGGCCCGATCCCGCATCCGGTGCCTTCGTGGAGAAGAACGGTTCGAAGATGCGCGCGCGCACGACGTCCGACATTCCCGTCCCCTCGTCGCTCACCGAGAGCACGACGTACGAGCCTGGCCGCACGTTGTCCGGCGCAACGGTGTCCGACATGACGCTCACATTCCGCGTCTCGATGCGGAGGCGGCCGCCGGTGGGCATCGCATCCCGCGCATTCACCACGAGATTGACGACGACCTGCTCCATCTGGCCCGCGTCGGCGATCACGAACCCCGCATCGTCCGGGAGAATCGTGCTCAGAGCGACATCCGCGCCGGCGAGGCGGCCAAGCATCCGCTCGACACCGGTCACGAGCGCATTGAGATCGAGCAGGCGCGGCTCGTACGCTCGCTGGCGACCGAACGCGAGGAGCTGGCGCGTCAGGTCAGCAGCGCGCAGCGACAAGCCGATGATCTCCTGCGCTCCCGATTGGACCCCGTCGTCATCGGCGCGTGCGCACTTGAGCTCCTCAGCCTCGCAGATGACGGCCGTGAGCATGTTGTTAAAATCATGCGCTACGGCTCCTACCTGCCGGCCCAGGACTTCGAGGCGGCTCGTCGCCGCCGCCTGCCGCTGCGCCTCGCGGAGCGGCGTGACATCCTCGGCCGTTCCGACCACGCGACTCACGCGACCGGATGCGTCGCGAACGGTCCGCAATCGACGGCGAAACCAGCGCACCGCGCCGTCACTGCGCACCACGCGGAACTCCAGGTCGTCGTATGGCGAGTCGTCGAAGCTCGCGAGCACGCGCTGGTAGTCGTCCGCATGCACGTGCGCGAGCCACGCGCGTGGTGCGGCGCACGCCTCCGCGCACGAGTGTCCGAGCATGGTCTCGTACGTCGGGCTCACGTAGAGCAGGCGCTGGCTCCAGGGATCGCCCTCGAAGTAGACGACACTCAGGTGCTCGGTGAGCGTGTGCCATCGCGTGCGCGACTCCTCCGCGCCGGCTCGCAGGCGGTTCGTCTCGACGACGTGCCGCACGCTCCGCTCGAGCAGCGCGGGTGTGAGTTGCCCCTTCGAGATGCAGTCATCGGCGGTGGCGAGGCGAATCTCCTCGTCGAGCGAGTGGACGTCGTGCGCGTCGAGCAGGATGATCGGCGTGTCCGCGCCGAGACGCTGCGCGTCGTGCACGAGACCAAGCCCAGGCTGTCCGTCCAGGTCGTAGTTCACCAGACACACGTCGCACGTCCCCTGGAGTATCGCCGCCAAGCCGGCGTCATGGCTGGGTGCCCAGTTCACTGCGAACAACGAGTCGGATGCCCGCGCGAGCAGATCTCGCGTGGTCTGGTACTCGTCCTCACTGTCGTCCACGACCAGGACGCGGAGCGGCTGCATGGGAATCATGTGGCGGTCATCCGGCGGGACGCGAGCGCGACGAGGGTCGCGAGCAGGTCGTCGATCTGCGTGGACTTGTCATAGAAAAAGCTCGCACCCGCCAGCAACGCGTGCCGCCGGTACTCCGCGTGGTTGCTCACGACGATGCTCACGGGCCGCGACGTCCGATGCTTGATCGCGTCGAGGAGCTGGAAGCCATTCATGCGCGGCATCCGGATGTCGAGCACGAGCACGTCCGGCACTCGCGTGGCGATGCACGCCAGCCCCGAAACGCCGTCCACCGCTTGCTCCACGACTTCGACGCCAGCGAGGCCCGAGATCATCGCGGCAATCCGCTCCCGCACCGACGTCGTGTCGTCAACGACCAATACCCGCATGCGCTTCTCCGTGATGAGTGGACCCGGAGAGAAAGATCGCGGCGGACGGTGAGCGCGCACATTGGCGCTCGTCCCACGGCAGCGTAGGACATTGTCCTACGACGCGCGACGTCAGGTGATCAGCCCGTGCGTCAGGGCGTATCGCACCAGCTCGGCGTTGGTGGTGAGCTCCATCTTCGCGAGCAGCCGCGTGCGATGTGTGCTGACCGTCTTCACACTGAGCCCGAGTTGCTCGGCGACCTGCGTCACCGAGTGTCCCGCGGCGAGGAGGAGCATCACCTCGTGCTCGCGATTCGTGAGCGCGTCGTGCGGTGTTGCGCCGCGTCCGCTCGCGAGCTCGGCGGCCAGTTCCTGCGCGAGCGCGGCGCTCACGTACCGTCCGCCACGAGCCACCACTCGGAGCGCCGTGACCAGCTCCTCCTCCGCGTGGCTCTTGTTGATGTAGCCCGCAGCGCCTGCGCGAATGGCGCGTCGTGCGTACAGCGCTTCCGCGTGTGCGCTCACGATGAGCGTGCGCAGCTTCGGCGCATGCCGGCGCAAGTGGTCGAGGAGATCCAGGAAGTTGCCGCCCGGCATGGCGATATCGAGCAGCAATACATCCGGGCGCGTGGCGACCACGGCAGGAATCACGTCGAAAGCGGTCACTACTTCGCCCACGACGGTGACGTCGCCAAGTGCGTCCAGCACCTGATGCAGGCCGCGCCGCACGAGCGCGTGGTCGTCAGCGATGAGGACGCGAATCATGCGTCACTATGCACTGCACGCGGTCCAAGGGGCAATCGGAGCGTGACGGCGGTGCCGCATGGCTCCTGCGCGGCGATGTGCACGGTGCCATCGAACGCCGCCGCGCGCTCCCGCATGCCGATGAGGCCGAGCGAGCCGGTGCCCGACAGCTGGTCAGGCCGAATACCGCACCCATCATCCGTGACCTCGAGCACGAGCTCCGCGTCGTGCTCGTCGAGCCGAATCACGACCTGCGTCGCGTCCGCATGACGCACGACGTTCGTGAGGCTTTCCTGCATGACGCGATACGCCGCGCGCGCGCGTTCGCGATCGACGCGCGCGCTCACGGGTACAAGCTCCAGAGTGGCCGACAGCGACGCCCGTCGAGCCACGTGCGTCACGTGAATCTCGATCGCGGCGGCGAGGCCGAGATCCTCGAGCGCCGACGGGTGCAGTGCGGTGGCGATGGATCGGGTCTTCTGCAAGGTGGAATCGATCAGCTCCGTCATCTCGCCGACGAGTGCGGACAGCTCCGGATTCGACGTCGACATCCTCGCGAGCCGTGAGGAGTCCATCCGCAAGACGGTCAGCGCCTGCCCGAGGTCATCGTGCACTTCGCGCGCGATCGTGGCACGCTCTGCGTCCTGCGCCGAATCCAGCCGCTGCGCGAATGCGCGCAACTCCTGCGCAGCCTGCCGGCGTGCCGTGATGTCGAGATCCGCGCCGATCATCACGCGCGGTGCCCCCTCGGCATCGCGCGTCCAATGCCCCTGCGAGGAGATCCAGCGCGTGCTCCCATCCGGCGCACGCACTCGAAACTCGGCCTGATAGTCGGTGCCTGTCGCGCTGGCAACGCGCAGCCGGTTGGTGACCCACACGCGATCGTCGGGATGCACGAGCGCCGTGAAGGCCTCTCCCGTCGAGGGATAGGTGCCTTCCGGCAAGCCTGTGGCCGGCCCGCTTCCCTGGATCGTCGTCACGAGATTCGACGCGAGGTCCCAACTCCACACGCCGAGTTGCGCCGCCTCGAGCGCGGCGTCCAGCTGGTCGGTGCGCTGGCGCAACGTCTCCTCGCGTTCACGCAGGACGTCGAGCACCCGGCGGCGCTCCGTCACGTCGAGAAAGTAGACGGCGAGTCCCTGTGCGGACGGATAGGCGCGCACTTCGAACCACCGCAGGAGCGGCGGATAGTACTCCTCGAACTTCACGACGACGTTGTTGCGCATCGCGTGAACGAACTGGCGATGAAACTCGGTGTTCACCGCTTCGGGAAACACGGACCACACGGACTGACCCAGCAACGCGCTTCGCGGCTGTTCCATCAGCCGCTCGGCTTCGTGGTTGACGTACGTGAACTGCCCGTCGCGATCGAGCGTGTAAAACGCGTCGGTGATGCTCTCGAGGGTAGTTGTCAAACCCGATGCGATGCGCTGGATCACCTCGGCGGCCGCGTGGCGTTCGGTGATGTCCTGCGCGACGCCGGCGATGCGATACACCACGCCGTGCTCGTCGCGAATCGGGAACGCGCGATCGGCAATCCAGCGAATCGTTCCGTCCGGGCGGAGGATCCGGTACTCCTCGTCATAGCCGCCGGTCGCCTGGCGTTCGGCGGCCGTGCGAACCCCGGGACGATCGTCGGGATGGATGGCGTCCCACCAGAGTTGCGGCGCGCGATAGATGTCAGCGCAGGGGCGCCCCCAGATCGTCTCGAAGGCCGGACTGACGTAGATGAAGGCGCCAGTCTCCACGGTCGAGAGCCAGAACACCTCTTCGATATTGTCGGCGAGCTGGCGGAACCGCTCCTCCCACTCACGCCTGACCTGCTCGGCGCGTTTGCGATCCGAAATGTCGTGGAAGAAGATCGCGATCCCCTCGGGCGTCGGATGGATGCGGTTCTCGAACCACCGGTCGTACGGCGGATAGTACTCCTCGAGGAACGCGAACTCCCGCTCCGTCATCGCTTTATGGTAGGCGTGGTAAAACGGTTGACCGATGCCGTCGGGGAACTCCGTCCAGATATGCTTGCCGATCAGGTCGCCCGGTGTACGCCCGAAGATCGACGCCGCCTTCCGGTTCACGTGCGTGTAGCGCCACTCGCGGTCCAGCGCGACGAACGCGTCGCTGACAATCTCCAGGATGCGTCCCGCCTCCGCGCGCGCTTCGTCGGCGTCGGCGCGGGCAATGTCCGATGCGCGCACCAGGTTGGAGATGCGCGGGCGGTCAGTGACGTCGTGCATCGTGCCCCACAATCGCGCGGGGTGCGTCGCGTCGGCCGCGATGTGTACGCCGAGCAGGTGGATCCTGCGCATGGTGCCGTCGGAGCGCGCGATGCGGCACTCGATGTCCAGTGCACTACCGTCGCGCACTCCGCTGGCAAACGCACTGCGCAGCGACTCGACGTCCTCGTGATGCGCGAGCGCGAACAGCGCCTCGGGCGATGCATCCCGTGCGGGGGTTTCCAGCCCGATGACTCGGCGGGCGTCATCGGACCATGTCAATCGATCGTCGCCGATGACCAACTCCCAGCTTCCAACGTGAACGCTCGACATCGACAAGACTCGTTGGGGACGAGAGGTCAGCTCTTTCCGTGCAGGCCGACGCGGTTGCCTTCGGTGTCCTCGAAGTACGCGAAGAACCCTTGCCCACCGCCGATCGGGCTCCTGGGAACCAACGTCTTGCCGCCGGCTGCCTCGACCCGCGAGAGCCAGTCGTCGATACCGGAAGCGGCATCGAAGTACACACGCGTGCCATAGTGAGACGGCTTGTCCTCAGGCGCGAGGAACAGGCACCCGTCTGACTCGAACAGGGCAGTTTCCTTGTTCTCACCCACAGGCAAGCGCTTGAGCGTCTGTGACGTGACGCGCTCGTAGAACGCGATGGCGCGAGTCATGTCCGAGACGGGGATATCGAACCAGGATACGAGTTTCGTCATGCGTCGCTCCATGCGGTGTGGGAGGGAGGATGATAGTGCCGTGCGCACGCGTTCGACCATGGTGTACCGCGGCGTAGCCTCAAGGCCGATAGCCGGGCCCGCGCACGACCACTCCAGGCTTCGCTCCCGTGTGCGCTCCGTCCCTCAGCACGGCGACGCCGTTCACGAACATGTCGCGCACGCCGGTGGACAGCTGGTGCGGCTTGTCGAACGTGGCGTTGTCGACGATCGTGTTCGCGTTGAAGACGATCACATCGGCCTTGAGGCCCACCTTGAGCACGCCGCGGTCCGTGAGCGACAGCCGCGTCGCGACCGCGGAACTCGCCTTGCGTACGGCGTCCTCCAGCGGCAACACGTGCTGTTCACGGACGTACCGGCCGAAGAGCCGCGGAAAATTGCCGTACGCGCGCGGATGCGTCATGCCGCGTGCGGTTGCCGGGTCCTGCGAGCCTGCGTCCGTGCCGAACTTCATCCACGGTTGGCGCAGCTGATTCGTGATGTTGTCTTCACTCATCAGGAACAGCAGCTCACCCAGGCCAAGATTCTCCTCGACGTTGAGGTCGATGATCACCTCCGCCCAATCCTTGCCGAGCGCGGTCGCAATCTCGGCGAGACGCTTGCCCTCGAAGTGCTGCAGATCCGGTCTGCGGAAACCGACGACCATCACGTTCGCAGGCGTCGCGATCTCGCACAGGTTCTCGTAGCCCGCGTCGAGCGCGTGCATCTCGGCGACCATCGTGGCGCGCAGCGCGGGGTTCCTGAGATTTTCGAGGAGCCGGCCGCCAGCGGCGTACTTGGGCGGGATGCACGAGGCGAACGAGTTTCCGCCGGCGGGATAGAGATACATGTTCGCCTGGACGTCCTGGCCGGCCGCGCGTGCCGAGTCGATCTTAGCGATCGCCATGGGCATCTTCGGCCAGTTGCGCGGGCCACTCGCCTTGAGGTGATAAACCTCCACGGCCACGCCGCCGTCCTTGCCGATGCGAATCGCCTCGTCGAGCGCCTCGAGAAACTTGTCGCCCTCACTTCGCATGTGCGTGATGTAGACGCCGCCGTACGGAGCCATCGCCTTCGCCGCGTCGATCAGCTCTTCGGTGCTCGCGTAGGTGTTCGGCGGATAGATGAGCGCGCTCGCGATGCCGAAGGCGCCGTCGTGCATCGCGCGCGCGACCATCGCACGAGCCGTGTCGCGCTCGGCGGCCGTGAGTGCACCCGCCTCGTGGCCCTTGGCGTACACGCGGAGCGTGCCGTCGCCGAGGAACGAGCCAATGTTCTGCGCGGCACCACGCGCCACCATGTAGTCGAGCCAGGCGCCGAACCCGCGCGGGCCCGCGAACTGCCCAAGGATGCGACGCGACGCGGTGTCGTTCTCCGCGGCGAGGATGTTCGCGTTCACCGGCCCGGCTGACGAGCCTTCGCCATGAATGGCCGTGGTGATGCCTTGCGTGACCATCGACAGCGCGAGACCGTTGCCTCGCATGTAGTGCGCGATCGAGTGCGCTTGAATGTCGATGAAGCCCGGCGAGACGACGTGCCCCGTCGCATCCACGCGCGACGTCGCACGCGACGTCCGAAATGCGCCGCGCGGGCCGATGGCCGCGATGCGATCGCCGCGCAACCCGACGTCGCCGTAGAACCACGCCGAGCCGGTGCCATCGATCACTCGGCCGTTCTCGATGACGACGTCGAAGGTCGCGGCGCTGCCGGTCGCGCCGCTGACCATCGGAGAGCGTGGCGTGCACGCGGACACAAGAACGAGCAGGACAAGGCCGAGCCTGGTTAGGCGTCTCGCAGGTGCGTGCATCGGGAGAGTCTCGGTGAGGGGCTCGGGAAAGCTCCGCCGTGGGCAGCGGTCGCGCGAGGGCGTTCGCTCGGCTGATGAGCGCCCTCACATCACGCCACGCATAGCCTCCGCTGAATTGCCCGCGATCGTCGAGCAGCCGCTCGCCGCCCACGCGCTCGTAAAAGCCCAACGTCGGATTGCTGGTCGAAGTGTCCTCGGCGAATCGGCGCGTCCTGCCTGCCGGGGTTTGCCACGCCCCGGACCGTTCCGTCCTCCTCGACGACGATGTCGAGCAGCACCTCGGACGGCTGTCCCCACCGTCCCGTGATCATCGTTTGCTGCGTCGCGAGCGCACGTGTCCTCGTGATGGCGAAGCGCGCATCCATGCAACGCCGTGTGGGACGCGCAGCGCGCTAAGCCGGAAGCGAGATGCGCGCGAATGACTTCTGCAACACGGTCAGTGGGAGCCGCAGGAGATAGCCGCGGCGCCGTGCCATCGCTTGATACTGTTGCGGCAACCGCAATCGATGGGCTTCACTGTGCGCCGTCGCCAGCATGTCGCCGTCCGGCGAGAGATGCTCTTCTGCGATCCGCACGACCATCTCTGACGGGACGGGGCACTGGAAGCAGTCTTCGGACGCCCCGCGAACGTACGCGCGGACTTCTATCCGTTCCTGCGCACGGAAGTACTCGCCGGGTCGTGGCGTTGCCTTGTCTCGGAGTCGTGGCAGGCGTCGCGAGACCGGCTCGATCAATGACCCAAGCGCGAGGAGAAGGCCCTCGGCGATTGCACCCATGAGTCTATTCACCGATAGAGTTGGCACGCTTGCGACCTGACGTCGCTCCGCGCCATTCACTCGGAAGAGCGGCGGAAATGGGAGTCGGCCGTCCGCGAAACCGGAGAGCCGGCGCGGCACTGAGTCGGGGGCGGGAGTGTCGATCGCCGACAGGACTAAAGTTCCGAACTGTGTGTTGCTCCGCAAGGGGCGACGCGCGCCGGTCGAATGTCGCATGGACAGAAACCGTTGTCGACCCGGATCGTAGGTGGCGGGATGACGTCAACCTATCGCACGCCAGCGGGGCGCGTTGCCCTCCGTGTCACGCTCTTCTGGGTCGCGTACCTCGGCATCCTGTTCAGCAGCGGGCTCCTCAAGGAGATGCTGCCGCCAGTTGGTTGTCGCGACGTTCATCGCGCTCTCGTGCATGGAAGAGCTGGGCTTTCGCGGCTATCCGTTGCGCGGCCCAGGTGCCTCGCGTGACGTCGCCGCGCGTGCGACTCACCGTCGTTGCGCGACATGACACCCCGCACGTCAACGCGCCCTTTCAGTGCTCACCCACCCACGCGTTGCTGTCCCTTCAGCGCGCCGGGGGTGGAATCCGGCGCCGCCGTTTCTCGCAGCCCCTTCTTCGCCCGCATCAGCGCGAACGTCACGCGCCGCAGGTGCCCATCCGCGGCGCGCACGCCGCGGATCGTCCCGTAGTCGCCAGGCTCCGCCACGATCACGCCTTTGATCTGCGGCCGGCTCGTCGCCCACGCGAGCGCGCCCCACACCGCCCGCTCCTGGCTCGCCTCACCGTGCGCTTCCGGAAATCCACCCACCGCAAAGACCCAGTGGTCCTTCGTTGACCGCGACTCCCGCATCCACCGGTCCGCCGCGCCGCGCTCGGCCTCCAGTGTCCGCACGCCCGACGACGACGGGTAGAGCGTAAAACCCACCACGTCCACTGGCGATCCGCGCTGCGCCGCCCACGCGTACAGTGTGCTGTCGCGGCGGTCATACGTGGACGCCGCAACCCCGATGCGCGTGCGAGGACGCGTGCGCTTGGCAACCGCCGCGGCGCGCGTGATGTAGTCCTGCCAGAACTGCGGCAAGCGGAGCCCGGCCGCGCGCGTGCCCGCCTCGTATGGGTCCTGTGCGGGGATGAACACGTCCGGCCGCAGGATGCGCACGATGGGTTCGATCGCGTCGAGGCGCGCCGTCTCGCTGAACGAGCGCCCGGGCAGCGGATTCAAGCTGCTCGGGTAGCCCATCGTCACGAACAGCACGGTGCTGTCGCTGCGCAGCTTGTCGAGCGTGTGCGAGATGGAATCGAGCGCGGCCTTGTCCATGCGCTCGGGAATGACCGTCAGGCTCACCACCGTGACGCCCAGGGTGTCCGCGAGCGCGAGGTCGTGCTTGATGGAGACGGGCGGAGGCCCGCCGTCGAGGTCGGGGAAGAGCTTGAGGCCGATGTCGAAGTCCGCGGCCGGCCGCTCCTGAAGCCGTTCTGTGCGCGGGTCATGCACGTCGTACGAGGTCACCGCCTCGTAGCCAGGCGGGATTTGCGTGAGGATCACGACGATCCACCCGAACGCGACGGACGCCAGGAACAGCCGGAACGTCGCCGCCGAGGGGCGCAGGGCAGGGAACGCCGGCGCGATCATCGGTACGAAGAAAAAGAAGGGCGACGAGATGATCGTCGACGACTGGTTGAGCCATGCGAACGCGCCGCTCGTCGCCGCGAGGTACACGAGCGCCGTCCAGTGCAGCGGCGTGCCGCCGGCGGCGATGAACCGGAGCACGGCGTCGCCGGCGATGAGCAGGTCGTACGCCGATATGAAGAAGCCGAGGAACGGATTCACCAGCCGTCGCGTCGCGGCGTAGAGCGCCTGCGCCGCGAAGAGCACCATCGTCGCGGGCCACAGCCAGTCCATCGTGATCACCGAGCGCGCCGTGACGGCGTTGGCGGTGGCGAGATGGATCAGCAGCGCAGGCAGCAGCAGGAAGCCTGCGAGTGCCGCCAGAAATGCGAACGGCCGCGGCAGCGTGCGCACCTGCGCGATCTTGGCGGTGATGACGATGTTCCAGATAACGATGATGCTGACGAGGATCAGCTGCAGCAGCGGAAAGAAGGCTCGCATCTCAGCCGCGCATCCGGGTGTCGCTCGTCACGCCCGTGGGCGCAAGCCGGCGCACGAAGACGTCGAGCGCCTTCGCCGCGCCCGCAACGTCGCGCGCGAGTACGTCCACGAGCGCAATGCCGCGGTGCGGAAGCGAGTGAATGCTCACGTGGCAGGGATCGAGGAGCAACACCGCCGAGATACCGCCCGATGGTGCGCTGCGCACGATGGGCGTGCCGGCGGCGTTGAGGCCGGCGGCGCCCGCCGCGGCGATGAGCAGGCCGCTCAGCAGCGCCGGGTCGCGTAACGCACCAGAGCCGACCCCCGCGAGATCGGCGCTGACGTGCGCGAGGCGGTCGGTATCGGTCACCGCGTCACGGTCGCGCGGCGGGAGTCGGGCGACCCAGCGCGGCAGTGCGCGCGATGGACCGGTGCCCGTTCGCCCCCACGGCGCGGACGGCGGCCCATCCGTCGTCGAGCTGAAAGGCGAGCGCGTTCGTGAGTCCGGTGCGCACGGGAATCACGCGCTCCCATGTGGGCGACGTCGTGCGCCGCACGAGCACTTCATAGCTCGCCGCGCCAGCCACCGCCGTCCAGCGCAGCGCCCACGCCTGCCCGCCACTCGCCGAGCTCTCTCGGCTGGCGAACACGGAATCCGGCGTCGCGGGCGCGGACGCCAGCGACACGAGCGCGGCCGCGTTGAGGCGCGCCACCTGCGCGACATAGCCAAAATTCACGTGGGAGAGATCATCGGTTGGGAGGTGCGGGCGCTTGTAGTTCTCGAGCCGTTCCGTAAAGCGAAGACCGGGCCACCCCGCCTCGATGTAGGGACGATGATCCCCGCCGCGCCCCACGCGATCCAGCCGGAACACCGGCACCACCTCGAACGCGGGCATGTACTGCACGCCGAGCCCCCACACGTAGCGGCCGAGCTCGCGGCTCTGCGAGCTGTCGGGATCCTGCGCGAAGATCCGCACGCTCGTCGAGTCGGTCGTGCCGTCCTCGGCGACCACGTTGCCGATGATGTCGTCCGTCATTGCGGCAACGACGTGCTTGCCCTCGCGCGTGAGCCGCTGCGCCAGGTGCGTGGCGCCCAGCAGTCCTTGCTCCTCCGCGGCGTGCAGCACGAACATCACCGTGGCATCAAGCCCCTTGGGGTAGTGCTTCGTGAGTACGCGGGCGAGCTCGACCACGGCGGACGTCCCCGACCCGTCATCGTCGGCGCCGGGCGCGTCGCTCGTGGAATCCACGCCGCCATTGGGCGCTGCGTTACAGACGCACGAGTCGTAGTGCCCGCCAAGCAGGACGACGCGATTCGTATCCCGCCCGCGAAGTATCCCGAGCACGTTGACGATGTTCGCGGACGCGCGCTGCGGATGGCGCGCCACGGCGACCACCGCCGCGTCGTACTCGACCGTCAGGCAGTCGCCACAGTCTCGGCTGGCCTGCTGGAGCTGCGCGAATAGCCACCGCCGCGCGGCGCCAATGCCACGCGTTGCCGAGAGGGTGTCGGAGAAGGTGTTGCGCGTGCCGAACGACACGAGTGCCGAATCCGTGGCGCGGATGCGCGCCGGCGAGACGTCGGCGAGCGCGGCAACGATGGCCATATCGCGCACGAGCCCGATGCGCGGATCGCCAAGCCAGCCCGAGCTGGCGGGAATGACGCCGAGTCCGGAGACGGAGGGCGCGATGTCCACGTGCGTCGTGGTGGACGTCGTGCAACCAGCGATCAGGATGAGGGCGAGGCAGCGGCGCACGGCAAGTCCGTTTGGGCGTCCCGCGGTCAGAACATCGACATCGCGAGGAACGACCGCAGCGAATCGTTCGTATTGCGCAGCCGCCCGGAGAGGACGCGGGTCACCGACCACAGCACCTTGTAGGCCATCTCGCGATTGAAGTCGAGGAGCATCTCGAAGTCCGGGCGCGTGATGGTGAGCACGGTGGTGCCGCCGTTGGAGATCGCATGCGTGGAGCGCTCGCTGCGGTCGAACACCGCCATCTCGCCGAACAGGGCGCCGGGCTTGAGGATGGCCAGCGCCTCCTCCCCGCTGCCCGGGACGTCTCGGCTGATGCGCACGTCGCCCGCGACGATGAGATAGAGGCGGTTGCCGTGCTCTCCCTCGCGGAAGATGTACTCACCGCTCACGAAGGTCTCTTCCCGGCACACTTCGGCGATCTCGGCCAGCTCGCTCTCTTCGAGATCCTTGAAGATGGCGACGTTCCTGAGCAGCGCGATGGTGGCGGACATGCGATACCTGATCGGGCGGACGGCAGAGTGAATTTCAAAGCATACGGGTGGACCGAGGGTGGGGCAAGGCGCGCGTGGTTATCATTCTCCGCGATGATGACCATGGGCCGCATCCCGAATCTGCTCTCCTGCTCGCGTCTCCTCCTGGCGGCGGGATTCGTTGCCGCAACCGAGGCCGACACGCGCGTCGGTATCATCGGCGCGGCGGCAGCTTCGGATTTCCTCGACGGCTGGATCGCGCGGCGCGTCAAGGCGACGTCGCGGTGGGGTGCACTGCTCGATCCCATCACGGACCGGGTATTCGTGCTGACGGTGGTGGCCACGCTGCTCTTCACAGGCTACCTGACGACGTCCGAATACTTCATCCTCATCACGCGCGACATCGCGACGGCCGTGGGCTTCATCGTCGCTCGCATCATCCCGTGGCTCAAGCCGGTGGAATTCAAGGCCCGCATCCTCGGCAAGCTCGTGACCGTGTTGCAGCTCCTCACACTTGCTGCGGTGCTGGTGGCGCCAGTCACCGTGCCCGTGCTGTTGGCCGGCGTTGCCATCGCGTCGATCCTGTCCATTGCGGACTATACGTTGGCATTGTGGCGCGCCCGTCCGACATGAGCGCTCGTGTTCGCCTGGCGTTGACACTGGCAATCGTGGCGGCTCCGGCATCGCTCAGCGCGCAATTGGCGCAGACGGCGAAGGTTCAGCCTGAGGTTCGGATGGACGCGCTGTTCCGCGACGCCAGGCAGACCGTCGAGGCGGGTGTCGGCGTGCAGGTTCCCGCCGGCTACTACGTGCGCGTCGGCATCATCGGCGCAGCGGGCGCCACGTTCGCCGGCGGATCCTCGTCGCCAACAGGGCGCCTCGATATTCTTGGCCGCTTCCTGTTCGATCCGTTTCGACAGAGCGCGTTCGGGGTATCGGCTGGCGCGGGACTGAGCCTGCGCGCCGAACGTGGCGATCGCGTGCGTCCGCTATTGCTGGCGGCGATCGACGTGGAGGGGCGCCGTTCCGCGAATGGGATGAGCCCCGCGCTCCAGGTTGGAGTGGGCGGCGGCGTGCGCATCGGGTTTGGGCTGCGCTGGGGTGGGGTCCGGGCACGATAGTTTGTCATCCTTCGCTACGCTCAGGATGACAAAGAGGGCGGGAGACATCATGTCTCCCGCCCTCTCATCAATCTGCGTGCTCGCGTGTCGCTATCAGGCCGCGGACGCTGCGTCTGTCTCCGTTCGCGCCTTGGGCGGCTGGGCGAAGCGCATGCCGAGCGTCTTCAATTCGGTGATCTGCTGCGCGCTGAGCTCGGGGAACCGTTCGGTCATGTACTTGATCGTTTCGCCGAACCACTCCTCAACGTGCTCAACATCGGCGCCAACGACGCCACAACGCATGATGTGCTGAAACAGCTCGTCGCGTGCCTGCTCAAAGGGCGAAGGCTCCACGGGTCCTGCGTATCGACGTGCTCCTGTATTTCTCTGCGGCTTGGCCATGAATGCGGATTTGGGTGGAAGAAAGAGAAATATAACCTTGCACGGGGCAATATGGTATTCGGGGTCAGAGTCGGGGGTCAGAGTAAACCACACAAATGGCGAATTTACTCTGACCCCCGACACTGACCCCCTAAACGCCTAGCCCTGCTGCGGCGCTGCACCGATGAACTCGAGCAGCACGGACAGCAGCGAGTCGGGCGACTCCTCGGGCACCAGTCGTCCGACACCCGGCAGATGGATCACCCTGCTTCCGGGAATCGTGTCAGCCAATCGGTCAGCGAACTTGGGAGTGATCCACGGATCCTGGTCGCCCCACAGGATGAGACATGGCTGCGGCAGCGAGCGCAGGTTGATGTCCTCCATGTCCTCGTCGTCAACCGAGCGGGCCAGCAGCAACAGGTGGTTGAGCCCTTCCTCGCCGACGTACGGCGCCAGGTAGCGCGCCACCAGCTTGTCGGGCATGTGGGTCTCGTCCGCGACGCTGCGCCTGAGGAGCTCGCCCAGGATGGGAGCGACGCCAAGAATCCCGCTGCTCACACGGAAGGCGAACCGCGCCGTGTTGCGCTGGAGCGTGGTGATGTCGCCGGCCGGTACCTCGTCGAGCGCGATGGGATTCACGAGAAACAGCCGCTCCACGCGCTCGGGACGGCCGGCGGCCAATCGGAGCGCGACCGCGCCGCCGAGGTCCAGCCCCACTACCGTCGCCTTGGGTAGCCGAAGCGCCGTGAGGGCGCGGTCCACCAGTTCCGCCTGCGCGGCGATGCTGAAATCCGCGTCGAACGGACGATCCGATTCGCCGTACCCGAAGAGGTCGATGGCGAATGCCGTCCGATTGGCGAGCGCGATCTCGGGGGCGATGTTGCGCCAGACGAAGCTCGACGTCCCGAATCCATGCAGCAGCACGACGGGCGCGCCGCCATGGCCATACCGCTCGACGTGCATCGAGCCCGGCCCAACAGGAATGCGCAACAGATCAGCGTCGATGGGACCGTCCTCCTTGCAGCAGGGGTAGGAATGCAAAATGGCAGGCTCGACGGACTCATGCGAGCGCTGGCGGTGCAGTGCACGGGTCGCGCCGCACGCCTCGCGCAGAGTTGCATCGCACAAAACCCGACCTACCTTTCGCGAAAATAGCGGGTCCACGTACTGCGAGGATTTCATGGCAAAGAAGGCACCGGCGGGCAAGCGCCCCAATGTCGTCAACTCCGCAAAGCGCGGCGGCCCGCCCAAGAGCTTCTGGTACGCTCTCGGCGGCGTGGCGATCGTGGGCATCGCCTTTCTGTCCTGGCAGGCGAGCCAGTCGGGCGCGAAGGCCACCGAGATCGATCCCTCGCTGCCGCCGCTCAAGGCCGAAGGCTACGTGATGGGAAGTCCTTCGGCGCCCATCGAGTTGGTCGAATACGCCGACTTCGAGTGCCCGGGGTGCGGCCAGTTTGCCACGCTCACGGAGCCGGACATTCGCACGCGGCTCGTGAACACGGGAAAGATCCGCTTCCGGTTCATGGACTTCCCGCTGCCAATGCACCCGAACACCATCCACGCGCACCTCGCAGCGGCGTGCGCCAACGAGCAAGGAAAATTCTGGGAGATGCACGACCTCATCTTCCAGAACCAGGACCGCTGGAATAGCGAGGCGACCAGCAAACCACGTGGCCCGCTGGGCGACCTGGCCAAGGGTCTCCAGTTGGACATGCCGAAGTACAACGCGTGCATGGAATCGGAGACCTATCGCCGCAACATCATGGCGAACGTGGCGGAGGGTGAACGGCGGCAAGTGACGCAGACGCCGTCGTTCATCATCGGCAGCCAGAAAATCCCGGGCGCTCTGCCGTTCGACGCGCTCAACAAGCTGGTCGAGGACGCGTTGAAGGCCCTTCCAGCCGCTCCCGCCGCCGCGCCGGTGACTCCGTCAGGCGATACGGCCCGGAAGAGTCCGTGAACAAGCGCATGCTGGTGGCGCTGGTCGCGCTCGCCGGCTTGTTCGTCGCGTTGTACCTCACGCTGTACAAGCTGGGCTACATCGGCACGCTGGCCTGCGCCGTGGGCTCGTGCGAGACAGTGCAGACGTCCAAGTGGGCGACGTTTCTCGGCTTCCCGGTAGGTGCGTGGGGCGTGGGCTACTACTTCGGCGTGTTGGCGCTCACGCTGGCTGGCCTCCGGCCGGCGCTCGCGGAGCGTGTGAGCGTGTCGCAGCTGCTGGTCGCGGTGACGGGAGTCGGCGTGCTGTTCTCGGCGTGGCTGACGTACCTGGAGCTGTTCGTGATCGATGCGATCTGCATGTGGTGCGTGGTCTCGGCCATCCTCGCGACGGTGCTGTTCGTGCTCAGCTGGATGGACCTGCGCGAGGTGCGTGCGCTCGAGAGCGATGTCGTCGGGGACGCGGCTGACGAACTTCGGGGCGCGGGATATGGGCGGGGAATCCGCGACACGAGCGAGGTCAGTATCCGCGCCGTGCGGCCCGAGGAATAGTCGTCCCTCTGAGGCAAAACACCTGGTCATCCTGAGCGAAGCGAAGGATCTGCACCTGGCTGAACCAGAAGTGCAGATCCTTCGACTTCGCTCAGGATGACAAACGTCAAGCGCGCTTCACGCCGCGCTTGGCTTCGGAGGCCTCGCCGATGCGGAGCGGTGGACGCGATTCGTCCACGGCGGGCTCGCCGTCCTCGCGCGAGCGCCGACGATAGGGCACCAGGTCCTGCCCGAGCACCACGAGCGTGCGCGTGGCCACCGTGCTCGCGAGGGGCTCAGGAATGGACATCTGCCGCACGTACGAATCGATCGCACGGTCGAACGTCAGGTCCTCAGCCAGCGTGTCCACGAACATCAGCGCATTGTCCACGTGCGTGCGGATGATCGATTCCTCGGCGCGTGCCTGGGCGAGGCGCAGCCGTCGCTCCGCGCCTGGATCGATCTTGCGCGAGAAGATGTTTTCGGGGAACCAGCGCTTGATTGAGCTCCACATGATGGGCGTCGGGTTTGGGCACGGGCTGTAGCGCACGTAATATACCACTCCCAACCCGCCACTTTCATTACATGCGCCGTCTGCATCACAACCTGACCGTCCAGGTCCTGTTCGCCATTTCGTGCGGCATTCTCCTCGGCCTGTTCGCGCCGGGCGCGGGCAAGGCGATGAAGCCGCTGGGGGACACGTTCGTGAATCTCGTGAAGATGATCATCACGCCCGTGATCTTCCTCACGATCGTGCTGGGCATCGGGAACATGAGCGACCTGAAGAAGGTCGGGCGAGTGGGCGGCAAGGCGCTCCTGTACTTCGAGATCGTGACGACGTTCGCGCTGGCCATTGGCATGATCGTCGTGAACGTGACGAAGCCGGGCGCAGGGTTGGACGTGAGCGCCCTCGCCAAAGGCGACATCTCCAGGTACACGGAGGCGGGAAAGGCGCTGACATTCATCGACTTCGTTACGCACATCGTGCCGTCGAGCGTCGTCGGCGCGTTCGCTGCCGGCGATGTGCTTCAGGTGGTGTTCTTCGCCGTGCTGTTCGGCGTCGCGCTGGCGTTCACGGGTGACAAGGGACAGCCGGTCATCGACTTGTTCGAGCGGCTCTCCGCCGTGTTCTTCCGCATCGTCGCGCTGGTGATGAAGGTGGCGCCTATCGGCGCATTCGGCGCGATGGCGTACACCGTCGGCACGTTCGGCGTGAAGAGCCTGCTGCCACTCGGCCGCCTCATGCTCGACGTCTACCTCACGATGTTCCTGTTCATCTTCGTCGTGCTGAACCTGATCCTGCGCTGGTACGGCTTCTCGCTGTGGCAGTACCTCAAGTTCATTCGCGAGGAAATTGTCCTGGTGCTGGGCACATCGTCCAGCGAGGCCGCGCTGCCGCGCATGCTCGAGAAGATGGAGCGCTACGGGTGCTCGCGATCGGTCGTTGGGCTCGTGATTCCCGCGGGGTACTCGTTCAACCTCGACGGCACATCCATCTACCTGTCGATGGCGGCGCTCTTCATCGCGCAGGCCTTCAAGGTGGACCTCTCGTTCGCGCAGCAGCTCAGCATCCTTGGCGTGTTGATGCTGACGTCGAAGGGAGCGGCGGGGGTGACGGGCTCGGGTTTCATCGTCCTTGCGAGCACGCTCGCGGCCATGCGCGTGGTGCCGGTGGAGGGCGTGGCCATCCTGCTCGGCGTGGACCGATTCATGAGCGAGGCGCGCGCGATCACGAACCTCATCGGGAATGGCGCGGCGACGCTCGTGGTGGCACGCAGCGAGAACGCCTTCGACGAGGGAGCCCGTGAGCGGGCCGTCATCGAGATCCACGCCGAACGCGTAGCCGCGGCGTAACCACGAGCATTGAGCTGTCAGTAACCACGAGCCGTGAGCCTGAGCGTGAGCTTGAGCGCGAGCTCGTTTCTCGGCGCTGTCGCAGTCAGATGCCGGAGGACGTGGGCTTTATCACCAGGACGACATCGTCTTGGCGCTTGCGCTGAATCATCCTCCCACGTGGGTCGACCCCGGCGCGGTGCGGCTTGCCCCGAACCATCACGGTGATCGTCTGCGGTCCACTCCGAATCCGGTGTTGCTGGAGGTACAGCGGCGCCGCGATCGTGTCCGCGTAGACTCCGATCTCGATCAGATCATTCATCGGCGCGTCGGTCTCCTTGCCGAGCGTGTCGGTGCGTGTCTTCCGGGCCGTGAGGTGCAGGGTCACGCAGTGCATCCCGTTCTCCGCGGGCGACACGGATACGGTATCGGCCTTCAGGTCCCAGAGCGTGACGTGCTCGAAGAGGTCGCTGAGCAAGGACTGCACGGAGTCCGGCGTCTCCGCGCGCAGTTCTGCGTAGAGGTCTCGCGACGTGGGGTACGGCGCCGGCGCATTGCGGAAGCGGTCGAGGTAGCGGCGGAGCGCCGCGTTCACGCGCGGCTCGCCGATCTGCTCACGGAGCGCGTAGAGCGCGAGGCCGCCCTTGAAGTAGTAGAGGTAGTTGCCCCCTTCCATCTCGAGCAGGGGCACCTCAGGTGTCGTCGCGTTTCCGCGCCCGCGCAGGTAGTAGTCCATGTGGAAGTCGTAGAAGCGTCGCGCCTGCTCGAGGCCGAACCGCTTCTCCATGATCATCATCGAGCTGTACTGCGCGAGCGACTCGGACAGCAGCGCCGCTCCCCTTACCAGCGCGCCGCTGGCCTGATGGCCCCACCACTGGTGCGCCGTCTCGTGTGCGGTCACGAAGAACGGACGATCGATGCCCATGCTGTCGACGCGAGTGAGGAACGCACTACCCTCGGAGAATGCGATGGTGTGCGGGTGCGCACGCGCGAAGCTCTCGTACCGCGGAAACTCGACGACGCTGAGGTCGCGGAACTGGTAGGGGCCGAACTGCCCGGAGAGGTACGTCAACGACGCCCGCATGCTCTCGATCATCCGGTCCACGTTGAACGTGTGCGATGGATGATGGTAGACCTTGAGGGACACGGCGTGCGACGAATCAACGGCCGGCTGCCACTGCGCTTCACGCACGGCATACTGCGCCGAAAGAAATGCCGACGCATACGCAAGCGGTTGCTCCGCGCGGTAGTGGAAGTACCGTCGCCCGTTCTCGCGCCATTCGCGGACCAGTGAGCCCGGCGACACCGCGATCTGCGTCTCGTCCGTACCGATCACGACGTCGTGGTACACGAGGTCTTCGTTGAGGGTCGGTGAGCGGCGATAGCGCGCCGTCGAATCGCTGGCGGATGCCATCGGCGTCTGCGGGGCGAGTCCGTACTCGCGTCGTGTCTCGGTTGACGACACCTCGAAGTCCGGCTGATAGCCGATCACCGGCAGCCACGTGCGACCGAAGTACGCACCGTTCTGGGTGACGGACGTGTTGATGCCCGTGTTCGGGAATCCGCGCGGAGCGAATGCGAGCTCGAACGTCATCAGCAGCGAATCGCCCGGCGCGAGCGGGCGCGCGAGTGCGTAGATGCGGTAGGTCTGGCCGTCGCGCACTGGCACCAGCGTCGATGCCCGGTCGAACGAGAGGGTGCGCGTCGCCATCGCGCGTCGCGGAATGACGTGCACAGAGTCGATGCCCTGCGTCGTGGTATTCACGAGCCGGTAGCTCCCGCGAATGTCCACGCTGCGTTTTCCTGGATGGATCTCGACGCGAAGCACGCTAGCGACCAGGGTCGGTTGCGGGAGGTGCTCATAGCGCTTGTACATCCGCTCGTACTCGGCTGACCGCGCCGCCGACTCGCCAGACTGCGCGTAGTCGTTCAGGACGTTCGTGTTGTAGAAGATGAAGCCGCCGAGCGACGCGATGAGGATCACCGCGACCGCGGTGGCGCGGACGATGCCGCCGGTGAACCGCAGGCGAGCCTGTGCGAAGCGCTGTCGGAACCCTTGCTCGGTCCCGCGCACCCACATCAGGTACGCAACGATCGCCAGCAGGAAGGCCCACGCTCCCCAGTACGCCTTGAACCAGAGGAGGGGCCCGACGAACGGACCGAAGCCATTGAGGTCGGAGTAGGTCCAACCAGGATCCGACGCGTAAACGAGCAGGTTGTGGCGGATGCCCAGCACGTCCGCAAAGAGCGTGAACACGTAGAAGCCGACGACGATCACATGCCCGACATACTTCTGGTTCAGCAGCACGTGTACGGCAATCGCCAGCACGGTGAGCAGGAGGTAGTCCGCGAGGTTGATGCCGAACAGGATCTTCACGTACAGCAACGGCTCGAAGAAGTAGTAACCCTGTGCGGCCTGCATCAGGATGCCGGTGACCATCAGCACGCCCGAGAGCACGGCAAGCATCGTGATGAGTGCCAGCAGGTTGCCCGCAAGCGTCACCGCCACGGATACGGGCGTGGCGGCCATGATGTCGCCCATGTGTGCGTCGCGGTCGCGCCACACGAGCTCACCGGCAAAGATCGCGATCAACGCCACGAACCCGATCGACATGATGTCGCCCAGCACTGCCGTGGCAATCAGATGCGTGACGGGGTAGACCGTCGTATCGAAGACCGCGGCGCCGTTCTGCTTCGCCGTGATGACGACGACGAACAGCGCGCCGCCCGCGATCGCGAGGAACAGGCGGCTGAAGAGGATCTCCCGCAGCGCACTTCCAGCGACGAGGAACGTCTGACGAATGGCGACGCGCAGCCCCGATGACCGCACGACGACGGGAAGCGTGAGCAGGCGTGCGTCGCCCACCGGCGCAGGCTCGAGAGGAGCGGGGCGACGAAACCATCGTCGCTTCGCGCTCGCCCCATCGGACAGCGCGAACCGGAACCGCACGTGCAGCAACGCCAGCAGGCCCAACGCGATCGAGACCCACACCAACCGGTTCAATACCAGCATGCGCGGGAATCCGATCAGCATCACGTCCCTTTCGGCCGGCGTCCAGTAGCTGATGTGCTGGCGGAGCGCCACGAACCCCGACGGATCGAACAGGATGGCATACCAGTTCGGCGCCCCCTGACTGACCTGCAGTTCGATCGCGAGAATCATGCAGAAGCTGAGTGCGACGGCGAGCACGTATCCGGGAAGCACGCGGCGCGAGAGCACCGACACCGTGTACAGGATCGTCGCCGTCACGAACACCGTGGGGAGTGTGAAGAGCAGAAACGGCTGGAGATACGTCATCGCGTCGAACGGAAGCGACGTCTCCGGCCCGGTTCCCGACGGGACCACCCCAGCCAGCATCAACCCGATCGGGATGGCCAGCGAGACGGCGACGTTCACCGCAAGCGCGCCAAGGAAGCGTCCGCCGAGATAGTCAAATTTACTGACTGGCTCGGTGTAGAAGATGGCATGCACCCGGTGAGTGACGTCACGGGTCGCGGCGTCGACGAAGAGCGCCGCCGTCACGAGCATCGCGAACATCCCGCACAGCGATGTCGTACTCGCCACCGTCAGCGGCGAGTTGATGTGCCGCGGACCGCTCGCGAGTTGTTGATTCATGTAGAGGCTCAGCGCGGTGAGCACGACGGCGAAGAGGGGCGTCGAGGCGCTTCTGAGGTGATACGCCACCTCGAACCGGACCATCTCCCCCAACTTCCTCACAGCTGCCCCTGAAGCACCGGCTGACGTCCACCGCGCCCGATGTGGCCGGCCATCGCGCTGAAGTAGACGTCCTTGAGATCGGCCTCCACGACCTCGAACCCCGCACCTGGCGACGCATCGCCATAGACGTGCACGAACGTGCGGCCGGCGAGCATCTTCGTCGCGATCACCGCATGCTCGCGCTCGACGTCGGCGAGTTCCTCCTTTGCGACGAGACGCCGCCACACGCGCCCCTGCAGCTCGTCGATCGCCTTCAGCGGTTCCGCCTCGAGGATGATCTCGCCGCCACGGATGATCGCCATCCCCGAGCACAGCTCGGAAACGTCTTCCACAATGTGCGTGGACAGGATCACGATGCAGTTCGCGCCGAGCTCACCCAGCAAGTTGAGGAAGCGCACGCGCTCGGCCGGATCGAGTCCCGCGGTGGGCTCGTCGACGATGATGAGCTTCGGATTTCCGAGGAGCGCGACGGCGACGCCGAAACGCTGACGCATCCCGCCCGAGAACCCCCCGAGCTTCTGCGAGCGCACGTCCCACAGGTTGACCTTCCGCAGCAGCGCGTCCACCAGAGCCCGGCGCCCGGGCGCATCGGTCATTCCCTCGAGCACCGCGAAGTGATTCAGCAGGCGCTCCGCAGTCACGCGCGGATAGAAGCCGAACTCCTGCGGCAGGTAGCCGAGTGTCGCGCGGACTTTGTCCTTCTCGCGGAGCACGTCGATGTCGCCGAGGCGGATGGACCCCACATCGGGATCTTGTAGCGTGGCGATGGTGCGCATGAGGGTCGACTTGCCGGCGCCATTGGGCCCAAGGAGGCCGTACATCCCCGGGGGGATGGTCAGCGTGACGTTGTTCAGGGCGCGCACGCCATTGGCGTACGTCTTTGAGACGCCGCGTATCTCGAGCTGCATTGTGTCGTGGCCGGAGGAGATCGCCGATGGAGGGGGCGGCTATGCTCGGCATACGATAGCTAGCTAGTTCCCGTCCTGAAACCGCCAAAGTAGCGTTGTCACCCCGAGCGAGCGAAGCGAGTCGAGGGGCCTGCACCTCACAACCAGACGGAAAGTGCAGATCCCTCGACTTCGCTCGGGATGACATCCAAGTCGAATCGCGCGTTTCAGGACGGACACTAGCTAGCGGTTTACGGTTTCCGGAAACCGACCACTTGCAAGTACCCATCGGCGCCTCTCGTCACGCACCGGTCGATCCCTGCCGTGATTCGAAAGGGGAGGTCGGCGCGCTCAACGGAGTCCTGCGTTCAGCGAGACTCTGACAGTCCGCGTGGCGCCGGGCATGATGTTGTTGTTGCCATGCGACGTCGAATAGTACTTCGAGTTGGTGAGGTTCTCGACGTTCAGCTGCGCGCGCAGATGGGCTGGCAACACGAGGTACGCCGCGGCGTCCGTTCGCGTGAATGCCGGCAGCGTCACCGTGTTGTCGATGGCGGCGAACGCTCGGCCCTGTCGCACGACCCCCAGTCCCAGCGCGAGTGGCCCCGCGACATGCACCTTGTTCCAGACCGAGAGCGTGCGCTCCGGCACGAGCGGCGTCGTTGCGCCGGCCCACGTGCGCGCGCGCTGCGCCGCGAAGCCCGCGGCGAGTTGCCAGCGGCTCGTGACGCGGCCAGACGCGCCAAGCTCGACGCCGGTGGTTCGCTGCCAGCCGGTCTGCACGACTTTCGTGGGATCCGCCGGGTCGGGCACGACGCTGTTGCTGCGATCCAGGCCGTACACGGCGACGGTGACTGACGCATCCGCATTCGCGTCCCACTTCACGCCGATCTCCTGGTTGACGAACCGCTCGGGCTCGAGTGTCTGTGTCGTCACGGTGAGCGAGGAGAACTGGTCGCCGCTGCCGGGCAGCCACGACACGCTGCGCGTCGCGTAGAGCGACATCGCCTCCAACGGCTTGACGATCAGGCCGACGCGCGGCGACACGACACGATCCGTGCGCTCGAAGTTGGCGTCGTTGCGATTGTTGTGATACCGCACCGCGATGCGGTCTGCACGCAGGCCGATGATCGCCTGCAGATGCGCACCGAGTGCGAGCTGGTCCTGCACGTACGCCCCGGCGACCGACGCAACGACGTGATTGTCGGCGTCCGTCGCACTCTGGCGGAAGCTCACGGGCGTCGACGCACTCGGTTGATTCACCGTGACGGCGCTGCTGGTCGCGCTGCCGAAGTAGCCCGTATTGCGATGGTTGCGCGAGGCCTGGCGGCCGAACTCCGCGCCGGCGAGCAACGTGTGAACGACGGCACCGGTGGTGGCGGACGCCGTGATGTCGGTCTGGTTGAAGAGATTCGTGCGGCCGATGGCGCTGTTGTACGCGGAAAGAGTGAGCTGCGATCCTGCCGCATTCACGGCGCTGCCGGCGAAGACGTTCTGATAGAACTTGTCATACGCGGCAACGTGCGCGTGCGTGCGCAGCTGGATGCCGCCAGGCGCACGATGCGCGATCGTCATGCGCGCGGCGTCCACTCGTGCGCGCGAGTGGCTTGCGGCCGGGTCACCAAAGAAGCGCCGGACGTCGCCCCCCCACGGCGAACCCTGATACGACGGAATGCCGCGATCCACGGTGCGATTGTCGGAGAAGTGCTCCGCGCCGACGCGGGCGCTCGTCCGCGCGCTCAGGGCGATGGCAACTTCGGGATTCACGCCAAGGCGTTCGAGCCGCGCGCCCTGCCTGAAGCCGCCGGAGTTTTCGTGCAGCCCGCTGAGCCGGAGCGCTGCGCGTGCGGCGAGCGGTCCGTTGAGGTCGATGGTAGTGCGCTTGTGATCGAAGCTGCCGAGCTCCACGCCGAGTGCGGCCGCGCGGTTCCAGGTGGGTTGCTTGGTGACGCGATTGATGATTCCCCCGCCGCCGCCGCGACCGAACGTCATCGCATTCGGTCCCTTGAGGGCCTCGACACGCTCGACGTTGTAGAGGTCGCGGAAGTACTGCGCGTCGTCTCGCACGCCATCGACGAAGAAGTCTGCGGTGGAGCTCTGTCCGCGGATGGTCGGCGCGTCGCGGTGACCCTCGCCCTGACCCATGGTGATTCCAGGCACGTAGCGAACGACGTCCGCCATGTTCTGCATGGCCTGATCGGCGATGAGGGCGCGAGTGACGACCGTGGCTGATTGAGGGACGTCACGGAGCGGTGTGTCTGTCCTGGTCGCCGTCCGCGAGCGGGCAGTCGAGTAGCCCTGTCGGCGATCGGCGCTATCAAGAATGACCACCTTGGCGAGTTTCTGCGCAGTGGTGTCCTGCACCGGAACTGCCTGTGCTGCAAGGAGATACGAGATGACTAGCGGAGCGAACATGTCGCAAATATCCTGGTGACCGTTTAATCCCGAGTAAAACACTCTGGATTACGGACATGGTATTCGACCGATCGCGCGAGGTCAACCCGTGGTTTAACCCTGGCGAACTCTCAGCTCTCTTGCGCCTCGTAAAGATCCTTGAGCGAGTTCACCACGTTGGGATCCGCCAGCGTGGTGGTATCCCCGAGCGCGCGCCCCTCGGCGATGTCACGGAGGAGCCTGCGCATGATCTTCCCCGAACGCGTCTTGGGCAGGTCGGCGCTGAAGAGGATGTCATCTGGACGCGCGATCGCGCCGATCTTGTCCGCCACGAATTGCCGCAGCTCGTCGCGCAACGCGGGCGAGTGCGAGAATCCTTCGCGCAGCGTCACGAACGCGGCGATCGCCTGGCCCTTCATCTCGTGCGCCTTGCCCACCACCGCCGCCTCGGCCACGGCGGGGTGTTCGACGAGCGCGCTCTCGACCTCCATCGTGCCGATGCGATGGCCCGCCACGTTGAGGACGTCGTCCACGCGGCCGAGGATCCAGTAGTTGCCATCGTCGTCGCGCTTGGCGCCGTCGCCCGGGAAGTAGATGTCGGGGCGGCCGGGCCACTTGGTGAAGTACGTCTCGACATACCGAGCGTCGTCGCCCCAGATGGTGCGCAACATGGAGGGCCACGGCTTCATGATGGCGAGCAGCCCGCCTCCGACCGCGATCTCCTTCGCGTTGACATCCAGCAGCGCCATGCTGTAGCCCGGCATCGGCGTGGTTGCGCTGCCGGGGGTCGTCGCCGTGATGCCTGGCAACGGTGAGATGGAAATTGACCCGGTTTCCGTTTGCCACCACGTGTCAACGACCGGGCAGCGGTTGCCGCCGATGTGCTCGCGATACCACATCCACGCCTCGGGATTGATCGGCTCGCCGACGGATCCGAGCAGGCGCAGTCGCGAGAGGTCGTACTTGGCCGGCCAGTGGTCGCCCCATTTCATGAAGGCGCGAATCGCCGTGGGCGCGGTGTAGAGGATCGACACGCCGTAGCGTTCACACAGCTCCCAGAAACGATCCTTCTCCGGCCAGTCGGGCGCGCCCTCGTACACCAGGCACGTGGCTCCACATGCCAGGGGACCGTACACCAGGTACGTATGCCCCGTGACCCAGCCCACGTCGGCGGTGCACCAGAAAACGTCATCCTCCTTGAGGTCGAACACCATCCGCGTGGACGACACGGCGCCGACCATGTAGCCACCCGTCGTGTGCACGATGCCCTTGGGCTTGCCCGTCGTTCCCGACGTGTAAAGGATGAACAGCACGTCCTCCGCGTCCATCGGCTCGGGTTCGCACCACATCGGCGCGTTGCGCATGAGCCGATGCCACCACTTGTCCCGCCCGTCCGTCATCTCCGCGCCGGCTTCGCCGCTCACGGCGCCTGCGCGGCGCTGGACCACCACCACATGCTCGATGGACGGCGTGTCCTCCAGCGCCTTGTCCGCATTGCGCTTGAGCGGAACGATGGAGCCGCGGCGGTACCCGCCGTCGGCCGTGATGAGCACCTTGCACTGCGAATCGTTGATGCGGTCGCGCACCGACTCGGGCGAGAAGCCGCCGAAGATCACCGAGTGGATCGCGCCGATGCGCGCGCAGGCGAGCATCGAGATGGCTGCCTCGGGAATGAGCGGCAGGTAGATCGCCACCCGATCGCCTTTCTTCACGCCCAACGACTTGAGCACGTTCGCGAACTGGTTGACGGCGACGTAGAGGTCCCAGTACGTCAGCGTGCGCCGGTCACCGGGTTCGCCCTCGAAGATCAGCGCGGCCTTGTTGCGACGCGCCGTGCGGATGTGCCGGTCCACGCAGTTGACCGACGCGTTGAGCGTGCCGCCAACGAACCACTGTGCGTGCGGTGGCTTCCAGTCCAGCACCTGTGTCCACGGTTTCATCCACTCGAGCGAGCTGGCCTGCCCGGCCCAGTACGCGTCCGTGTCGGACGACGCGGACTCGTGGATCCCGGGCTGTGCGATGGCGGCGGCACGAAAGGCGGCATCGGGTTCGAACTTCCGATGCTCCTGCAGGAGGACGTCGATGTCAGTCATCACTGATTCTGACCACTGGCGATGCGGGAATCAACCCATCACGTTACGCGCCTATGACCAATGCGACGACGATCGAGCTATCGAAGGGCGAAGTGCGGCGCGTAATTTTCGCGTCGTCGCTCGGCACCGTGTTCGAGTGGTACGACTTCTACCTCTATGGCTCGCTCGCGGCGATCATCAGCAAGCAGTTCTTCGCCGGTGTGAGCAACCCGAACGCGGCGTTCATCTTCGCACTGCTGGCGTTCGCGGCCGGCTTCGCGGTGCGCCCCTTCGGCGCGATCTTCTTCGGGCGACTCGGCGACCTCGTGGGACGGAAGTACACCTTCCTGATCACGATCCTCATCATGGGCGTGTCGACGTCGATCGTCGGCTTCCTGCCCAACTACGCGACGATCGGCGTCGCCGCGCCCGTGCTGCTCATTCTCATGCGCTTGCTGCAAGGCCTCGCACTTGGCGGCGAGTACGGCGGCGCCGCGACCTATGTGGCCGAGCATGCGCCGATGGGCAAGCGTGGCGCGTACACGTCCTGGATCCAGACCACGGCGACGCTTGGCCTCTTCCTCTCGCTGCTCGTGATTCTGGGCTGTCGCACGGCGCTTGGAAACGAGGCCTTCGAGGACTGGGGCTGGCGCATTCCGTTTCTCGTGTCGCTCGTGTTGCTCGGTATCTCCGTGTGGATCCGGCTCAAGCTCAACGAGTCGCCGCTGTTCAAGCAGATGAAAGCCGAGGGCAAGACGTCCAAGGCGCCGCTCACGGAGTCGTTCGCGCGATGGGGAAACCTGAAGATCGTGTTGCTAGCGCTCTTCGGGCTCACGGCGGGGCAGGCGGTGGTGTGGTATACGGGGCAGTTCTACACGCTGTTCTTCCTCACGCAGACGCTGAAGGTGGATCCGCAGCGTGCGAACCTGCTCATCGCGGCGTCGCTGCTGCTGGGGACGCCGTTTTTCCTGGTGTTCGGTTCGCTGTCAGACCGAATCGGCCGCAAGCCGATCATCATGGCGGGGCTGCTGCTCGCGGTGCTGACGTATTTCCCGCTCTTCCGCGCGATCACGCACTACGCCAACCCAGCGCTCGAGTCGGCGCAGGAAACGTCGCCGGTGACGGTGAGTGCGATCGAGGAATCGTGCTCCGTGCAGTTCAACCCGATTGGCACGAGCACGTTCACCCGTCCGTGCGACGTGGCCAAGGCCGCACTGGTGCGGCGCGGCGTTCCGTATTCGAACGTGGGCGACACGTCGAGCGCGTCCTTCGCGCGCGTGCGCGTTGGCAGCACGGAGATCGTGTCGTACGACGCGTCGGCACCCACGGCCATCGATGAAGCGAAGCGGTTCAACGCAGCGCTCGACGCCGCGCTCACGGCCGCGCAGTATCCGGTGAAGGCCGATCCCGCCCGCATGAACACCACGATGCTGGTGGTGCTGCTCACGATCCTGGTCATCTACGTCACGATGGTGTACGGCCCCATCGCGGCGATGCTCGTCGAGATGTTCCCGACGCGCATTCGCTACACGTCGATGTCACTGCCCTATCACATCGGCAACGGCTGGTTCGGCGGCTTCCTGCCGACGACGGCGTTCGCGATCGTGGCCGCGACGGGCAACATCTACTCGGGGCTCTGGTACCCGGTGATCATTGCTTCCATCACGCTGGTGATCGGCACGCTGTTCGTGAAGGAGACGAAGCACGTGGACATCACGAACGACTAGCGAGTTGTCATCCGGGGCGCCGCGAAGGATCTGCACCCCGGGGCGGGCAGATCCTTCGCGGGGCGCAGGGTGAAAACCCCCGCACCCGGGCGGCCGCGGCGGGTGGTTTAGGGAAAGTCCC
>JANOIJ010000047.1:0-2222 GCA_031407575.1 Gemmatimonadaceae bacterium | reverse complement strand
CGAGCCGCGCCATTTTTCGTTCAATTCGCCATTCGGGGCGTGCACGGCCTGCGGCGGCCTCGGCACGCGCCGGCGCGTCAGCGAAGAGCTCGTGCTTGGCGACGCGCGCATCTCGATTCTCGAGGGCGTGGTGCTGCCCTGGGGCGAGCCCACAGGCTATCTGCGCAAGGTCGTGCTGCCCACGCTGGCTCGGCAGTTCGGGTTCGACCTGAACGCCGCGTGGGGCGAGCTGTCCGCGGAAGTGCGCGGGCAGCTGCTTCACGGCGATGGCAGCGTCGTACCCTCGAAGCGAAGGAAGGCTGCCGACGGTGCGTGGGAGGGCATCATCGCCAACGTCGAGCGACGGTACGAGGAGAGCGACTCGGACATGGTGCGCGTGGAGCTCGAAGCCTACATGCTCGCCGTCGCCTGCTCGGACTGTCACGGTCAGCGGCTCAAGCCGGAATCGCTCGCGGTCGTGATCGACGGTCGCAACATCGGTGCGGTCGTCGATCTGGCGATCACCGAGTCGCTCTCGTTCTTCGAGAATGTTCCCGTTCGTGGTCAGGGCAGCGTTCACGGCCTCGACGCCGAGATCGCCGGTCCGATCCTGAAAGAAGTGCGCGAACGGCTGCGCTTTCTTGTCGACGTCGGGCTCGATTATCTGACACTCGGACGCAGCGCCGAATCGCTGTCAGGAGGCGAGGCCCAGCGCATCCGTCTCGCCACGCAGATCGGTTCACGACTCGTGGGGGTTCTGTACATCCTCGACGAGCCGTCGATCGGACTGCATCAGCGCGACAATGCGCGCCTCCTCGCGACGCTCGAGCAGCTGCGCGACCTCGGCAATACGGTCATCGTCGTCGAGCACGACGAGGAGACGATGCGCGCCGCCGACTTCCTGATCGACATGGGGCCGGGCGCCGGCAAGCACGGCGGCGAGATCATTGCGTGCGGAACGGTCGACGAGATCATTCGCAATCCGCGGTCGATCACGGGCAGGTATCTCAGCGGGGAGAGCGAGATCGCCGTGCCGTCGCAGCGCAGGCAGCCGGACGTCAAGCGAACGATCCGGATCCAGAATGCGCGCGAGCACAACCTGCAGCACGTGGACGCCGACATTCCATTGGGACTGTTCGTCGCCGTGACGGGCGTATCCGGCTCGGGCAAGTCGACGCTGATTGAGGACATCCTGCATCAGTCCCTCGCGCGTCACTTCTACCGGGCGCGCGTCATTCCCGGCGCGCATGATCGCATCACCGGTCTCGAGCACATCGACAAGGTGATCGACATCGACCAGAGTCCCATTGGCCGGACGCCACGGTCGAATCCGGCGACGTACACCGGGCTGTTCACGCCCATCCGCGAGCTGTTCGCCGAATTGCCGGAAGCGAAGATTCGCGGGTATGGGCCGGGCCGCTTCTCGTTCAACGTGAAGGGCGGGCGTTGCGAGGCGTGCCAGGGTGACGGTCTCGTCAAGATCGAGATGCACTTCCTGCCCGACGTGTACGTGCCGTGCGAGGTGTGCAAGGGCAAGCGATACAATCGCGAGACGCTCGAGGTGCGGTTCCGCGGGGAGAGCATCGCCGAAGTGCTCGACATGACTGTCGAGGACGCGCTCGCATTCTTCGAGAACCAGCCGCGGGTACGGCAGAAGCTGGAGACGCTCAACGACGTCGGACTTGGCTACATCCATCTCGGACAGAGCGCCACGACGCTATCGGGCGGCGAGGCGCAGCGGATCAAGCTCGCGACCGAGCTGTCGAAGCGCGATACCGGCCGCACCTTCTACATCCTCGACGAACCAACGACGGGGCTTCACTTCGAGGACGTCCGCGTGCTGCTGCACGTGCTGCATCGCCTCGTGGATCGCGGCAACACCGTCCTCGTCATCGAGCACAATCTGGATGTCATCAAGACCGCCGACTGGATCATCGACCTGGGACCGGAAGGCGGGACGCGCGGCGGGACCATCGTCGCCGCCGGCACGCCGGAGGATGTCGTGCGGGTAGAAGCGAGCCACACGGGTCGGTACCTGAATGCCATGCTGAGACGACCGGAACAGCGCAGAAAGGCTGGCTGAGACCAGGCATCGCTCACGGCTTACGGCTTTCGGCTCACCACTCCCCGCTTCCCGTTCACCGTTCACCGTTCACCGTTCACCGTTCACCGTTCACCGTTCTCCGTTCACCGTTCACCGCTCGATGGTCTCCCTTCTCGACAACATTGGTCCGGTCATGGTC
>JANOIJ010000046.1:0-22236 GCA_031407575.1 Gemmatimonadaceae bacterium | reverse complement strand
GGCGTGACCACCGTGTAGGCGAAGGAGCGGCGTCTCTGAAACTCCTTCTGGTGCCATCCGAGGTCAATCAAGTCCTGTTCAAGTGTGAGGCCTTCGGGCCAGTTGTCGCCGGGCCAGATAGTCTTCAGGTGGTCGACGCTTGTCATCACGGCGTCATAGTCTTTTACGACATCATTGACGGTAAGCATCCGCAACCGAAACTCGTTGGTTTCCAGCGTCGCGGGGACCTCGAAGTCAGTGGGAACGAAGGTAGTTGACTGGGCCATGGCATCAATGGTGATCGAGAGCGCCGGCGTCAGCCACCCGACTGCTGCGACGCTTTGCTGGGCCGCGCGCTCAGCGAATCAATGACTGCAGGTACGCGACGATCTCACTGCGTCTCGGATGCAGCGCGACCCACTCACCGAAGTCGCGAACGCGAGCGGCATCAGCGCCCAGGTGCGCTGCGAGTCGCTCTGCGGCACGTCGGTCACGCGCCTCGGCCCGCACGTCTGACTGCCAATGGGGATTGAACATCTCACGAATGTTGTCGTGAAGGCCACGCGCACGAAGCACGTTCCACTCTTCCCTGTCGAACCACACGCCGTTGCAACGTGCGCACCGATCGAGTGAAAACCCCACGGCATGCCCAACCGCATAGCGGGTGAGCAGGTACGCGCAGTCCGGGCAGCGCCGGACTCCGGCTGCGTTCGTCGGTTCCAGCGCGTCCGTTGCCTCAGGTTGCGCTTCCGGCTGATCGCCAGGTTGCCGCTCGCGCCACGCGAGGTAGTCGCCGAAACGGAGCCACGTGCCGCCGCACGAAGCGCACTCGAACCCCGAGAGTCCCGACTCGAGGCTGGTCGTTCGGAGAGATGCGTTGTCAACTGGACAGTTCATTCGCTGGGATGTGTGAGCGCGTGCCGACCTACCGGCTGTACTGCCGCGGGCGAGGGCTCAATGCCTACGCGCCTGCGAGCACGTTGCAGTGCTTACGCCGTGCCCGCAAGCCTCGGCCGGTCAGCGCCGTGTGCCCGCAGCGCTGCCTCGCGATGACGTATTACCCATCGCGAGACAACAGCCAGCACGCCACGATCCATGCATGCGCCGAGTCGATGTGGCGTCCCACGGGTGGATCGGCGGGTCGGCGGCACGCAGAATTCGCCCGATCTCTTTCCGCTCGACCTCGTTTTAGAACTTCGACGACGCAAGCGCCACATCCGCCGGTCATTCCAATGCGCGCTTGGCCGCTCGCAGCGCACGTTTAGCTCAGAGCTCTTCGACGCGCAGGCCCGTATGGCGGGCGATGCGGACGAGCATTTTCGGACCGACCTCGTCGCCGTCGTGAAAGGCAAAGACGCAGTCTTGGCGACCCTTCGCGCACCACGACTTTGTGGGAGCCCGCCACCACATCGTCCGGAACGCGAGTGTCGTCCGCGAGACGAACGGCGTAGGCGTGGCACCAAATACTGAAATCGGCGAAGCCGAAGTAGTCAGCTGCAGGCGGAGCGGGCTCCTGATGACTGAGCTCGGCCGCGACGGATTGAACGCGACTCAAGGTCCAGAGGGAGACGAGCTCGCGACAAAGCGCTCGCCGCCTGCGCCATTTGTGGCAGCGAAGTCTCAAGTTCAGCAGCAAGCGAACATATGGATCGCGAGCGACGCGAGCCACCGACGATCGCTTAACTGCCGCAACGCCTCTTTAGGCATGCGCTCATCGCACGTGACTAACGGCTTGCAGATCGGCCGATGCGACCCCACCGGATTGAACCAGTCTCGGGAGCCCGAGAGAGATACACGGAGCTTGGACGCCCGACGATCGAATCCCGCATCACAAAACCGAGGTAGCGACTGTCGAGGCTGTTGTTCCGGTTGTCGCCAAGCAGAAAATACCCGTCGAGCGGAACGAGGATCGGACCCCACGTGTGCAGCGTTGGACGATGGGTGCCGGAATCGCGCGTCGCCGGGAGATGGGCAGACTGCCACATGAACTCCGGAGACGAAGGATCGGCCGTATCTCGTTGCGCGTAAGGCTCGACAACGGCTCGGTCATTCACGAATAGCCGACCGGATCGCATTCCAACTCTATCACCCGGCAACGCGACAACGCGCTGCACGATGCTCCCGCGCGCCGATCGATGAACGACGATATCTCCCCGGGTGATATTGCCGCGCATCCGATGGGAGAGGATGTAGTCCCCACCAAGGAGTGTTGGCTCCATCGCACGGCTTGCGAGCCGGAAAGTGGTGATGAGGCGTTCGCGAACAAGGGTAGTGAAGACGGGTTGCCAGACGAAGACCGAGACGGCAATCAGGGCGACGTAGACGTACCATCGGTTGAAACGGCGTGGCCGATAGGTGGCTCCGGCGCGGCGTGCCAGCTGCGCCGCATCCCACGCTGCCCAGGCCGGCCCGCCGAGGATCGTCACCGCAAACGCCACAATCTCAGCGGAACCGGAAAGGCGGACCGTAGCAACCACACCGAGAACGGCCCACGTGGTGCAGGCGAGCCAGACGAGCATCGCGCGCATCGGCCGGCCAGCATACACTTGGCCCAGACCGGTCGTAACGAGCGATAAGAGTACCGCGAGCCACGGTTGTCGCGGCGCGTGGTCTCGTGTGATGTCTGGCGGTGGCGTGATGGCCTCACTCACCAATGCTAGCTCTGCCGTAGCTGCGGGATGCACGAACACCTGTTCTACGGCGAGCACGTTGCAGTGACGACTCTCGACTTGCAAGCCTCGGACGGAGTCGGCGGCGTGCACCCGCAGCGCTGCTTCACGATGACGTGCAACCATCGCCAGACCGCAGCCCGCCACTCGGGTTCCATGATCCGTACGGTCGCACGATTGATGTCGCAGCCAAGCGGGTCGATCGGCGGACGGGCACCGCAACGATCGACCCGAGTTCCTTGCGCTCTCAGCCAGAACCGACTCAGAACCTCGACGACGCAATCGTCACATCAGCCAGGCGCCACGCCTTTACAAATCGACGTTCCACCGCCTGCGCATCGCGCGTACGACCCTGCGTCGACAATGCCGACGTCAGCCCACGCAGCGCCCAACCGTTCTCCGGAAACCGACGCAGATCTGCGCGATAGGTCTGCTCGGCGCCGTGTGCGTCACCCGCCGCGAGCTGCGCCTTGCCCAGCGAATGACGCACCGGGAAATACCACGTCGGCGGCTCCATGTACGCCAGTCCGTCCTCGAGCGCTGCGGCACTCGTGAAGTGGCGCACGGCACTCGCCGCGTCCTTGCTGCGCAGCGCGACCTCACCCGCAACCATCAGCGCCGCGATCTCGAGCGTCACGCGTGGCTCGCCCGCGGGCATGCCACGGACGACTGCGTTGATCGAGTCGATCGTCGCGCGCGCTTCAGCACCGCGTCCCGTCGCGGCGAACGCAACGCCACGCGCGTACCAGCTATGCGCGAGCGCGATGCGCAGATCACTCGGCGGCAGCGGTGTGCGGAGAATCTCGTCCCAGCGACCGAAGCTCACGAGGGTCTGCACGGGAATCGCCAGCATGGGCTCCACCGCCGAGACTTGGCGCGCGAGGGCCGGCGTGACGATGCGCACCACCTGCTTGCTGGACGCGATCGCCGTCTTGCTCGCTCCGGCCATCACGGCGGCCAGCGCAAGGAAGTGATGATTGTGCGACTGATACGCAGCGGCATAGAATCCCGACTCGGGCGTATGCGGTCCGTCGAAGTACTGCTCGTCCGCGTGCACGGCGTGCTTGTTGATCGCGATGGCGTCGGCCCAGCGTCCCGTGCGGATGTAGATGTGCGCCGGCATGTGCACGATGTGTCCTGCGCCTGGCATCAGCTGCGCCAGCCGTTCCGCGCAGCGCACCGCGCGCTCGGGCTGCACCGCTTCAACGGCGTGGATGTAGAAGTGGCACGCGCCGGGATGGTCAGGCGCCAGCCGCATCGCACGCTCGAGACGCGCGAGGAGGCGCGTGGTGGCGGGCGGTGCGCCGCCATCCTTGGCCCAGTAGCTCCACGGCGACAGGTCCATCGTCGCCTCGGCGGCCAGGGCGAGGGCGTCGACGTCGTTCGGTGAGCCGTCGACGAGCACCGACATGGCCTGCGCGTACGCAGAGTCGCGACTGGCGCGAGTGGCCTGCGCCGCGCCGAGGTAGCGCGCGGAGATCGCGCGGACGTAGCTCGCCTCGCGCGGGCTCGCAGTGCGTTCAAGCGCCATCGCGCGACGCGTCGCGGTGATCGCCAACTGCTCGGCGGCGCCGTCCATTGGCGCATTGATGTTCGGGCCCAGCGCGACCGCCTCGCCCCACGCGCACATCACGCACTGGGGATCCAGCCGCTGGGCCTCGCGAAACGCGCGGATGGACTCGGCATGATTGAACGCGTAGTACAGGCGCAGTCCCTGATCGAAGTAGCGCTGCGCGGCGGGCACCGACGTCTCGATCTTGCGATGCCAGCTTCCGAGATTGGTGAGCAGGGGAACGGCGTCGGCGGTCGGCGCGGCCGGCCGAGCAGGGGCGCCGTGGTTCGCGTGCGGGGATTGGGCGGCCTGCGCCGCGAGCGCGGGCGCCAACGTAACAACCACGATGGTCGACGCGACGGTGCGTCGTGCGTGGGATAGTATCCTGGATAGGGTCGATGACATTGTGCGGTCCTGTTCTGTGAAGCATCGCCTGGCCACGGGTGGCCGAGGGCGCATGGCTCCGGTACTTTCTGAACTGCGCAGCCTCGGCGCGAATCACGACATAGCCCCGTGACGAGCCAAAACCAGCCGACCGACGTTTCACGACTTCTGGCCGCCCTCCGCGCGGGCGACGCCGAGGCGGGAAGTCGTCTTTTTCCACTCGTCTATGACGAGTTGCGTCGCGCGGCATCGCGGCTGCTTTCGGACGAGCGCGCGGGCCACACGTTCAACTCGACCGACCTGGTGCACGAGGCGTGGCTCCGTCTCGGGCTCTCGCCAAATGGCGGCGCGATCGCGCTTCCAGCGGCCGACCGCTCGCACTTCCTGGCCATCACCATCCGCGCCATGCGCCAGGTGCTGATCGACCATGCGCGCCGATTTGCCGCGCACAAGCGAGGCGGCGGCGCGATGGCCGTGACGCTCGGCGAGCGCGACGGAGCGAGGCTCACGTCGCCGGAAGAGTTGCTGGCACTCTTCGATGCGCTCGAACGGCTCGGCGCCATCGACGTGCGCCTTCGCCAGGTGGTGGAGCTGCGCTATCTCGCCGGCCTCACGGAGGACGAAACCGCCGCCGCGCTGGGCGTCACGACGCGAACGGTGCAACGCGACTGGACGAAGGCGCGCGCGTGGCTCTACCGCCAGTTGTACGCGGCGGAGACGGTACAGTGATTGACGACGCGGATTCACTCCGCGCGCTCACGCTCTTCGACGCGGCGCTGGAACTGCCGCCCGACGAGCGCGCTGCGTGGATCGATGCGCAGTGCGCGGGTGACGCATCTCTTGCCCTCGAGGTGCGTGCACTACTCGCTGCCGCCGAGCGGTCGACGGGCATTCTCGACGTCGCACCCGGCTTCGACGCGCTCCCGGAGCTCGCCGACGCAGTGCGCGCGGCGCTCGCCAACAGCTATGAGATCGAGCGTGAGCTCGGACGCGGCGGCATGGCGACGGTGTTTCTCGCGCGCGAGCGCAAGCATGACCGCCATGTCGTCATCAAGGTGCTCGATCCCGCCATCGCACACCTGTTCGGCGGCGACCGCTTCCTCCGTGAAGTGCGCATCGCTGCCACGCTCGGTCATCCGCACATCGTGCCGCTCATCGACTCGGGCGAGGCGGACGGCCTGCTCTACTACGTCATGCCGTGGATGGACGGCGAGACGTTGCGCGCTCGCCTCTTGCGGGGACGACCGTCGCTCACCGAGGGGATCGGCATCCTGCGCGACGTGGCCGGCGCACTGGAGTTCGCGCACCGCGCCGGCGTCGTGCATCGCGATCTCAAGCCGGAGAACGTGCTGCTCACGGCGGGGCACGCGTACCTGCTCGACTTCGGCATCGCGAAGCTGCTCGACGACTCACCGGCGGCGATGTCGATCACCGTGCCCGGCTTTCCCATCGGCACGCGTCGCTACATGGCGCCCGAGCAGGCGTTCGGCGCCGCCGACGTGGACGCGCGGGCTGACGTCTTCGCGTGGGGCGTGCTCGGCGTGGAGCTGTTCACCGCCGAGCCGTTCGCGGCGGGCGAGGCGCGGCAGGTTGCGCGGACGTCGTTGCTCAGCCGTCCAGAACTGCCGCCCGAGCTGACGGCGCTGCTTCTCGAGTGCCTGGCGACGGCGGCGGATCGCCGGCCGGCGTCGATGACGGTTGTCGGATCGCGACTCGACGCACTCGCGCGCGTGTCGCGCACGGTCGCCCCACAGCGATTGCGCAGGCGAACGATCGCCGGCGGCGCGCTCGTGATCGGCGTCGCCGCCATTGCCGCAGTGACGCTTGGCGATGAGGGCGGCGCGACAACGGGGATCGCCGAACCGATTGCAGCGACGATTCTCCGCAACGAGACGGGCGACAGCACAATCTCGATCGTCGGACGGTACGCCGGCGACTGGGTCACGGATGGATTGCAGCGCATGGGCGCCGTGCGCGTGGTGCCGTGGTCGGAGGCGCTGCTCGCCTCGGAGCACGCGACATCCACCGGCAAGCCGCTCGTGGCCACGGTGCGCGAAGAGGTCCACGCGGGGACCGTCGTGACCGGCGCGTTTTATCGACTGCGTGATTCCTTGCACCTGCAAGCGCAGCTCACCGACGCGCGCAGTGGACGCCTCGTGTCCGCGCTCGCGCCGATCATCGTGCCGGCCACGCGCCCTGAGGACGGCGTCGCCCAGCTTCGCGATCGCGTTCTTGGTGCCGTGGCCGCCGCGCGGGACGAGCGCGTCTCGACGGTGCCTGGCCTGACGCGCAACCCGCCGTCGTTCTCGGCGTACCAGTCGTTCGACCGCGGCCTGGACCACTTCATGGCGCAGCGGTACGACGAGGCGCTGGCGGCGTTCCGCGAGGCATCGAGCCGCGACACGACGTTCACGACTGCGCTGCTGCTCGGCGCCCGCGCCGCATGGAACGGCGACCGGTTTGCCGTCGCGGAATCGTTGGTGACGCGGGTGCGCGCCTCGAAGCGCGACATGGGCGAGTACAACGAATCGTCACTGCGCTTCCTGGAGGCGCTGCTGCAGGGTGACGGCCCGGTCGCGCGCGCCGCCATTCAACGTGCGGCAGCGCTGGCGCCCAACTCGCGCGCCGGATACGACCTCGCGGCATCGCTCCTCAATGGCGGCTATGCGCGCGCGGCGCGCGAGCAGCTGCTGCGGATGGATCCAGCACGCGGTGAGATGCGCGGATGGAGTTCGTACTGGACGCAGCGCGCCCATGCGGCGTACCTGCTGGGCAATCACCAGGAAGAGGCCGAGGCTGCCCGCGAGATGGCGCGACGACATCCCGATCGTCGCGTGGCGCTGGTGCTCGCGGCGCGCGCGCTGGCCGCCGCTGGCGACACCCGAGCGCTCGACTCTGCACTTTCGCTGTGGGAGCCGCTGCCCGCGAATGTCTACTGGTCGCAGGGCGCGGCGATGATCGTGGCAGGGGACGAGCTGGCGCGGCGCGGGCGCGACGCCGATGGGCAACGGTACCTGGAACGCGCGGTGGCGTGGCTGACGAACCGGCTGGTGGCGTTTCCCACCGACCGCGCGCACCGCTACTGGCTGGGCAGTGCCCTGTACTCGCTCGGCCGCTTTGCCGAGGCGCGGCCGTACTACGAGGGACTGGCGCGCGAGTATCCGGATCGCGTGCAGTATCGCGGGCTTGCCGCCGTCTCCGCGGCGCGGCGCGGGGATCGTGCGGCCGCGGAGCGCTGGCTCGGCCGCTCGGCGCCGCGCGACACTGGCGAGGTGCTGGCGTTCCGCGCGCGCATCGCGGCTGTTTCGGGCGATGTCGAGGGCGCCATCATGCTGTTCACGACCGCGATTGACCGCGGGATCGACGCGTACGCATGGCTACCGGGGTCCGCGTTTCGCGACCTCGCGCCGCTGCGGCAGGACGTACGAGGGCGCGCGTTGCTGGTGGGTCGATAAGCGTCGTCCGTGGTGCTCTGAGACTGGAGACTGGAAACCGGTGACTGGCGACTGGACACTGAGTGCGTGTGTCGTCCACGGTCAGTTGCCGGTTGCCAGTCACCGGTCGCCAGTCTCAGTCACCCGCGGCGGAAGCAGGCCCCTCCCTTCGACTTCGCTCAGAGCAGGCTTTCGCAACCGCGCCTGTCGGGACGACAGGCGAACGTGCTGCTGCTGAAACTGAAAACCGGTGACTGACGACTGGGTACTGAGCGCGTGTGCCGTCCACGGTCAGTCGCCGGTTGCCAGTCACCGGTCACCAGTCTCAGTCACCCCGGAGCGAAAGCAGGTCCCTCGGTCGCGCTACAGCGCTCCTGTCGGGACGACAGCATTGATTCGCAGCTGCCCCGCCACCACCTCGGAGATGTCGAACACCGGCACCTCTGATCCGGTCGCCTTTACGCCGTCGGTCATCATCGTCATGCAGAACGGGCAGGCCACGGCAATCGCGTCCGCGCCGGTCGCGAGCAGCTCCTCGGTGCGCTCGAGGTTGATGCGCTTGCCCGTGCGCTCCTCCATGAACATGCGTCCGCCACCGGCGCCGCAGCAGAGACCCCGGTCCTTCGTGCGCGGCGGCTCGACGAGCGTGATGACCGGAAGCGCGCGCTTCATCGACGCGCGCGGCGCGTCGTAGACGTCGTTGTAGCGGCCGAGATAGCAGCTGTCGTGATAGGCGACGGTGAGCTTCTGTCCCTCGGCAGTCTTGAGTGGCACGAGACCCTCCTGCAGCAACCGCTCGATGTACGTCGAGTGATGGACGACCTCGTAATTGCCGCCGAGCTGCGGGAACTCGTTGCCGATCTGGTGGAAGCAGTGCGGGCAGTGCGTCACGATCGTCTTGACCTCGTAGCGGTCGAGCGTCTCGATCGTGTTCTTGGCGAGCATCTGGTAGAGGTACTCGTTGCCCATGCGACGCGCGGGGTCGCCGTGGCAGCTTTCCTCCTGGCCCAGGATGGCGAAGTTGATGCCGCAGGCCTGCATGATGCGCGCGAAGGCGACGGTGATCTTCTTCGCGCGGTCATCGAAGCTGCCCATGCAGCCGACCCAGTACAGGATGTCCGGCCGCTCGCCACGCTCCATCAGCTCGGCCATGGTGGAGATGTGCAGGCCCTGCGCCCACTCCGCGCGATCGCCGGCGTTGAACGCCCATGGCGATCCATTGCGCTCGAGCGACTCGAAGACCGGCTGGAGCTCCTCGGGGAACCTCGACTCGGTGAGCACGAGGTTGCGGCGGAGCGCGTTGATCACGTCGAGCTGGTCGATGGAGACCGGGCACTCGGTGACGCACGCGCGACAGCTCGTGCACGCCCAGAGCTCCTCTTCCGTGATGTACGTGTCGAGCAGACGGTGCGCCATCACCTCGTCCACGGTGGCGACGCTGACGTCGTCACCCTCGCCGTGCAGCAGCGCGGAGCGCATGAAGTCCATGCGGTCATTGGTGACGACCGGCGCCTTCTCCATGAGGCGCTGTCGCGTATTCACGACGATCTTCCGCGGACTCAGCGGCTTGCCCGTGATGTTCGCCGGACAGGCGGCGGTGCAGCGGCCGCACTCGGTGCAGGAATAGCCGTCGAGGAGGTTCTTCCACGACAGGTGCTCCACGTCGCTCGCGCCGAACTGCTCGACGTCGGCCTCGAGGTCCATGTAGCGCATGGCGCCCTTGGTGCCCGGGCCGCTCGTGTTGGAGAAGTACACGTTGATGAGCGACGACACCACGTGCAGGTGCTTCGAGTACGGCAGGTAGTTGAGGAACGCGAGGATGAGCAGCGCGTGCGCCCACCAGAAGATGTGAAAGCGCATCGCCGCCGCACTGGGCCGAATGGTGTTCGACAGCGCGGCGGCGAGCGGGCGCGACACGACCTTTTCCGGACCGTATGCGCCCGGATGGGCAATGAGCTCGAACGCGTTGCTGAGGAGCAGGGTGAGCATCAACCCCGCGATCATGCTGAGGATGATCAGCGCGTCGGTGTGCTCGAGATCATCGCCCTCGAGACGCCGCGGGTGCACCACGACTCGACGGTAGAGTGCGAATGCCACCGCGGCCAGTACGAGCACCGCGAACACGTCCTGCGACGCGGAGTACGCGGTGTAGAGGGCCTTCGGCAGGAACAGCGCGAACGAGAACGACGGAATGACACCTGCGATCAGGATCTCGACCGTGCCCGCCGTGAGCACCATGAAGCCCCAGAAGATGAGGGCATGCATGGGTCCGGCGACGGGATCGCGGAAGATCTTCTTCTGCGCGATGCCGATTTCGAGGACGTTGCGCATCCGCGTGAGCGGATGATCCGTGCGGCGCTCGGCAAATCCGAGCTGGAGGTAGCTCACCAGGCGCTGGACGTTCAGCGCGAAAAAGCCCGCGGCGAGGATCAGGACGAAGAGAAAGACAACACTTTCCGCTGTCATGTGCTGGGGCTCGGGGAGCGGCTCGGCGTGCTCGCTAGGTGCGCCGGAACATATCGCGGATCGCAAAGGTGACGCGTCGCATGAAGGCGACCGTGCGATGCCAGAACATCAAAAGGAAGCCTGCCACGGCGGCTATCGCCGACGCCACGGGCATCAACACATCGGGTCCGATGTACATCCTACTGCTCCTGCTTTGAGGGTCGTGCGCCAAGGTGGCGCCGGTCAATATATCCGTCGCTCCGGCAACGTGACAAACAACGAATCGAAGATCGGCGCGAGATGGCGTGCACCATACGCTGACAGGTGATCCCCGTCTATGTACAGAGGACGACCGTCGTGGATGATCCGACACGACATGCTGTCGCAGAGGCTGTCCGAAATCCGGAGAACGCGGACGTTGGGCAGGGAGTCGATGGCCGCAAGCGCCGGCTGAATGGTCCGCATACGGCCGTCGTACGCGACCCGGGTTGGTGCGATGAGCTGGGTCACGTCGCGACCGGTCCGCTTCGCCATGCTGTAGGCGGTGGGCACGTCAAAGCCCACCTCGGGCACCTGATCGACGATGACGACGGTTCGCCCCATGGCCGTCAGCCGCTGCGCCGTACGCGCCAGACCAGTGGCGAACAGCGCAGGACCATCACCCGCCCCCGGAGTCCCGCGCCAGACGTCGCGCAGCGCCATGCTGGCGCCCGGCTCCCCAGGCAAGCGGCCGTTCACGTACGCAGCCCACCGAGCCGTCAGGAACACCGTACGGACTTCCGGCCTGGCGGCGATGAACGCGAGGACGGCGTTGTTGAAGCCCGCGCACCACCCCTGCCCCTCCAGCTCGAGGCCGAGCAACGGCGGGCACCCATCCGCGTTGGCCAGGAAGCCCGCTCCGCCCTGGTTCAGGGCGCTCAGGTGGATACCCGACGCCAACGCGCGCGCATGGGAGTCGCCCCACAGGACAAATGTCGGCGCCGCATCCAGGCGGCCCATGGCGCACGGCACCCGATCGTCGCGGATGATGTTCCTGCTGCAGCGGCGCCACCGGGTCCATTCCGCATCCAGCGCGGGCGCGTCCTGGAAGGCCAGTTCCGAGGAACGGGCGGGCAACCCATGCGTGAGGCGGAGCCCGACGCCCAACAGCATCACGGCAGACATCCCGACGAGCGCGACGCGCACTGGGTGCCGAGGCCCTGCCCCGCTGCCGGCGCGAAACGGCTGCTCCACGAACCGCCACGAGAGAATCGCGAGCACGAACGAGACGAACAGCAGGGCGATCGACTGCGCGGTGGTCAGCTCCACAATGGCGTACTGCTTCGCGTAGACGAACACGGGCCAGTGCACGAGGTACAGCGAGTACGAGATGGCACCCACGAACGCGATGGGCCGCACGCCCAGCACTCGGCCGACGATCGTCTCGCCAGACAATCCCGCGTGAATCACGAGCGCGGCGCCGAGTGTCGGCACGAGCGCGGCGACGCCCGGGAACGGCGTGGCCGGTGTGTAGCTCACGACGCTCGCGAGAATGGCGGCGAGGCCGGCGAGCCCCTCCACTTCGCGCAGCCGCGCATCGCGCCACGCGGGGACCAGGTTGCACGCGACCAGCGCGCCGCACAACAGCTGCCAGGCGCGCGTCGGGGCGAGATAGAACGCGGCGGCAGGATTGGCGCGGGTGAGATAGATGCCGAGCATCAGCGATAGAACTGCGGCGACGCACAACCACCACCGAAAGCGGCCACCGAGGAAGCGATGAATCGCAAGGAGCAGCAGCGGATACAGGATGTAGAACTGCTCCTCCACCGCCAGCGACCAGGTGTGCAACAACGGGAGCTGCTCGGCCGTGGCGCCGAAGTAGCCTGACGTCTTCCAGAACAGGATGTTCGAGACGAAGAGCGATACCGCGGCCACGCTGTTCCCCAACTGCTCGAGCCGGTACGGAACGAGCAGCGCGACGCCGACGGCCAGGGTGAACAGCAACGTGGCAGCGAGCGCCGGGAAGATGCGGCGCACGCGACGCGCGTAGAATCGCGTCATGGAGAACTGGCCGGCGGCGAGCTCGCGCAGGATGATCTGCGTGATCAGAAAGCCGGAGATGACGAAGAAGACGTCGACGCCGACGTAGCCACCGCTGAAGCGAGTGAAACTGGCGTGGAAGAGCAGCACGGCGACGACGGCAATCGCGCGCAGCCCGTCGATGTCCGCGCGATGGGCGCTGGTAGCGCTCATGCGCGTGATCCGGCGCGTGCGCGACGTGCATTGGTCGCCTCGCGCACCGCGTCCATGAACCGCGGCAGCACCGCCGACTCCGACCAGTGCTCCTGGAACGCCGTGACCGCGGCGTGACTCAGCCGCGCGCGTCGCGCCGGATCGTCCAGGTAGCGGTGCAGCGCCGCCTCCAGCTCAGCGGCATTCTCGAAGAGGTCGCCCGCGCCCGCCGTGTCCAAAATCTCCGGAAAGGGCCCGATGCGCCGCGCGACCACCGGCGTGCCCTGTCGGAACGCCTCGATGATGATGATGCCGAACGTCTCGAAGCACACGGAGGGGACGAGCAGCGCGGTCGCGTGACGGTAGTAGCGCGACAGGTCGTCGGGCGCGACGCGGCCCAGGAACTTCACGCGCGGGTTACCCGCGGCCAGCGCGCGCAGCGCGTCGGCGTGCTCGCCATCGCCGGCGATCAGCAGGTCCGCACGATCGAAATGCGCGAACACCGGGATGACGTCGTCCAGCCCCTTGATCAGCTCGAGGCGGCCGACGAAGAGGAAGTAGGGGCGGTCGTGCGGCGACGCCTCATCGGCGGGGGGACGCGCAGACTCGACGTCCGGAAGGAAGTACGGCACCACGGTCATCTCGCGCGGAAAGCCGAACTCCCGATGCTTCGCGCGACTGAACTCGCTCATCGCGATGAACGTGTCCACATGGTGCAACTCGCGGTCGAGCAAGCCGGTCTCACGCCAGAGCTGCGGCGGACGACGATACGCGAGTTGGCAGCGCAGGCACTCGCGCTCGGGGCACGGCTCGCGCTTGTGCCGCCACAACACGTGCGTGGGACACACGAGCCAATGCTCGTGCGCCATGTACAGCGTGGCGCCACGACCATAGCGCAGGATGCCGGGCCCACCGACCAGCGAGATGTTGTGGAACACGGTGACGTCGAACTGCCCGAGGTCCATCATCTGCGCGATCTGGGCGCCGTGCACCACGGGATGTCCCGACTGCTGCGTCAGCAGGTTGGAGACGATGCCCATCCTGCTGCGCAGTGTCACGACGTTCACGCCGTCGTCCGCGAAGGGCGCGGTGGGCTCGCGCCTGGCGAGTGTCACGTACGCGTCGCCATCGTGGATCACCGTCACGTGATGCCCGCGACGCACCAGCGCCTGCGACAGCCGGAGGATCCCCATGCCGTCGCCACCGAAATTGTACGGCGGGTAGAACGTGGTGATCATCGCAAAGGTCAGAGACGTCACGCCACGGCCTCGTGCAATGCGCCCAGCGCCACGCCGGCCGCGCGCTCCCACGTGAGCAGCGACGCGCGCTCGAGCGCCTTGGCCCCCATGGCCACGCGCTGCGCCTCGTCGGTGGCGAGGAGCATCAACGCTGCGGTGAGTATCGCGTCATTGCCGGGTGGGACGAACACACCGCCGCCCTCGAGCAATTCCGGCAGCGGGCTCGCCGTGGTGGCAACCACCGGGCACCCACACGCCGCGGCCTCGACAGCCGGCAACCCGAAGCCCTCGGCCAGCGAGGGCAACACCAGCGCCAGTGCACCGGTGTGCAGGTGCCGCAGCTCCTCGTCGGGGAGGAAGCCGGTCCAGTGGATGAGCGCCTCCGTGCCCGACGCGCGAATCGCCGTGTGGATCTCGTGCTGGTTGCCGAGAAACGCGTCGCCATGGAGCGCGCCGACGAGCAGCAGGTGCGGCGCGGCCTCGCGGAGCTCACGCGCCACCGCCGCGTGCGCACGAACGATCGCATGGACGCGCTTGTGCGGGCTGAAGCCGCCGACATAGGTGAACCAGCGAGCGCCGTGCGGCAGGCCGACGGAATCTGCCGCGTCGTCGACTTGCTGCGGCGTGCTCGGTGAATACACAGCGGCGGGAGCCTCCACGGCGACGCGAATCCGCTCGCTCGCAACGCCGAGCACCTGCACCAGGTCGCGCGCGGAGTAGTCGCTGACGGTGAGGACGATGTTACACTGCTTGAGGGCGAGCCACACCTTGGCGCGCCAGAACAGCCGCGCCCGCAGTGTCGGCAGCGTCAGCTCCGGAAAGCGCTCGGCGATGGCGTCGTGGATGGTGACGACTGCCGGCAGGCGCGGCGGAAGTGGGAAGAACGTGTAGACGCTGGGCGAGAAGAAGACGTCGAGCCGCTCGCGGGACACCGCGCGCGAGAAGCGGAGGATGTCCTTGGGCCCGCGGCTTCCGTCGGCGCTCGCGGCATCCGTGGGCGACGCGGACTGCTCCACGCGCACGAGCTCCACGTTCGGCGCCGTGAGATCCCACCGCGCTTCCGCAGTGGGGTCGACGAAGCAGACGAAGATGTCGTCCGTGCTGCGAGCGACCATGGCGCGCAGCAGTTCCTGCGTGAAGCGTCCATAGCCGCGCCCGTTGGCCCAGCAACTCGCGTCAACGCCGATGCGCATGGTGGGTCAGACGACGCGTGCCAGGGCGTCCGACGGGCCGAACCACCAGCCGACGACCTCCCCCGTTGCCCAGCCGAGCGTGAAGACCGCCTGGAGGGGCAGCGAGGCGACGAGCTGGCCGCGATGCTGGCCCGATTTCCACACCCGTGAGACGATGCGCGCGAACAACACCGGCGGCAGCGCGAACGACGCGAGGCCCATCGTGAGGCGGCGGCCAAGCGGTGCGTTTCGGGACTGCATGCCCGCGTACGAGCGCGAGTACAGGTAGCGCTGCTCGAGATAGCTCCACACCGAGTAGTGCATCTTGTGCCCAACGGCGATGGCGGGACGGCTCATGAGCACCACGCCATCGCGCTTGAAGGCGTCGTGGAGGTGGTTCTCCCAGCGGCCCGCCTGCCAGGTGTCGCGGTGCGAGTCCAGCAGCGTGCGGCGGTAGGTCACGTTGTTGCCGGTGACCCAGTCCGACGGCCCTTCGGGCGGCACGAGGCTCTGGCTGTACTCGCAGAGGAACGCGGCCCAGTCCACGAGATTGGTCGTCGCTGCGTTCACCACCGAACCGCCCACCACCTGCGCACCGGCCGCGTGCTCGGCCAGCATGCGGCGCGCCCAGTCGCGCGGGACGAGCACGTGGTCCTCGATGACGCCCACGACGTCCGCGCTCGCGATGGCGAAGGCCATGGCGCGCAGGTCAGGGATCGTCGTGCCCGCGTCCGCCTCGATGAGGCGTGCATCCGGAAAGCGCTGGCGCAGGGGGACGCGGACGGCGGGTCCGACCCGGTCCGCCACGAGCACTTCCAGGGCGACTGGGGGATCCTGACTGTAGAGCGCCGCGAGGCAGCCCTCGAGATCGGCCCATCCATTCACGGACGGTACCACCACGCTCAACTGTGGCGCTGGGTGCGTCGGGGTCGCGCTACGATGGTCGCTCAGGCGTACGGTCCGGATAGGGGTGAGTGCGATGGGTGCACACCATGACGACCATCCGCACGCTCGCGCCACGCGAGTGGCGGAGGTGCGGACACGGTCAGTTCGCGCGCTTGCTCAGGGTGGTACGAGGCGGAATCCGCGCAGATCCAGCCTGCCTCCGCGAACGACGCTCAGCCCCGACGAGGAATCTATGCCCGTGAGTCCAGGGGTCGATTCGAGCTCCAGCGCCAACGTGTCGTACCGCCCCGCCGGAATCGTCACCGCCACGAACTTCGCGGCGGCGAGGTCGCCCTCGACGGTGAACGGTCGAGTGGCGCGGCCGGCAGGCCCCGAGATCACGACCTGCGCCGTGGACAGATGCTGGCCCGACAACTCGAGCACGAGCGTCGCGCCGCGAGGAAGATCCCACGACACGGCGCGCGCAACCGCGCCCTTGCGTCGCTCGACCTCGATCACGAGCGCGCTGCGCCGCTTCTCGAGCCGAAACACGCCGCCCGTCTGGACCCATCCGTCCGACACGCTGAGGAAATCGTCGTCGAATGTCTGTTCGTCGAGGAGCTTCACGGGTTGCGCTGCCGACCACTGCGCCACGGTACCCGGGGCCGAGTTGGCAGGGGTGACGATGCCCTTCATCCGGTACAGCCACGACAGGTCCTTCGGCTCGAGCTTGAGCGCGGACGTCGCTGAATCCAGTCCCAGCACGTTCGCGAGCGTCACGCGCGAATACACGTCGCGCTTCCAGGGCGACCCGCTCTCCTCGAACACGGTTTGCGCCACGGTGGACCAGCTGCCGCCGCCGTACCGCCAGTTCTTGCGGCGCTCACGGAAGCCGATGCCGCTTCGCGTGACGCGGTTGTGCAGCAGGATGGGATCGGAGCGGTCCTTGGCCTCGATGCCGATCGCGCAGCTGTCGATGGCATTGTTGAAGACGAATGGGCGACTGTTCTCGCCGATCGAGATGCCCTTGTCGCCGGAGCCCTTGATCCGGTTGCCGATGACGTCGGGCGTGGAGGTCATGAGGTCGATCGCGTCGCCGCCCGTGGCGTCGAACGTGTTGTTGCTGATCTCACCGCTCGCGATGTCGTAGTCGATGGCGTCCGAGTTGGCCCTGATGAACTGCGAGTTGCGGACGTACGATCGCGAATGGAGCGCGTGGAATGTGTCGTCGCTCCGGAGATTCTCGCGGAAGATGTCATGATCGAAGACCACGCCGTCGGCGCGGTGCACGTTGATCATGCCGATGTACTCGATCCGGTCAACGAGCCCACCGCCGCCCTGCACGAACTCGGTGTAGTGCACGAAGCTGCTGTCGGCGCCATGCCCCAGGAGGACGAAGGTGCCCCACGGCACGCCGGGAGTCTGCGGCAGCACCGTGATGGGTGCGGCTGCCGTGCCGCGCGCCTCCAGGTACCCTCGCGAGATGATCGAGACATCAGGTCCCAGCCGCAGCGTCGTTCCGGCTTCGATGATCAACGTGTCGCCGGCGGGAATCCGCACGGTTTCGTTCAGCCGGATGTCGCCAGCGTAGCGATGCACGCGATGCGTTGGAATTGGAGAACGCCACGCATGCCACGCCGACCCTTCGCGAATCACGGCGTCTGCCGGCCACGGGACGAGCGCCGCTGGCTTGCCCGACGCCCGATTGCGCAGGACGGGAACGACGCGCGTTCCGGCTGGAACACCGGAGAGGAACATGCGATACGCCTGGTGCCCGGGACGAATCGTCTTGGTGGCGAGATTCCAGCCGGGATAGAGCGCGACCGAGCGGGGCAGCGATACGGTGTGCGTCGCGCCACTTGTCGTCCCACTCGACAGGTCCACTGCGGGATCGCTTGCGTCCAGCACGCCGTTGAAATTCGTATCGAGGCGAAGCGATGCCCTGCTTGCACCTGCGCCCTCGAGCGTGAACGCCGTGAGGTCGGCGCCGACGAAGCCGCGCGTCTCGAAATCCAGCACGAGCGAACCGCCGCTCGGCGTTGCGGCAAAGGCAATGGTGTCCAGGGCAACCCACCGCGCGAGCGTCGCGGCGTTGCCGCGCAACGTGGCCCTCGCATACTCGGCGTCGCCAACGTCAGGAATGAGTCCACTGCGCAGCTTGTCGTACTTGAGGTACCGACCGCGTGTCGAATCGGCGACGTGCAGCAAACTGTCCGTCGTGGTGAGGAACGCGTCTCCCTCGAGCCGAGTGGCGATCTCCCGCATCGTCGCATCGAGCACGAACGGATCCTGCAGCACGCGCTTGAACATGTCGCTCAGCGGCTTTTCCGGCTGCGACAACGGCAGCAAGCGGATATCCCACGGAATGGGATGCATCTTCTGCGTGGACGGGTCCTCGTACAGCATCTGGTTGTGGATGCCGTCCATGTGGAACGGGTCGCCCACCAGGAGCAGATACGAGAACAACCGGCCGAACTCATCGCGATCCAGCCGGCTCATCAACCGTTCGTGGTCCGCGAACGTCGTTCCCGCGACGTCGTTGAGGAGCAACTCCAGTTGTGTCGCACCGGCCGACGTGAGCCGCTGATTCGCGGCGGGGCGGTCCCACAGGTACGGGTTCTCGAACAGGTTGCGCGGCGCGCCCTTGCGATACTCGCCGCGCTCAGCGGCATCGCCGCGAAAGATGTTGCCCGGCATGCGATCGAAGGGCCGCAGGAACGACTCATCCACCACTTCGACGAACCGGTACGTGCCGTAGAGCCGGTCATTGAGGTAGACGGGGACGATCTCCGTGGACGGCGCGAGGAGATTGAACTCGCCTGCCAGCCGGTTCGCCAACCACGACGTCAGCACGTCCTTGCCCGACAGTCCGAAGGTCTGAAAGCGCTTGTAGAAATCGTCGCGCGGTGTGCGCACGGTGAGCGTGCGCTTGTCGGTGAGCCAATGGATGCTGTTGTCGCCGCGCTTCCGCACGCGCACGGGAATGACGGTGCGCCCATAGCGCAGGTCCGTCTCCACCCACTTGGCCCATTCACCCTCACCCTCGACCTCGAGGGAATCCCAGAGGTTCGCCGGCACCTCGAAGCGAATGATGCCGGCGTCGCGCGCATCTGGTGGCAGCTCGTCGCGAATCCGCAGGCTCTGCGGCATGGCCGCCATGGCGCGGAGTCGTGCGCTGAATCCCGACGCCACCGACTGCTGGCGCGCAAACCAGTCGTCGAAGAGGCGCGACTTGAGGTATCCGCGCACCGACGCCGCGAAGAGGAGCACGACCAGCGTCAACGGAACCATCGTCAAGAGCACGGCGTCGCGCAGCCGAAGCTGACGCCACACGCGGCGGAAGAGCGACGCCTTGCTCGGAACCGGGGCGGGCACCGCGGCGGTGGTCACCGCGCACCTCGCACATACTGTCCGCCGCTCAACCACCCAATCCGCCCAAAGGCGCTATCCGCCGCCGCCGCCGACTTGAACGCCGCGCTGCGCGCCTGCGTCTCCGCGAGTCCCGTTGCGTCGAGCGTGTTTCGATGGCTCTTGACCACCTGCGCCAGGAGCGACGCATCGATGAGCTTGAACACGCGAACCCGCAGCAGCACCCGCGAGCCCGCCGGGGCACTGCCGTCCATCGGGACGCGCAGGCTGGCCGACGCCTGCGTTGGGATCCAGGCGTCGCCGCTTCGCGTCATTCCCTCTGCCGAGAGCCCTGACAGGTCGAGCTCGCGAAGTGTGCGCGGCGATGCGCTTCCAACCCTGGCCGCCTCGACGATCGCGATCCGTTCGACCGCCATTGGAAAGGCGCCGGCCAGCACCAGGTTGCCACGCCATCCCGCAGGCACCGGCAGCGTGGCCTCCACGTCGTGCGGCCGGCCATCCACCTGCACGGGGACGACGATCGCGCTGTCTCCAACGGTGATCGTCACGCCATCGAGCAGGAACGAGTCGATGTACGTGCGATACGCCGCGACCACCGGCGGGAACTCGCCGCGATCCATGTAGTAGTCGATGAACCCGCGCAGCGCGGGCAGGTGACTCGGGAGCAGTGTGAGCACCTTCTCGAATCCGTCGCGCGCTTCTGGCGCCAGCGCCCACCCGCTCAGCAACCGCTCGGCCGCCTGTGCGTAGCCCATGTGGTTGGCGTGATTGAGCGAATCGAATTGGGTGAGTCGCGTCCACGCGTCCATCGTCCGCGCGGTCTTGCCTTGCCCTTCGTAGCTCTGCGCAAGGAGGCGAAGCAGGTGCTCGCGCTCCTTGTCCCGCCCATAGCGCGCGTGTGGCGCAGGATACTCGGCGTCGAGTCTGGTGAGGTAGACCGACGCTTCCTCGAACTTGCCGGCGGTGACGAGGTCTTCTCCCGCTTGCAACCGCCGCTCCCACCGCGCGTCCCACAGGTCAGCGACCTGCTGGCTACGGGTGAGCAGCGCGACCCGCGTGGGGCGCACGATGACGACGGCCATGACCAGCAGCGACAGGGCAAGCCAGGTGGCCGCAACGGTGCGCTCGTGTCGCCGGAAGAAGTCCTGCCACGCGGGAGGTACGACGGATGTCGCCATCAGACGTCGACGTTTTCCTGTCCCGTCAGGAGAGTGACCTTGCCCCCGCCGGCAATCGCACGAAGGTCGTTGAGGAAGGCCGCATCGGATACGCCGGGCTTGAGCTCGATGGAGTAGATCACCTCGAGCAGGCTGCCATCCCGCTGGGTCTCGAGGCTCAGCAGCGCGTGCTCCTTGAGCGAGCGGTAAAACAGCTCGTTGAAGACCGTCTCGTACTCGAGCGACGCTGGCACCTGCAGCTTGAGCAGTTGCTCACGCCGTGAGGACGAGCCGATCTCGAATCGCGTCAGCACATAGGCCATGAAGCACGCGAACAGCGTGAACACCACCGCGGCGAGATAGAAGCCCGTCCCCACCGACATGCCGATGGCCATCGCCATGAAGATGAAGGCGACGTCGCGCGAATCCTTGATGGGATTGCGAAAGCGGATGATGGACAGCGCGCCGACCAGCGTGAACGCGCGCGCAATGTTGCTGCCGATGATCAGCATGATCATCGCGACCGTGACGCCGAGCAGCACCATGGCGTGCACGAAGGACACCGAGTAGGACAGCCCGCGATGCGAGACGCGGTAGAAGTACACGAGAATCAGGCAGAGCGCGAAGCTCAGCCCGAGCGCTACAAAGACTTCAATCAAGCCAAAGGTGGCGCCGGTCGGCGCCGCCTGGCGCAGAAATTCGTTCACTTCTCCTCCAATTTCAGGTCAGGTGTTCTCGCCGCCGAAATAGCGCCGGTCAATGGCGGAGCAGTACTTCGACATGCGGACGATCTGCAAGCCGTGCCGGCAGATCGATTTCGTCAGCCAGAGCGGCGCGCGATGATCATACTTGATCTCGAGGATGCTGATCCGCGGATCGAGGATGTCGTGCCCCTCCTCGAACGGACGCTCGAGCGAGAAGTCGGACGGGTGGTATTGCACTCGGCCATCGAACGTGACGCGAAGCTCAGGGTCGAACGCACCAAAGAAGGCGCGGCGCCGATAGCGGATGGCGATCTTCGGGCGCAGGCTGAATCGCTCGATCATGAGTGCGACTTCCTGCGCGACGGGGTCCTCGCCGACCATATCCCAATTGACCGTTCCATGGCCGTCGCCGAACGTCTCGGAGACCCTGTCATGCGGCCAGCGCAGGCGCTGCTTGTGCAGTGTCCGGTCTTCCCGGGACTTGATCTCGACGATCACGTCGCTTGAATCGCCGTAGCGGCGAAAGCGCAGCTTCCGACGCACGCTCATCCCCTCGATCTTTTCCCAGAAGAACCTGAGGTCGGCGCTGTCCCAGTAGACCGAGTGAATCGGATAGCCCCATTCCGACGAGTGAGGATCGCGGCGTGTGTAGGGCGAGAAGTCCTGCACCAACTCAGGAATCCGGCGCGTATCCACGAGGTACTTGACCTCGTATCGATTCAACGTCTGGTGAGACCCGCGAGCAAGCGCGGCAGTCTGCATGGGCGAAGCGGATGTCTCGGGAACGGTCGCGCGCAGGTAGGATTGTGAACGTACCCGTGGCCCACGTGCCGCGCCAGCATTGTCGTGGCTCCTACAACGACGAGCGTCGTCGGGCGCGCGTCACTCGTGTGCTGCGCCTTCGACGCTCACGTCCCTCCGAGAGTGTGCAATGCCGCATCAACCGCGAACCGACCGGACGCTGCAGCTCGGACTCATGATGCTGCTAGTCGTCCTCGTCGTTGGTTGGCTGGGCTGGCGGAACAGGGGAGGAGCCG